>JARCMD010000413.1 GCA_030248885.1 Leptolyngbyaceae cyanobacterium MP9P1.79 | reverse complement strand
GGGCGATCAGTCTCAGTCCAGAAACCGGGGTTCTGCGTAAATTTTTGACTATCACAACAGTTGTGGACAGAACCCCGGTTTCTCACCCCCTGCATCCCATAAACAGAACCTTGGTTGCTTGAGAACAGGCGATCGTTCAGACACCCGATCGCTTTTGCCCTGGAATATGGTTAAATGTCATAGAAAATCTGGGCAAATGAGATGACCTCTGAAGAATTGACCCAACTCGCCACCATACATCAGCAAGCGATCGTGCGTCATGAACAGGAAATGGCAGAAATCCGCGCTCTGGTGCGACTCAATCAGGAGCAGTATAGATTGACTCAGGAGCAGTTTAGATTGGCTCAAGAGGCGACCCAAGAGCAATTTAGATCGGCTCAAGAGGCCACCCAAGAGCAATTTAGACTGGTTCGAGGGGAGACCCACGAGCAATTTAGATTGGCTCGTGAGGAGATCCAAGAGCAATTTAGGCAGCAAAGGGAGTTTACTCAGGAGCAACTGAACCAGTTAACCGCAGGGTTGTTGGAATTGAGACATCTGGTTGCGGACTATATTCAGGGCCGATCGCAAAATTAGTTGAACTGGAGCTAGAAACCAGGTTCTGGAAGGGTGGGGCGATCGTTTCTAATCCAGAAACCAGGGTTCTTTAGGAAATTGGGGGCGATCGGATTTAATCCTGGACAGAACCCCGGTTTCTCATGCCTTGTATCCCATAGACAGAAGCCAGGTTTCTCCGTTATGCCCAAAACCAACTGAAACCAGCAACGATCTGTTTTCAGATAGAGTCCTTACAGAGAGTAGAACAGCTAAAATCTAAAGCAAATGTAAAGTTAGAGGTGGGGTTTGGCCTCCGCTCTTGTTACAATCCTTAATATAGTTGTTTCTCCCCTGGCTCATGAAGACGACACCCCCATTTGCTCCTCCTTCAACCTTTCGCTCTGAGTCAGAATCGTTTCCAGCCCCCCTTAATGGCAACGGGAGCCGAGTGGGAACAGAAGCAACCACAATTACCGTTGAAAGTGAGGCAGTGCTGGGGACACCCGTTACGTTGCCTGCTCCTGAGCCAGAGATCGTGAGGACG
The DNA here is from genome assembly GCA_030248885.1 of Leptolyngbyaceae cyanobacterium MP9P1.79. Lineage (GTDB taxonomy): Bacteria > Cyanobacteriota > Cyanobacteriia > JARCMD01 > JARCMD01 > JARCMD01. Next base: position 4,655 of record JARCMD010000413.1, on the reverse strand, counting down.
GCTGGGGCCCGCTACGACCCAGAGACGATCGCTGACCTCTATCGCCACAAGCCCTTTCAAACCTGGACACGGCTGTTTAACATCATCTTTCCCCTGCTCTTTTTTGCGTTCAGCCTCTGGTGGGATGGAGTCACCAACCAGCGCCAAGCAAACGAGCAGCGACGGGCGATCCACCTGCGAGAACTTTTGACGAAATTGGGGCCAGCCTACATCAAGATTGGGCAAGCGCTTTCCACCCGGCCTGATTTGGTGCCACCCCTGTATTTAGATGAATTGACCCAACTTCAAGACCAATTGCCGCCCTTTCCCAACGAAGTCGCATATCAGTTTATTGAAGAAGAATTGGGCGCTCTCCCGACAGAAGTGTACGCAGAGTTAAGTGCTGATCCGATCGCCGCTGCCTCCCTCGGTCAAGTTTACAAAGGCAAACTGCACACAGGCGAACAAGTTGCCGTCAAAGTGCAACGCCCCGGACTGGCCCAAGGCATCACCTTGGATCTCTACATCCTGCGCCGTTTAGCAGGGTGGGCGATGCGGAATGTGAAGCGCGTTCGCAGTAATCTAGTCGCAATCTTGGATGAGTTTGGAGCCAGGATCTTTGAGGAACTGGATTACGTTCAGGAAGGGCAAAATGCCGAGCGCTTTGCTCAGCTTTACGGGCATCTCCCCGATATTTACGTTCCCAGTATCTATTGGAAATATACCAATCGCCGTGTCCTGACCATGGAATGGATCACTGGCACAAAACTCACCCAACCCCAACTGCTAGCGGCGCAAGGAATTGATGCTCGGCATTTAATTGATGTCGGAGTGCAGTGTTCGCTCCGACAACTATTGGAACATGGCTTTTTCCATGCTGATCCCCATCCAGGCAACCTGTTAGCCACAACCGATGGCAAGTTAGCCTATTTGGATTTTGGGATGATGAGTGAAGTCAAGCCCTACCAGCGTTATGGCTTGATTGAGGCGGTTGTGCACATGGTCAACCGAGACTTTGAAGGCTTAGCTCAGGACTATATAAAGTTGGATTTTCTGAGCGCAGAAACTGATTTGACTCCGATCATCCCTGCCTTAGCCAATATCTTTGGTAATGCCTTGGGTGCAAGTGTGGCTGAGTTGAATTTCAAGAGTATTACGGATCAATTGTCAGCGTTGATGTACGACTATCCCTTTGTGGTGCCAGCCTACTACGCGCTGATTATTCGATCGCTCGTCACCTTGGAAGGCATCGCTATCAATGTTGACCCCAACTTCAAAGTATTGAGCCGGGCTTATCCCTACATTTCTAAGCGCTTGCTGACTGATCCCGCCCCAGAGTTGCGATCGTCCCTGCGCGACTTACTGTTCAAAGATGGCAGCTTTCGGTGGAATCGCCTGGAAAACCTGCTCCTGAATGCCCGTGATAGCCAAGATTATGACCTAGACAATGTATTAGACCAGGCGATCGACTTTCTGTTCTCCGATCGGGGGTCATTTATTCGCAACACATTAGTTGAGGAAGTTATTAAAGGCGTAGATGCGTTTGGGTTAAGCACCTATCAGAAAGTAACAGATACCCTGCGGCAGCGAATTGGCTTAGCCGTGGCCAGCCCGATCGTGCCCCGTCAAGAACAGCAAAGCCTCGATCACCTTAAGCGAATTTTGGCAATTCTGCGGGAAACTAAGGGCTTCGATCCCATGCGCGTGTTGCAACTTGTGCCTCGCCTCTTGGCGCGATCGGAAGCTCAACAAATGGGACAACAGATTGCCAATGGTTTGGTGCAACGGGTGGTGACACGGATCATTCGCGAGTTTTTGCTAGCAGACAGTGACGCTACCAAAACCAAAGCGGAACCTGCTGCCTCAAGTGCCCTAGTGGTAAGTAGCTGAGTGCAATTAAACTAAAGATGATTTTGGGGGTGGAGGGGGTGGAACCCCCTGCCTGGGGGCAACGCCCCCACTCCCCCTTTTACAATTAATTGCGCCTACCTACTTAGCAGGACGTAGCTGAATACACAATCGTTTAATTCGTCATGGAAATCCATCGCCTCGCTGTCCTTTCCGACAACTACATTTTTCTACTCCATGACCCCCAGCAAAACGTGGCAGCGGTTGTAGACCCGGCGGTAGCAACGCCCGTGCTGCAAAAGCTTCAGCAATTGGGGGCAACCCTCACAGCTATTTTCAACACCCACCACCACGGGGATCATGTGGGCGGTAACATGACGCTGTTGGAGCAGTTCCCGGACGCGATCGTCTATGGTGGTGCCGAAGACCGGGGGCGGATTCCAGGGCAGCAGGTCTTTTTGCAAGAGGGCGATCGTGTCTCCTTTGCCGGGGAAACGGGAGAAGTCTTCTTTGTCCCTGGTCACACTCGCGCCCACATTGCCTACTATTTCCCACCAGCCACTGATGAGGAGACTGGCAATTTATTTTGTGGGGATACACTCTTTGCAGGCGGGTGTGGGCGACTCTTTGAAGGCACCCCAGCGCAGATGGTGTCCTCGTTGAGCAAGCTACGGGCACTGCCTGATGCAACTCAAGTGTGGTGCGCCCACGAATATACATTGAACAATCTCAAGTTTGCCCTGACCGTCGATCGCCACAATGCAGAGTTAGCCGATCGTTATGCCCACGTTCAAACAGCCCGAAACCGATCGGAGGCAACGATTCCCTCTGTACTAGGGGTGGAAAAACGCACCAATCCGTTTCTTCGTTGGGATGACCCCGCCATCCGATCGGCTATGGGTAGCCCCGATCCCCTTCAAACGTTTAGAAAACTCCGGGGCTTGAAAGATCAGTTTTAACCCCGCTGCTTCTCCTTGGGAGTTAGGGAGATCGGACGGCTTCTACTCAATTTTGCTTCCTGAAGTATTTTCTTCCCAACATTGCCTGCTTTGTCACGTTTCACCTCTGCTCTTGCTTTCTGAAGCATCTTCTGGCTGGCTTTGCCTGATTTTTTGTCTGCTTCAATGGCACGCCTCAATTCTGCTGGCTGCTTCAAGTCTGGTTCTGGGTTCAGTGACTTGCGCTTCAGGTCTGCTACTAGAAGTGGCTTAGCCTTAGAGCTTTTAAGATCTGAAACCACCTGACCAGGCTGCAACGTTTCAATTAGCTTGAGCGTCGGCAAAGGCTGCTTGAAGTTTCGCAGGAATCGATTGTTGCGTTGTCGCTCAGTAAACTCTTGGGGAGTGAACCGCCGTACCCGTTTCCGAATCTGATTGATATCAGTTTCTCCCCGTCTGATTTTCACTTCATCACCCGTTTTCAGCAAAATCTCCTCGGTCTGCCCTAACAGACGCACCGAGACAGTGCCCTCCCAGGAAAAGAATTCCGTCTCACCCTTGGGGTCTGAGGGAATTTTTACAAAAACTGTGGTGCCACGAATGCCAGCAACCGCAGTGGGTGTGATGATTTCGGCTGGCAAGGTTAGACCGGGTGGCACCCAGGTAATCATATCTCCAGCAGTTAAGTTCAAGCGGTTGTTGGGCTGAATTTTAAGAGAGGCATCGCCCCGAATCCGAAACGCTAGCCCATTTTTTAGATCCACTTGGGCTGCGGCTTCACCCTGAGTCCGAATGATTTCACCAAGTTGCAATCCCATCCCTTCACGGGCAGAAATATCTTGGACAGCACTAACGGGGCGAACCCACACGGGCTGTTGACGGATTTCTGTGATGGTAGCTAGGGTGTTGGTTGGTGAAGCAGGAGTGAGGCTGGCGGCAGGTGGGGTGGCAGGGCTACTGACGGCGATCGGGGTAGGGCTGGCGATCGGGGTAGGAGAGGTGCAACTCATCAAGACACTTGCGAGTCCCAAGCTAACTAATCCCAAACTAGCCAGCTTAAGACTTAGGACGGAGGACGTTCGTTTCATGCTAAGTACAAAGTAGTTTGAACTGGAGGAAATTTGGCGATTTATGCTCTTCAATTTGTTGGGCAATTTAACCATGTCGGAAGCGATGTGAAACTTTCCCGAACCGCCCATCCTTCGGGAAGCAAGCTACACCCCTTTCTGAAATACCCGAAGCAGGGTGGTTTCATTGTCCCGGAAAAGAATCCGAAAGTATTGAAAGCTGGATTAGCTCCCAGGAAGCATCGCTCAAATGGGAGCGAAGTTATAGGCTTTTCAAATTCTATCTGACAACCTTGAAACCACCCTGCTTTCTGAAATACTCGAAGGGCTATACCCCTCTCCCAGAACTTGTCATTACCAACATTTTTGAGAAATCTTCGATTTCTCAAAAATGTAAATTCTAAACCCCAAACCTTTGTTACTCATTGTCAATAAATAGTGACTGTTGAGAACAAAGTCAAACTTCAGCAGCTTCGTTGTGTAAGAGGCTGTCTGAGAAGTCCCGAATTGCCGCCCGAACCGCCTCCCTGCCCCCCAATTCTGGGGGGTTCTGAGATCGAAGTCCCCCAGAATTGGGTCCTTAAAGCCTTTCAGGCATACATGAAAAGGGGGCAAGTGCCAGATCTATGGCATTTTTCAGACACCCTCTAAGCTGTTTAAAAGATGTTGGTAATGACAAGGTGTGAGAAGGGGCTGGGGGATGAGGTTAGACTTTAAGTTGCACATCGCCTATCAATACTTCGGACAGTTTTTGTGGAGGTGCTGGAAACCCTGTTTTACAGCCAGAATAGACCCTCACCCCAAATCCCTCTCCCAAGAGGGG
>JARCMD010000071.1 GCA_030248885.1 Leptolyngbyaceae cyanobacterium MP9P1.79 | reverse complement strand
TAAAGCCTTTCAGGCATACATGAAAAGGGGGCAAGTGCAAGATCTAAAGCATTTGTCAGACACTCTCTAAGCTTTTTAATAGATGTTGGTAATGACAAGGCCCCTTGGGAGAGGAGTTGGGGGCTTTGACGTGAGCGCTCAGCCGAACGGTGAGGGGGCTGAGATTATCTTAGGAGGCTACTGAATCCACGATGCTTAGAAATTTTTGATGAATTCCCGTAATCCTAAACGAGACGGAGTTGTGCTGTTGGCACGGGCGACCCAGCCATCGAGGAAGACGGCTTGACTGGGGTTACTTTTGACACGCTGTTGATGGTAAGCGACGCGGCCGTCAATGATTTTGAGTGCAGTTTGCTTATTGTTGTTCTCCTCTACCGCTGTTTTAGTCCGTAGTCCAAAACCGCCATCGGTGGGAATGTTGAGTGCTTCTTGCAGAAACAAAATAGCTCCGCCGACTCCGAACAGCACGGCTGTGTCGAAGTGGACGATCGCCAAGGGCAACACCATCGATCCTGCTTGACTGGGCTGCCAATACATCACTTGATACAGTTCCTGCACCTCAGCACTAGAGATATTTTGCACAGTTTGAGTTGGAATCTTCTTCTTAATCCGATAGGTATTGTAGGTTGCTTGGGTCACCCCAAAGTTTGTGGGCCCGCCAATGTCATTAATGTGATCGACAAAGCCGCCCTCCCACAGCAACGTAAATTTCAGTGCGGTAGCGAGGGCATCTGGTGCTGCTGGGGTGGCCCTGGGTCGGGTGGATAGGTTGACGATCGGGGCGCGGGTGCCAATCAGCTTTTTAGCAAAGGTGGGGCCAAACAGTTTGGTGACAGAGTTGTCGAGGTTGACCGAAACACAAAAACGCTTCAGGGCCGCTTCGGTAGTGGGGTCGTAGGTGCCATCGATATCCGTCACTTGCATTAAACCCAAGGCGCTCAAGCGAGTTTGAATATCCTTAACTAACGCTCGATCGCTGGTTAACTCATTCAAACTAACAATTTTATTTTGGCTGACAATATCTTCAAGTTTCATTGACCCACCCCACTAGCTTGCATACGTTCGTTAGTAGCGATTTTACGGGCAAATGCTACGATCGCGTCTTTAAAAGTTGGTGAATACTTTGCAACTCCGTCAAGATGGCTTGCAGCACTTCCAGGGTGGCTGTTTCAGGCGAGGGTTGCACTTCGATGGTTACCTGGTTGATTTTCAACACATCCCTGGCAAACCGCGCCACCTCATTGGGGTGAAATAGCAGCAAATCATTCTCGCTCTGTCGCAGTTCTGGGTTAAGTCGTTTGGGGTCATACTCCAAATTGACTTGCTGGGGGTCGGTGTTGGCATAGCGGTAGATCGAGGCGCGCGATCGGTGCAACGCTTTTTGCACCGCTTCAATATCCATTAAGTTGTGGGGATTTCTATCATTCTCCATTAGAGGATTAACTCCTAAACCTAACGATTTTTCTCACTCATTTTGCCATTCTTTAAAGGTCATGATGGATGGAAAAATTCCTAAAGGATTGTTTGATCTGAAAGCACCCTCAAATCAGCTTTTAAGCGAGCAGATTTAATTGAGCCAGTTATCACTAGGCTGCAAAATTGACGATGGGAGTGGACAGTTCATTTAGTGAACAATAGACGAAGTACTCATTACTCCCAATCCTTATAACTAAGATAGGAAATAATGTTTGATGCCCTGCTAAATTCCCATTAAGTCAACAAACTTTTCGCCAGAAGAAGGGGGAGAAATGGAAAAAAGATGAAGGTGGAATCCTGATGAGTCAATCTCTCTAACGATCTATACCAAAGGGAGTAACTAGCAAAGCCACCTCTATTAAAAGATGTACGATCGATATTTTTTCTAGTAATATTATCTTGCTTCTTTTAATCACGATCTGGGAACACTCCTGCTTTAACCAAGTCTCATTAGATAACAACAAACACCCTGTATTTGAGGATTATTACTATGTCTAACTTCAATCGTTTGCAATCTAGCACTGCGTTAATGCTGTTACTTGGGGTAGGTGTGGGAACTGTTGCCCCGATCGTTCGCCCTGCCCCAGCCTTTGCTCAAACCGCTTTTTATGATGTGTCAAGTGGCTACTGGGCCCAAGGATTCATTCAATCTCTTTCTGCTCGCAACATTATTGCTGGCTTTCCCGATGGCAGCTTTCGCCCCAATGACCCTGTAACCCGCGCTCAGTTTGCAGCCATGGTAAGCAAAGCGTTCCCCACTGCCAGAACCAGAAGCTCTGTGAAGTTTGTAGACGTGTCTACCAACTACTGGGCAGCGAACGCGATCGATGCGGCTTATACCACTGGATTCCTCGCAGGCTACCCCGGTAATGTCTTCGACCCAGGGCAAAATATCCCCCGTGTCCAAGTGCTGGTTTCCCTAGCCAATGGGTTGAACTACACAACGGCTAACACACCAGACACTGTGCTTCAGCAGTACTACAATGATGCGTCGGGGATTCCTAATTACGCTCGTGGTAGTGTGGCAGCGGCCACCGATCGGCGCATTGTGGTGAACTATCCCGATGTCCGCACGCTCAACCCTAACCAAGTGGCCACCCGTGCTGATGTGGCTGCGTTTATCTATCAAGCCTTGGTGAGCAACGGGAATGTTGCCTCAATCACATCGCCCTACATCGTGGGGGCAGGCACTCAGCCTTCCCGCCAAGTGCGGATTCCAGCCGGAACCACAATTCCTGTGCGGTACACCGATGCGAAGAAAATCCTGGTTGCCCCGACGGAAACTTCCCCCCTAACGTTGACAGTGGCGCAAAACATCACGACCTCCCAGGGAACTGTGCTGATTCCTGCTGGTACTAAGGTCATTGGGCAGTTGCGTCCAGCCCAAGGTGGCTCCCAGTTTGTGGCCCAGGAATTGGTTTACCCCAATGGACAACGACTCGCTGTCAATGCCAGTTCAGATGTGATTACTAAAACAGAAGAGGTGCGTAAGGGCGTAAATGCTGGGAATGTGATCAAGGATGCGGCTCTGGGTGCAGCAGCGGCGGCGGGTATTTCGGCAGTGACTGGAGACCGGGCGATCGCCACGGAAGAAGTGCTGGGAGGTGCAGGGGTTGGCGCGCTACTGGGTGTCTTCCTGGGACGCGACAGTGTCACTCTCATTACCATTGACCCTAACACTGACCTGAACTTGCGGTTGAACTCTGATTTGGCGCTAGGAACGCTGTAGGTTGCTGTGATTGAACGCTGAGGTCAGCTAGCCAAGGTTTAGCTGTCGTAACTAAGCGATCGAAGCACGAAGAATATAATCTTCGTGCTTCTTTGCATTTTGAAGTCAGTTATTGAGTGCGATCGGCGATCACCAATTTTCTTCTCTGCAATCCTCTTTGTTCGCCTGCAAGCAGACTTAACCTTCGTTAATGTTGCCAGACTGTTGGGATAGTAAAATCTTGACTTGATAGAGTAGAAATGTAATACATCGGATAAGAAGTAAATATATTCTCTATAGTAGTTCAAAATCTTGTGCAAGTTCTCACTTGGAGGGCAAGCTAATGACACAACCATTATCAATGTTGGTTCTGTATAAGAAACTCTCGAAACTCGGACTTAGTGAAAACTATGTCCGACAATCTGGTTTGCCTAGCTGGTGGGACGACGAGCTAAATAATAAGCCCGCTGCTGTTTTAGAAGGTGCTGGACATATCGCTAAACGCCTACATCTGGACTTACGAAGCCTGCTTACGGAAGATCAAGATGTTAAATTTAAGCACTTACCCCATACAAAATTCAAACGCAACAACCAGCAAGAATCAAGTATTCCTACTACGTCTCATCAGATTGCTTCACGGGTTGCTGAACTTGTCGCGTATGGAGTTCAGCGACCCTTCTTACCCATTCCCGAAAATGCCAACCAAATCCGAATAGAGATCCTTCAGTCCCATTCAGAGATCACCTTAGAGAGTATTCTGAATTACTGTTGGCAACACGGCATTGCTGTAGTTTATTTCAATGATTATCCAGAAGATACCCGCAAGCTCACGGGTATGATTCAGGGGCACTGCGATCGACCAACTATTGTTCTCAGTAGCGCCCGGAAATATCCTGCTCAGTTAGCATTTGATCTTGCCCACGAACTGGGTCATCTCGCTCTTGGTCATATCATAGATGGCATTTTGATTGACGATGAAATCAATCAAAAATCTGATGATGCAGAAGAAACTGCTGCTAATACATTTGCTGTAAAACTTCTTGTGGATAACCTTGACAATTGTTTCCAAAGTAAGAACTTTCACAACAATAATCAACTAATAAACGCAATAGCTGAACGTCTGAAATCAAACTCCACGGTTGATCCCTGTGTTCTTGCTTTTAACTACGCATGGCATACGCAAAGTTATGGTCTTGCCAACACAGCCGTGAAAATCCTGAGTCCGGCTGAGGATGGGCATAAAATCATTAATCAGTTTCTAGAAGCTCATTTAGATTGGGATCATTTAGGTGATGACAATTCTGATCATCTCGATCGCATTCTAGGAGATTAGTTTTGACGGGTTGCGTCTACTTCATTGATAATGACATTCTCAGAAAACTAGCCATCTTTAATCTGTTTGATGAAACACTAAAGTTACTTAATGCTAGCCGTGAGCAAGCCAGAATCCTGGCAACAGCACGATACAAATTTGAGAGAGACTGGGAGAAGCTCAAGAATAAGAGAGCTAAGAACGATCAAGATAAATTTATCAACTATGAAAAGACAATCGAGTTGATAGAAACCTTATCTCAAATGTCTGTAGAAACTGTTTATCAAGATTTATTTTTAAGGCTATCTGAATTCGAGGGTATAGATCAAGGTGAAGCGATTTTAATCAGTCATGTTATCAAAGCCCTTCAAGAAGATAGATCTGCTCAAGTATTCATGTTAACAGGTGACAAGAGATTTCTCAAAGCGTTAGTTAAAGTTGAAATGCCTATGATTCAAATAGGCTTGGTTCATCGTTTCTAGTGTCTAGAACAACTTATTCTGAGAAATATTGATGCTTATGGGTTTGAGTTTGTTCGCGATCGAATCACTCCAGTTCGAGAGTGCGACATGGCAATCAAAGCTGCATTTGGTTCAGATATGCAATCAACCCACGATAACTCTTCACTGGCATTGAAAAGCTATGTCGAAGCTCTTAGAAAAGAAACTGGCAAATTGTTGCATCCCTATCCCAATTAGCCTCAACTCATGGATTTCTAGCTCTATGGCGCAGTAGAACCCCTACACTCGGCACATGGAATGAACTCAACTCTCTGCCTAACTCTTTAAAACCCATCAAAAAACCCTAGATAGACCACTCGCAACGTGGGTGAGGTTTAATGAAAGGGAATAGGTTGAGCATTGACTCACCCTTTCTACGCCCCTCGCTACTCAGATAACGGCATGAATGCTAGCGATCGTCCCTTAATTCAAACCCTGACCCCAGCTCGATTTGTGGGCTGGATGGCCAACTTCATTGATGCGGGCTACAAAGGCTTACTGGTGAAAAACGGGCAACTGGTGCGCGAAATGCAACCAGGGCGATACTTTAACTTTGCGATGCCGTGGTTAGAGCAGTGCCAGGTTGTTCTGATAGACATCAAAACGCGCAACCTGGAACTCATCTCTGAGAGAGATTTTCTTTCTAAAGATCAATTTATCGTCAATGTATCCCTGAACGTGAACTATCAGGTAGTCAACGCCAAGCGAATTGCCTTGGAACTCTCTGACCCCCTGACAACCTTAAGCGCAACTCTAAAGGACTTAATGGGCACGACGATCGGTCAACTCACACTTCAAGATCTGATTGGACAGGGACGATCGCACGTCCGTGAATATTTGTTATCCAACTTTAGCGACATTTATCAGTTGGGCTTTCAACTAGAAGATGTGCGCGTCAACGACATCTCTTTTCCTGAGAAGCGGGGCATTTTGCGGCAGGCAGAAGGCATGAGTGCCCGCCAAGAAGAGAGCTACAAGGCAGTTTTGGAAGCGGGAGTTGCCAAAGCCGGACAGCCCCAGATTTATCCCGATCGCGGTGTCTCCCCAGGCAATGCCCCCCAAGTTAACGTCATCGTCGGTGCAGATTCCCCCACCGTGGCGTTGCCTGCGGGCACTCCCCAGCCTCTTCCCTTGGCGGCAACCGAACTTGCTCCCCAACCCACTCTGGCAGACCCCAAACCTGCTACAACTACGTATAGTTTGGTGCATCAACAAACGGCTCACCGCACTCCCCTCTCTGATCTGTTGCAGCGCAAACAGCATGTTCGCCTAGGCCGAGAGCTTAACAATGACCTAGTTGTGGATGATGGGCAGTGTTCCCGCTCCCATGCCGAGATTACTCAATCCGACGGCATCTATTACGTGACCGACATTGGTAGCGCCAACGGGACTTATCTAGACGGCTCCCGGCTCCCATCCCGCCAACCCACGCTCTTAGCCCCTGGATCTGCCCTGCAAATTGGGAACCAAGTTTGGCGTTTTGCACCGGATGAAGCAGCCGTTCCTTAGCATTTCATTTCATAATGGCTGAATGAGCATGACTAAAATGAGCATGATCGAGCGAGTTGGACAGGAACGAGGATTTTGATTTGGGCTTTTCAACGTGGTGCGAGACCTTTCGATGAATGATGCCTCAGCAAAAATTTATTGCCCTGACCTCACCTGTCAGACTCCCAACCCAGAAGTCAATCGCTTTTGTGAGAAATGCCGATCGCCCCTCCTAAAGCGATATCTGCGGGCAGTGGGAGAGAACTTGACTGCCTATAAGCCAGGGAATTTTTTGGTCAGTCTCCAGAAAGGACAACAGGATCGTTACCTCGTGAAGCGGCAGCGGATAGTCTTGGATACGCGACCCGGACAGTCTAGCGAAGACGTATTGGAAGATATTCCGCCCGCTGTTGAGCCTTACTTGAAGCTGGTTGCCCATAGGCTCCATGTGCCCCAGGTTTACGATGTCGTCCCTGTCGGCAAAGATGGCGACATTGTTTTACTAGAGCAAGCCGCGATCGAAACTGCAAGTAACGGCTCAGTCGATTTGTTGCCTGCGCTCACAAGCCAATGGAGCCAAGCTAACGCCATTCGGCAACTGAACTGGCTCTGGCAAATTGCCCAACTTTGGCTACCCCTGAGCCGAGAACGGGTAGCCTCTAGCCTGACAGAGCCGCAGATATTGCGGGTGGAAGGGTCGCTCGTGCGGTTGCTGGAGTTGATCCCAGATAGCCGATCGCGATCGACTTCGACTCTGGCGCAATTGGGGCAACTGTGGATGCAATGGGTGCCGACAGCGGCTCAACCGGAATTGCGGCAGTTCCTCAGCCAGCTTTGCCAAGAATTAATCAGCGGGCAGACCAAAAGCTCAGAGCAGCTTCTCGCTCAGTTAGATGGAGCGTTGCAGACCTTTGGACGGCAGCAAACTAGACAGGTTACCATTGCCACCCTGACCGACCAGGGGCCCAGCCGCCAGCGCAATGAAGACTCCTGCTATCCTCCCAGCGGCACCCAAACCGACGTTTCTCTAGTGGCTCAACCCGCTGCCCAGGGACAACAAACCGCCCCGATCGCTCTGGCAATTGTTTGCGATGGCATCGGAGGGCACGAGGGCGGAAACGTCGCTTCAGGACTAGCGATCGAAGCCACTCAGCAACAGGTGCTACACCTGCAAGTTACGCCACAGCATTGGAACCCCCAGCACATCATCACGACCTTGGAAGCAGCCGCCTGTGCTGCAAATGATCTGATTAGCCAGCGCAACGATCGTGAACGGCGGCAAGACCGCCAGCGCATGGGCACCACCTTGGTGATGGCCCTGGCCCACGCCCACGAACTCTATCTAGCTCATGTGGGAGATAGTCGCGCCTACCGCATCACTCGCACCGGCTGCTATCAGGTGACCCTGGATGATGATGTCGCTTCACGGGAAGTCAGGCTAGGCTATGCCCTGTATCGAGATGCCCTGAGACAACCGATCGCTGGCTCCCTCGTTCAAGCCTTGGGAATGAGCAGTTCTGCTAGCCTTAGCCCCACTGTGCAGCGCTTTGTTCTAGATGAGGACTGTATCTTTCTGCTCTGTTCCGATGGACTCAGTGAATTCGATCGGGTTGAACAAAATTGGGAAACCGAGATTGCCCCTATTCTGGACGGCACAATTGACCTGACCACCGCCAGCCAGCGCTTGATTACCATTGCCAACACTCAGAATGGTCACGACAACTCCACCGTCGCCCTTGTTCACTGTCGGGTAACCCAAACCAAGGCTCCCCTAGACCCCACCGAATCCTTCATCGCCGAGTTGGAGCAAGCCCTAGATGCCCCAACCCCCGCCACCGCTCCAGCCGCACCTGCTGAGAACACACCTTCCACTCTAAAGACGCAGATCCTACCTGCATCGTCACCTCCATCCAACCAGTCCCCCAAGGACTCCGCCCCCCAACGTTCAGCCTCAGCTTTACAACAGTTGCTCTTTTCTCTAGGTGCTTTTTCCCTATTACTCTTGTGCGCCTATGTGGTTTATTCATTCATTCCAGGAGTAAATCGCCCTGAGCTATTCCCGATCGGTTCCAACTCCAGTCCTAGTCCCACGCCCATCCCGGCTTCTCCCTTGCCCAGCGTTGTCTCGTCTCCTTCCCCCCCGATCGGCATTCCAGAGATAGGTACACTCATGCAAGTCGGTTCACCCTCCTCACCTAGTAACAACCCAAAGACGATCGCCCTCCTTAACCAACCCCACACTGCTCCCCCATCCCCACCCAATACCCCAAATTTAGCAGTTTTAGTTCCTACAGGAAGTATTCTGCAAGTGATGCGAAAGCAAGCATCCAATGCTCTATCCCCGACTCTAGGCGCAGAAAAACAGGTCTGGCTCCAAGTAAAAGTATGTTCTGTCCCACAAAAGACTAATGCTTCAACATTGCCCCCTCTAACCACTGCGGCTTCTACCCAACCCGTGAGTCCGGGACAGGCGGGGTGGATTCAAGAGTCGGCGATCGGAGTCTTCACGCTGCTCAGCGCCCCTCTCTCCACAGCCCAACAAGGCAGTTGCACCGTCGCGGCTTCGACCTCCCCTGCTCCGACTTCGCCATGACCCGCTAAAGTTAGGGGGAGTAGGTGATAATTGGGTTTCTAGAACTATCTATTGTGAATGTTTGTTTCTGAAAGTCCTTGTCTCAATCTGGCGATCGCCCGCTTGATGGCTGCTGGGGTGGAACATTATGCCACCTGGGTCTTGAAAGCGCCCTATCCGGGCGGGTATGTTCACCATGACTCGATTTGGTCTGAGAGCCTAACCCAAACTTGGGAAGACTGGCGAGAAATGTTCTCCCTGCGCGGATTGCCCAGTGTTCCCCGCGTCTCTTCCGCATCCACC
>JARCMD010000412.1 GCA_030248885.1 Leptolyngbyaceae cyanobacterium MP9P1.79 | reverse complement strand
TGGGAATTTTCATCACTCATTCTGAGAGCGAAACATTGTTGTGCCGCGAACGCCTGTGAGTGCAGGAAAATTATCAGGGTCGGGGTCTTCGCCTTGTTGAAGCACAAGTAATCGCTCGTGCATTGCCAAAATTTCTACCTGCTGTGAGGCAATGATTTCCTCAGCTAGATTCCGAACCAAAGGATCTTTACCATAGAGCAAGACTAACCGCGCCATTTCGACAGCATTTTCATGATGGGGAATCATCATGGTTAGAAAATGCGTATCGACATTGCCTATCATTCTAGGGTGATGCATATCGCTCATCATTTTTTTCATGCTGGCATCCATTTCTTTGGCGAATATCACAAACTCCCGACCGAACGGTTTTGACAGATGATGCGAGGTATGTCCAGAGGGTTGAGCAATCGCAGGATTGATATTTCCGATCATTGTTAACACTATCGCTATGATCATTACTAAGGGTTGGCGAAGCATTCACAAATCTCCTCACTATGCAGTTTGACTCCGAGCACCCGGACGAACATACACCAAGTTGATGCTTTTCTTGTTGCGAAGTTTGCCAGAGGGCAGTGCGAGTTCACCCAGTGGAATTTGAGTCATAAACACGGGCTTGATTGGATTAGAAACATCAAAAACAGTACAGACAGTCTGTCCAGCGGATGGCGTTTCAGGCAGTTCATCTTGTTCGTGAGCGATGTAAAGGCGAGTGTTCTCTGGGTTTGTCCAGAGTCCATGTGCCTCACGTCCGTGACTGAAAAATGTATCGTTCACCCGTCGTTGGTTCGACGAAGCAGTTCGATCGATCATCGCCACCTGACTTGAAGCAATACCTCCAGAGTTTCGATCATCCACTCGGGCATAGGTCGCATAAGCTACTTTTCCTTGAGCATTCTCGACAAATTCGATATGGTTTGGACGAGCACGATTTCCAAGTTCGATTTGATTCAACATTCGATAAGAGCCTTGAGTTTCCCAGACAGATAGACAATCTGCGAGTTTATGAGAAAACCAAATTTCTTGACCATCTGGCGTTGTCTTCTGGAATGGAACAAAGCTGTAGCGATCGATCTTGCTTAGATCTAAACGGGCTTTCCGGGTGGGTCGGCTAAATCCGTTGGGATCGCGATTTACCTCAAACACATCCACCATCGCTACTTTCTGAGAAATCACAAAGGCAGTTCGGCCATCCCGCGAAAACCACGCCTGAGCAGGCCCTTCTAACGTATCCACAAATTGGCGAACGGCTCCAACCCTCGCTCCTTGCTGCAACATTGTAACCGCAGCACGTACATCCACGATCGCAATGCGATTTTCACCTCGCAGCATCACCCAGATTTCTTTACCATTGCGAGTAAAAGTTGGCTCATGGGGTTCCCGCCCGACCAGCAGACCGCTAGAGAGCCACTCTGGATTGACCTCGACCTCAGTATTCGCTTTCTGTATCAATGGATTTGGCTTGTTACCCAACACCTGCCTGGACTCCACATCAATTAGGTAGAGATTACTTGTGCCGCGTCCTGTAACCGCCAAGAGCCGAGAATCAGGCGAAGGGGCAGACCCATGAATGTGAATAGCACCGTGATAGAGAGGTTTAGAAACCATCGCGCCATGAGTTGGCATTACGCCTCCAGTCACAAAGCGGAATGGTGGTCGAAAGTCTTCATCGAAACTCGTGAGATTGATCGTCTGATCGACCTGATTCGTATAAGGATTGATCACTGACACCGTATTTGAGTCTTCATTGCAAATAAACACTCGATCTTTCCCAGAATCTGTCAATGAACGAATTGATTGAGCATTGGATTGTGATCGCATCAGTGTGATCGCTCCGACAGTACTCAAAGTCAATGCAGTTGTTCCTATGATAAATGCTCGACGTGGCAAACTCATCTCAAATCTCCTGAATCTACAATTACAAAAACCAATGAATCCCGCTGATCAGATAAAAGCCACCAGCCAGAATCAGCGCGCACTGCCGACTCGAATCACCCAATCCGACTGTCCCGACAATGGCTCTGTCGCTGCCTGAGCCACTTCCATACTGGCAACTGGACTGTTAGC
This sequence comes from Leptolyngbyaceae cyanobacterium MP9P1.79, assembly GCA_030248885.1. GTDB lineage: Bacteria > Cyanobacteriota > Cyanobacteriia > JARCMD01 > JARCMD01 > JARCMD01. Next base: position 4,086 of record JARCMD010000412.1, on the reverse strand, counting down.
TGAACGAGCCGTGTTGAGCAGAGGTATGAAACCTACAACCGTTGCCAGACCAGCGAAATCAAACATCAGAACCGATTTGAGATGGGCTTTGATGATTGATTTTCTCCAAGGTCAGGGATGATAGGACTTTTTGAAAAGCCTGGGTTAAGTTCGTTTGTAAGGTTTGATTGCCTTACAGTCCCTAATCTCGTCGGTTGGCGTGATGCCTGTATGAAAAGTCTATGAAAAAATTTTCACGATTGCGATCGCAAATAATTGGTGCTTCCTACTCAAAGTTCCTGCTTATCTAGCGTCGATTCCAACAGATACAGCCTGTTTAGGCATTGAGGAATACAGTGTAAGTGGTTATTTGAGTGGTTTCGGCTACCTTACTGTATCCCTTGTTCCATCAATAGGCTGTAATCGGGCCAACGCAGATCATAAATCACCGGATATTATCAATTTTCCACGTTGGTGGCTTGACTAAGTTTTCTTGATCCATATAGTCGAAAGGAATGCCCGTTTGCGAAAAATTATAGAGCTGTGGAAGTTGTAGGACAGTCAAACAGTCAAAGAATTCGTTGGCGCGGACGGAATAGAGGTTGTGGGTAAGTGTCCAAAGCCATCTACTGTCGCACAACTTTACCGTTAGGCGGACTCAATTATAGGTAGGGTATGTGCAAACGAAAAACGAAAGAGGATCTGTCTGTAACGATCGTTTCCATCTATCAACCTCACCCCCAGCAAAAATCATTGGCAAAATCCCTACGATCGATCCTTAATATAGGCGTGACGAAGAGAACCCCAACACCTCTTTCTCTGCCCAGCCACGATCGCAAGCAAGATTTTACTTGGGACTATAATCGTGGTCATAGGTGTCTAGGTTAAAATAGGAGCGCGAAATGGATGCCAGTGCCCCCTCCTCTGCCTACAAATGTCCCAAGCTCCCTAGAGCCTAATGTCATAATCGGTATCAAATCCAGCATTACAGAAGTGACGCGTTTAGCGATGATGGACGAGGGGGAAATTGCCAACCCTAAATCCGGCAATTAAAACGGCAATAGTTTGTAGAGGCGATCGGCAACAAAATCAAGCCAACTGAGGTTTAGTCTGGAATGCTCATTCAAAGAATGCAATAACCAGGTTAAATAGTAAGAGGTTAAAAAGTAGTGAACTTAGGGCACAACAACTTAAGCATGACACCAAAGATGGCAAACTTATTTGAACAAAAGTACCCCAACATCACTCAATGGGTTGAGGAGTTTGGCTGGATTGAGATTGGCGAAGCAGAATATAGCGAATCCCTGATTAGGGCATTCAATGAGGGCGGTCTGGTCTGGGAGAACATAGACGACTATGCCAGCTTAGATGAAGCCTTTCAGTCCTTGGAAAACAGCCTGAAAGAGTGGATCAAGGAAAACGAATAAGCACAAACTTTGCACCGGCATTCGCATAGCTGTTACTTTGCACTTAAGACACCCTCCTTACAGATCAGCAAATGAATTGGGGGTGCAGGGGGCATTGCCCCCTGCACCCCCAATTCATTTGCGAACCTTACTAATGAAGAGCAGTACTGAGGATCGTGGATTTAACAAGATGGAGATTAGATATACTTCACTCTTACAGGACTAATGGAATGTTATTTTCCTGTAAGTTCCTGTATTATCGCAGGGGTCTGACCTTAGCTTTATACGCAGAGGCATTGAGTCCTTCACCAGATTTGCCACGCACCGGATCGATATTGCGCTGAAGCACCTTGATGCGATCGGCCGTGTTGGGGTGGCTGCTCAAAAACTCCGGCGCTCCCGACGACCGTCTCAACAATTTCTCCATAAAAGAAACCATGGCAACTGGAGCATAGCCTGCACGACTCATGCTTTTGAGTCCACGCTGGTCAGCTTCAAATTCTGCTTGGCGACTGTTCGGTAAATTGACTGCCAATTCCACCCCCAAGCCCACGGCTGTGCTTTGATCAACCCCAGCCGCCGTGGCGATGCCGCGCTGAATTGCTGTTTGCTTAATCCGTTCTACCAGGTGGCGGGCCCCGATGTGACCGGCTTCATGACCCAGCACTCCGGCAAGTTGGGCCTCATTGTCTGCGGCTTTCAGCAATCCAGAGGTGACGTAGACAAAGCCACCCATTGTCGCAAAGGCGTTGATGTCACTGTCATCCACAACTTGGAAGGTATAGGGAATGTTGGGCCGATCGCTGCTAGCTGCCACCCGTTGCCCTACCTGATTGACATAGGCGGTAACCGCAGAATTCCGGTATAGCCTAAATTCACTATTGAGCAGTTCCTGGTTCATCTGCTGTCCCAAACCAACTTCTTGCTGGTCAGAGAGGCTGGAAATTTGCACTACCTGAATCAATTGGGGCAAAATCTGCAATAGGTCAATTGCTTGGGTGCGTAATGCTGTCCCAAACCACAAGCTGCAAGCTGTTACCAACGCCATCAAGAGGTAAAGCCAGCGCCGATGCGATCGGTAGAAGGTAAGAGAAAAAGGATTAAACATAGCGGTATTTTAGGGAGAAGAGGAGATGAAGGGCAGAGTAAAGATCTGATAGAGGCTAATAGCCCTCCAATATCAGACGCATTTTCATCCCTTCTAGTTGCAATTCTAGACATTCCGGTTAAAGGTTTACGAATTGAATTGCACCTTGAAGAATATTTCCGTTCCGATAAAGTCTCTAACTAGCGCAAGCTGGTAGAAATAACTGAGCAGCACTCAAAACTCAAAACGTAACTACCCAGGCTGCTAGCTCAATGTCGAGTTTGCCCTCATCCCCCAGCCCCTTCTCCCACTGGGAGAAGGGGAACCGGATTAAAGTCCCTCTCCTTGGGGAGCCGGATTTAGGGTGAGGGTAGGTTGAGTAGTTACCTCAAAACTCAAAACTCAAAACTCAAAAAATCCCCCCAACTGGTCAGAAACTTTTGCCAAGCTGCACTAGCAGCGTCCCCGAATAAACCCGCAAAAAGTCTCGTTTGAATCTGGCTGATTTGTACTAGGGTTAGATCAGCAGGACGAGATCAGCGACTTCAAGGAAGAGACTATGCGGATTTTATTTGTGGCGGCAGAAGCAGCTCCGATCGCCAAGGTCGGTGGAATGGGTGATGTCGTCGGCGCACTCCCCAAAGTCCTCCGAGACATGGGTCATGATGTGCGAATTTTCATGCCTTACTACGGCTTTTTGCCCGACAAAATGGACGTTCCCCAAAACCCGATCTGGCAGGGATCGGCAATGTTTCAGAGCTTCAATGTGTTTGAAGCAGTCTTGCCTGGCACAGAAGTTCCCCTGTACTTATTTGGGCATCCCTCCTTCCTACCACGTCATATTTACTCTGGAGACGATGAAGATTGGCGGTTTACGCTGTTTGCCAATGCCGCTGCTGAGTTTTGTTGGAACTATTGGAAGCCACAGATTGTCCATTGCCACGATTGGCACACCGGCATGATTCCTGTATGGATGCATCAAACCTCTGACATCGGCACAGTGTATACGATTCATAACTTAGCGTACCAAGGCCCTTGGCGCTGGAAGCTGGAACGGATGACCTGGTGTCCCTGGTACATGCAAGGACACAATGCGATGGCAGCGGCTGTACAGTTCGCAGACCGAGTAAATACTGTGTCGCCCACCTACGCCCAACAAATTCAAACCCCCACCTACGGAGAAACCTTAGAAGGGTTGATGTCCTTTATCAGTGGTAAATTGAGTGGCATCTTAAATGGCATCGACACCGAAGTGTATGACCCCTCCAATGACAAGCATTTACCTGAACCCTTTACAGCAGAAACCCTAGACAAGCGGCGAGTCAATAAGATTGCTTTGCAGGAAGAAATGGGACTAGAGGTTAATTCCCAAGTATTTTTAATCGGGATGGTGACCCGTTTAGTCGAGCAAAAGGGGCTGGATCTGCTGATTCAGACGCTCGATCGCTTTATGTCCTACACAGATTGTCAGTTCATTGCCCTCGGAACAGGCGATCGGTACTACGAAACCCAACTCTGGCAGATGGCTTCTCGCTACCCTGGGCGGATGTCCTCATATCTGCTCTATAGTGACTCGCTTTCGCGGCGAATTTATGGGGGTACTGATGCCTTCCT
>JARCMD010000411.1 GCA_030248885.1 Leptolyngbyaceae cyanobacterium MP9P1.79 | reverse complement strand
CTTCGCCAGGATTTGCACCTGGCAGCTTGCTGCTCCAATCGTTGGTGTTGGCAAACCCGCGCGCATGCAGGTCGTGAATGGTTTCGGTGACCCAGGTGGGGCTGCTAATCAGCAAGATCCGCATTTGCTCTTGGCCCGGTGCCAAAGGGTGAAAGTAGAGCGGCAAAATTAGCGGTTGGGGGCGAATTTCATCACCCTCGCTATCGGTCAAAAAAGTGCGCGCTGTGGGCGGGTCAAACATGTCAATCATCGGGGTTCTCCTGCATGGAAGCGTGGGAAGAAAACCCCAAAAACCTAGCCACCCCGTTTCCATAGGAAAGCAGGGTGGCTAGAGAATGCTATCATTCCCAATTAGCCTCCATACTGCTCGCACAGGTGGGGGTTAGCCGCTCAATGTTGCTTGCTACAGCATTGGGCGGTGCTAGTTTTTTGGAGCGAATCGGGTTGCTCGACTGCGGAGTCGTTGCACAACCTTAGTTAGCAAGGATACGGGCATACTCGTGTCCTTGTCAATCAGTGATGTTGGCAGATTGTGGAGGGCGATCGCTGACCAGGCATTTAAACGACCTAATCCCTCATGATCAGCGTTGGCAAATGTGGGCTACAGATAAAGAAATACGACAACGTTTCCTCTGCCCACTAAAAAGCGCATAACATAGCAGAAAGTTTCTGCCGACTCCACCCCATTCGACAATGACCTGAAGAAACTCTGCTCAGATCCACCTATATTAAAGATGATTGGAAGAAATTTTCTCGCGATCCACCCAATTTGGAGGTGATATCAGAAAGTTTCCGCCTAATTAAGTTGTTGGGCGCTCAATCTCTGGTGATGCCATAAATAACTTCCCCTGATAGCGCGACAGGGGTAAAGTAGAGGCGAACACATCCGTAAAGACCGAATGGCATCGAATGGCAGTAAATCGTGATAAACCCGATCGCTGGAAAGCAGACGTAGCGATGTCTGTAGATATGTACAACACCTGGTTTATCAATTTTGCGCCACAGGCATTCCGTGAAACTCGTGTCAAGGTCACTAAAGTTGTTGCTGCTAACCTAAAAGCTACCGACAACCTCAAGAATCTACATTTGGAGATGCTACGCGAAAATCCAGGTATACTTCCGACTCTTAGAATGTGTACTTGTCCACCCATAGCCAGAGATCGACTCATTGGACTGGCTGGTGTCGCAAAGAGTGTCGTCGATCGGATGGAAATTCAAGGTAGACTCCCTGTCCGTCTGACTAGCGATCGCCTCAATGAAGAATTGAGGAAAATCACAAGCATTATTTCAAGACTTGCTGACCGGGATATTTTTCCTTGGCTCGATACGAATCAAACACCGACAGAAACCGAGATCTACCGTGCAGCAACAATTGTAGCCGATCGGCTGTGTGGCTCGTCAGCCGATCCGATTGTCCGTAATGCCCAAGAAGCAAGACAACTGCGGGAGATCGCAGCATGGCTCGATGGGCGTGGCTATCGCTTACTGCCTACGGCTCAGAGGGTACGGTTTCATGAAATGCCGCCAGGAACATACAGTTTTCGATTGAATATACCTGTCAATTTGTCTGGTGAGGGGGGAAAGACAGTCAATATCCCGATTGATACGGTAATCATGCGAAAAACAGCCCAACCGGGAGATCATCCTTTGTTGGTAGAGGCAAAATCAGCAGGTGACTTTACAAATGTAAACAAACGTAGAAAAGAAGAAGCCCGAAAAGTCCAGCAACTCAACGCAACCTATGGCAATCAGATTGAGTTTGTTTTATTTTTGTGTGGCTACTTTGACAGTGGATATCTAGGCTACGAAGCAGCAGAAGGTATAGATTGGATTTGGGAGCATCGCATTGATGACCTTGCAGAATTTGGACTATGAGCAAAATTGCTATGTTACTTCAGCGGAAGCGAAGAGGGTCGTTGAGCAAACTCAACTAGATGCTTCTAAGAATGCTGTGGAACGTAACCGTCTAGGTCAGTTTTCTACGCCGAATGCTTTAGCGATCGAAATTCTCAATTATTCAAAAACATTGCTTCTACCCCATGAGAAAATTCGATTTTTAGATCCAGCTATTGGGACTGGCTCGTTCTACTCCGCTTTGCTGCAAGCATTTTCGATCGAGAAAATCGAAAGTGCTGTTGGGTATGAAATTGATCGAAATATTGCCGAAATTACCCTCAAGCTATGGGCGAATACACCTCTAAAACTTAACATTGCGGATTTCACAGAAAGTATTGCACCTAAGAACAAAAAACTTAGAGCTAACTTATTGATCTGTAATCCACCTTACGTGCGACATCATCATTTGTCGATCGATAGGAAAACGTCTCTTAAGAAACTAGGAATAGAATCCACTGGTACTCAGTTAAGTGGACTCGCAGGTCTTTACTGCTACTTCTTACTGGTAGCACATGGATGGATGTCACAGGATGGATTGGCTTGCTGGCTAATTCCTTCCGAGTTTATGGACGTAAATTATGGCGGAAAAGTTAAAGACTATTTATTAAATCAAGTCACTTTACTCCGAGTACATAGATTTAGTCCTGATGACTTGCAATTCGCCAATGTGCTGGTATCTACTTCAATTATTTGGTTTAGAAATACAAAGTCAGCTAGCGACTACTCCGTAGAATTTACTTGTGAAGGAAGTATTAGCAAGCCGATTTTCTCACATACGGTCTCGAAGAGAACTCTACAGGCGGTATCAAAATGGAATAAATCCTCTATTCTGGGATCTCAAAAAACAAGTATTAAGTCTAAAATCAAGTTATCTGACCTGTTTCAGATTAAGCGAGGAGTTGCCACCGGAGCCAATAATTTTTTCATTCTCACACCAGAACAAATTAGTCAAATTCATATTCCAAGCGAGCTTTTAACCCCCATCTTACCGAGTCCTCGATATTTGGTAGATACTGAGGTATTTGCAGACGAACAAGGAAATCCTGACTTCGAGCGCAAACTTTTCTTGCTGACTTGTAGACAACAGCCAGAAAAACTACGTATTAACTATCCTTCTGTTTGGAATTATCTTCAACAAGGCGTAGATGCTGGAATATCAGAGCGTTACTTATGTAAACATAGAGCGTTGTGGTACTTGCAAGAAGCTAGAAATCCTGCGAGGTTTCTTTGTACGTACATGGGGCGACATCAATCTAAGGATGGTAAGCCTTTTCGCTTTATCCTTAATCATTCCAAAGCCATTGCTCCCAATGTTTATTTAATGATGTATCCGAAAGAACGTCTAGCAAATCTGCTTGAGGCAAACCCGGAATTAGTACAGTCTATCTGGCGAGCTTTAAATTCAATTTCGATACAAAGTCTGATTGATGAGGGTCGTGTTTATGGAGATGGGTTACATAAACTAGAACCAAGAGAGTTGGCAAATGCGCCAGCAGATGGACTTCTAGAGGTTTTAGAAAACTCCAGTTGCCCACGCGCCTAACATAGTCCCTGAGGTAGACGGAAGTCAATAGCAAGGACTGAGAATTCTATTAACTACATTATCAAAGTTATCCACGCAAGCGAATCTTTCCTGTTTATGATGTTTCAACAATAGGTTATCTGTTTTGACTATTGAATTGTGTTGCATGTGTCTAAATAAACTTCACTGAACAGAGTTCATTTTCTGACTTGAATTGTTCAACTTAGATCTCTTAAGGTGTTGGACAATCTAGAGCTTCAACCTCTAAAAGCTTGATCAGTAGCGACTTTTTCTTGGTCAGTGCAGCGAGACATTTCTGTTCATCATAGGCAGTTTTGTCTTGCCAACAGCGCCACAGGATTCTGCCCCACTTGTAAGCTAGGGCACGAATTGCCTTTCGATGGGTTTTCCCAGCCCGTTTCTGCTGCTGATAAAACGCTTGTGACCAAGGGGAAACCCGTCTGGACTGATTAACCCATTCCACAACAGTTTGCCTCAGGAAGATCGGACAAGACCAGCGCCAATGCACCCAGCGTTTCTTGCCGCTTTCTTCCTTGACTGGGGCAATGCCAACGTAGCTCATAAAAGCTTGCGCTGAAGTAAATTGCTGGCGATCGCTGCCAAAAGCCACCAGTGGTTGGGTGGCAAGATGAGGACCCGCTCCTGGTAAATCGGAGAATAGTTGTGCATCTGGGAGAGTTTCAAAGAGTGCCGCAATTTTGGCATTGCAGTCTTTGAGTTGAGTCAAGATGACTTTTGCCACTGCAATCGTGCCATAGTTTTCGGCGTCGCTAAATGCTGAATACTAGGGTAAGTGCATCTAGGCACTCGTTCCCAGACTCTGACTGGGAATGCTTCGCCAGTGGCTCTGCCACTCAATTACAGGAGGCAGAACTTTCAACATTGCATTTCTAGGCAAAGCCTAGAAACGAGATTATTGTTACCTTCAATTGAACCGTATCG
>JARCMD010000070.1 GCA_030248885.1 Leptolyngbyaceae cyanobacterium MP9P1.79 | reverse complement strand
GGGCATCGACTCTCCCGTAATCGCTGCCTGATTAATCATGCTGTAGCCATTGATAATCAAGCCATCGGTGGGAATGAGTTCTCCCGGTTTCACGAGAATTTCATCGCCCACGCTGAGATGGGCGATCGCCACCTCGGTTTCCCCGGTCGATCGCAAAACTCTAGCCGTATCGGGAGCCAGACTCATTAAACTGCGGATACTGCGATCGGTGCGTCGCATCGCATAACCTTCCAGTGCTCCACTAATCGCAAAGATCAAAATCAGCACCGCTCCATCAATAATTAGGAAATATTCCCGTCGCCATAGCCCTAATCCGGCTGCTCCCAACGCTGCCATAATCATCAGCAGGTCTACATCCAATTCCTTTTCCTGAAAAAGGGTAGTCAACCCTTCGCGGGCACTCTCGTAGCCGCCAACCACATAGGCAGCCACCAGAATGAATAACGCGATCCCGACCCACTCTAAGTGCAAGGCTAACCAGCCCAGGAGCAACAGAACTCCGCAGACGATCGCAGCGAGGACATCGCCATGTTCTTGGCTGAGCACGAATAATCGCGAGTCAGGTAACCGAGTTTGAGGTAGGCGAGGCGAGTCAAGCATAAGACACAATCCAAATGACTCTCTCACCTTAAACCTTGACATCAATGTTAATGTCAAGCGTTTGCTGCCCTGATGCTGCGATAGAATACAGAGAATTCACCTACCCGTGAGTCACGCCCCATGCTAGCCACTCCTAGCTACCAAATTGTTTGGGAAAAGCTGCCTGATGATTTTCGTTTATCCAACGACCCTGTGGACAACATTAATCAGCCTCCCTTAGCGGCAGCTTTGACCGAAAGCTTGCAGATTGCCAAACGCCTACCAGATAACGCTTTAACCCCAACTAACTACGGCATCTGTGCCACAGTCAACGGCAAAATCGTGGTAAAAGCACCCGACTGGGCATACATCCCAGTGATTACCGTGCCGCGCTCAGAAGTGGTTCGCAGCTACACCCCTCGGCTCCAGGGCGAAATTCCGACACTGGTGCTAGAGTTTCTATCCGACACAGAGGGCGGCGAATATTCTGTCAAGGAAACCTACCCGCCTGGAAGATTTTTCTACTATGAACAGATTCTGCAAGTGTTCAACTATGGCATCTTTGAGCCAGAAGCCGGAACTTTAGAGCTTTACCGCCTTACGGATAAAAAACGGTATCATCTGGAATCTGCGAATGAGCAGAACCAGTTTTGGATACCCGAAATGCAGCTTTTTTTGGGAGTCTGGCAGGGAACCCGTGAAAACCGCCAAGGCTACTGGCTGCGCTGGTGGGATGAGCAGGGGAATTTACTCCTGTGGGGCACAGAACAGATAGAACGCCTAGCCGCTCAATTACGAGCCGCTGGAATTGAACCAGACCTATAGGTAACATGAGTCCTCTCACGATTAAAGAATTAACCGATGCGATCGGAACAGGCATTACTCCCCGGATGGTGCGGCATTATCATCAGTTGGGGTTGATGCCTCAGCCAGAACGATCGCCCGGAAATTACCGCCTTTACACTCAACAGGATGTGCAACGGCTCAAGCGCATCATGGCGTTGAAGAAACAGGGATTTCAACTGACGCATATTCAGAAATTGCTGGAAGCCGATTTAGCCAGCGAAACGCCTGAAATTCTGTTGACTCAGTTATATCGGCAATACCAAACAGTGATGCAGCAGATCACCCAGTTACGCCATACGGCAACGGCACTCGAACGGCTGTTGGGGCGCGATCGCCACTGTCAGGCAACGCAGGCAGAAGCGATCTCCCGATTGAAACAGTTAGAAGCCGAGACTCAAACCAGTCTGGATAGCTTTGAGCATCTGTGGAATGAAATGGATACAGAAGTGCATCAGCATCCCGAAGTCTTCCAGGAATCGCTGCACTGGCTGTTGCCCGACTTAAGCGATCGTTCTGAAATTGAAGTCGATTTGTTGTCTCGCTTAGTGTTGGCGTGTGGCGATGTCAGCCTGGTATCTTTTGTCCGGTTGAGCCGGGATGCGATCGCGGTCAGTCGAGAGGTTTTGAAAGCAGGCTGCCAAATTGTGGCGGATGTTCCCGCCGTCACCAGCGCGCTCGATCAACCGCGTCTGCGTCATCTGGGCTGCGACATTGCCACACTGATCGATGATCCGCATATTACCAATGCTGACGAGGCAGAGCAGGCATTTTGGCAGCAGCAACTTTGGCAAGAACGCTTGCAAGCCTGTAAATCTGGCTGTATTCTCGTTATTGGCTATGCGCCATCGGTCTTGCTGACTGTTTGTAAAGCGATCTCGCAACAGCAGATTCAGCCTGCATTAGTAATAGGAATGCCGATCGGGTTTAGCCATGCGCCGATCGCCAAGCGTCAGTTGATGCGCTCTGGAGTTCCCTTCATTACCATTGAGGGAACGATTGGCGGTGGATTATTGGCAGCCACCGCGCTCAATGCTTTGGCAGAATCGCTGATTGCTAAACCCGATTGCCACTGCTACTTGAGTCAGCCGTAAGGTTACCTCATGGGAGAAAGATAAGCGCCATTTCTCTTTTGAATCAACGATGTTTTAAACGATATTTTATGAGATTATTTCTCAATAAAATGTTGATTGGGGGTAAATTATGGCGATCGTCATTTCATCACAAGCTTACTCAAATCTTTGGGACGAAGCCAACGCCGCACCCCAACACATTGACCCCTTAGATCAATTGGATGTCAGTTGGAGCTTTCCCCCTACGCTAGGAAAGGGATTTGTGCGCGAGATTGAGTTACGCGAGGGGTTGGAATTGCAGGTGATGGATTATCAACTCCACAACGGCTTGAGGCGGAAATTTGACGAGCACGAGCACCCAATCCAGTGTGGCTTTCTGCTGGCAAGCAATTTCCAGATTAAGAACAAAGAGGAAGTCGTGACTCCAGGACACTACTGATTCTGTGGCAGTGGTTTAGCGCCGGGCGGATTATATGAAGAATCTGCCCAACAGTCGATGCTCCAAATCAATGTTCATATTTCCGCTACCCTGTTTCGCTCATTTCTTGCCAAACCTGGCAGAGACATTGATCTGGAATCGCTGCATTTACTCAAGCAACCTAATCAGAAATACTACTATCGTTATGGCACGATCACGACAGAGATGCAGATTGCGGTACAACAACTGCTGCGCCGATGCTATCAAGGAACGGCGAAACGTATCTATCTTGAAAGCAAAGTATTGGAACTGCTGGCGCTGATGGTGGAGCAGGAAATTGAGCTGCGGCTGGGGAAAACCCATCCCCCTGCGTTGAACCTGGATGATCTGGATCGAATTTATCAAGCAAAGACTATCTTGCTGCAACGGTTAGATCATCCGCCCTCATTAATGGATTTGGCTCGTCAGGTGGAGCTAAACGATTGCACCCTTAAGCGAGGGTTTCGCCAGGTATTTGGCAAGAGTGTGTTTGACTATCTGCATGACTACCGATTAACGCAAGCAAGTTGGCTGTTGGTAACTGGGGAGATGAGTGTGGCAGAAGTGGCGCGGGAAATTGGCTTTACTCACCGAGGACACTTTTCATCTGCCTTCAAAGAAAAGTTTGGAATTACGCCCAAAGCTTACGCGATCGCTCATAAAAAAAGCCAACTGATCTAAAAAATTCCGGCTAGGGATCAAAAAATTCCGGCTAAGGATCAAACCTGGCTACCATCCTGCTCTACTTCACAGTGATCTTCTTGAGATATGTTCTTGATAACTGTTGCGTGTGTGAGTGTGAGTGGTATGGCATTTCCATTTCGGTTGAGTGTGTTGGTCAGCGCTGCTTTAGTGTTGCTCTCTCCATCTGCACAAGCAGAGACAATCAATGTCTCTCGTGTTCGTGATCTGAGCCATCCGGCAACAACGGTGAAAGACTGGCTGGCACAAGTGGAAGCAGCAACCGTGCAGGTGACAGGTGTGAAGCTAAATCGCACCGATACGGGACTGGAAATCACCCTAGAAACCGCAGAAGGCAAACCCTTACAGGTGGATGCGACCAAATTTCGCACGGAGGGTAACAGCCTAGTTGCTGATATTCCCAATGCAGTGCTGGCGTTAACCGAGGTCCAGGCATTTACTGCTGAGAATCCAACTCAGGAAATTGCCAGTGTGCAGGTGGTG
>JARCMD010000410.1 GCA_030248885.1 Leptolyngbyaceae cyanobacterium MP9P1.79 | reverse complement strand
GATGTGCCAGAGAATGGGTTGCCCCCCAACTTCCACCATGGGTTTGGGCTTGACGATCGTCTCTTCCTGCAATCGTGTCCCCAATCCACCCGCTAAGATGACTACTTTCATGATTTGCTCCGCTTCATTAATTTTTTTGCTGAGCGATAGAGGGTTGCTGTGAACGGAATTGCCCAGAATTTTGCCAGCATTGTGGTAGCAAAGTGCCACAATTTCGACTGTTTGCTGCGGTAGGTTAACAGACAACTGATATAGGAAAGTCCGATCGATCGCCCCACATCAGCGCCAAAGGCAGCAAAGTCAGCTTCAGGTAATCCTAGGCGAAAACATTCGTCCAAAACAATGTGATTAATGTAATGCCGATAGAGACGCGATCGCCACGCTAACAGTAACTCTGGATTTAATTGCGATCGTTTCTGAGCAAATTCATAAACGCGATCGATAAACCGAGCATCAATCTGGCGATCGGCTAAGGACATAGAAAATAGCCAGTTTTGCCCATGATGGAAATAATATACACTAGGAAAATGATTGTAGACAACATTGGTTAGCAACATCATTTTGAGCCATAGTTCTATATCCATGAGAGCGGTGTAATCCACTTTGAAAGCATCACAGGACAAAGCAATTTCTCGATTAAAAATACAGCTAATAACCGGTGGAGAATAGGGCCCCTCCCAAAACTTCAGGAAAAACTCTTCCCCCCTAATCTGCTCAGGTAGATTTAGATTGGTCACTAAGTTGTGAATATAGTCATCTGCTTTCGTGCCCAAAATGCAATCGGTAATCAACAAACCAGCGCTGTTCTTTTCTAACAACGAAACGCCATTTTTCGCGTAGTCAATATCCAGAAGAAAATCATCATCGCAAAGGATGAAGCAATACTTCCCGGTTGCAGTTTCCAGGCACGATCGCCAGTTTTGTGCAGGTTCTACTGCCTCAGGAAATCGGTTGTATTTCACCCGCTGATCTTGGGCAGAAATTGCTTGCATGATCTCAGGTGTGGCATCTTGGGAAGCATTATCACTCACAATGACTTCTAGATTTTCGTACCTTTGGCTTAAGGCACTTTTGACGGCCTTTGATAGCAGGGCACACCGATTATAAGTGGGAATCAAAATGCTAACTAAGGGTTGACTAATCATTGCAGAAGCGATGAATACCTCTATAAGGTATGGGTGGGTGAAAAACAGAAACCAACGTTTCAACTATGCCCTAGGGAGTCTGCCTAACTGAAGCCTGGCTCATGGATAAATCGTCTTTTGCTGCTGAAAGTTCCCACTCGCCTTTCACCAGCAAGGGCCCCCACATATCCTTCTCCATCGCAGTTCCAGTGCGATAGAAATCTCCTGGAAGCACAGTAATGGGAATGGGTAGATGGGGACGATCGGCTTCTTCATCAGCGACCATCACGTAGCTTGCTAAAATATATTCTCCGGGCGAAAGAGACAATTCCGAGAATCCACATCTCACATAACCGTGGTCAGGAGGGTCACGAAAATGCACTTGGGAAAAGTGGCTAGCGTAATGGGATAGACAGCCATAGTGCAACCCCATTTCCTGACCCATATGAAGGGAAAGATGAATACTAAAACCGATCGAAAACCGTTCATAGGGCTGGGTATTAATGTTCTCAAACCCAAACACAAATACAACAGCATCGCCTGATTTAATCGCTTCTAAAACTGTTCCTTCAGGGGATTCCATGTGGAAGGATATGATTTGTAGTTTGCCATTGCCACGCCGGGTGCAATTGGCGAATTTCTTAAGGGGACTCTTGCTTTGATAGATGGGTTCTAAGTAGGACAAAACGACATCATGGGCGCTACCAAACTGCTTTATTTGTCCACCCACTAGCAGCATTGCCTTCGTACATAAGGCTTCGATCGACCCCATATTGTGGCTAACTAATAGGATGGTTCTGCCTTCATTTGTGGCAATATCTCCCATCTTTCCCATGCATTTCTTTTGAAACGATACGTCTCCCACGGCTAATACTTCATCTACAATGAGGAGTTCTGGTTCCAGGTGGGCCGCCACCGCAAAGGCAAGCCGCACATACATGCCAGAGGAGTAATATTTGACCGCCGTATCAATAAACTTTTCAACTTCAGCAAACTCGACAATCTCATCAAATTTGCGCTTAATTTCCACCCGCCCCATGCCGAGAATTGCCCCATTGAGATAGATGTTTTCTCGTCCGGTTAAATCTGGGTGAAAGCCGGTGCCAACCTCTAGCAAACTGGCAACACGACCCTCTACTTTGATGCGCCCGGTCGTGGGTTCTGTAATTTGGCTGAGGATTTTGAGGAGGGTGGATTTACCCGCTCCATTGCCGCCAATAATCCCAACAACATCGCCTTGCTCAATTTCAAAGGAGACATCCCGGAGCGCCCAGAATTCCTCTACTTCGGACGGTTTAGTTCTCGTAGCAGGCACATCTGAAGGCTTAAAGAATCTGCGACCAAGTGTTTTAGCGCCTTCGGAAATCACTTCTCGCAGATTGGTCGATCGCTGTTGTTGATGACTCAGAATGTATTTTTTGCCTAGATTTTCAACAGAAATTACAGGATCAGGCATTATCAACTACAACGCTAATGAGCAATTAAATGGATGAGAAAATCAGGAAATTAGTTGTGATACTTGGCGAATAACTGTTAGTAAACCAGGGATAAAAGGCTTAGTAAAAATCGATCGCAGTATCATGAAACCATACAGCACACAGCTTCACCTATATCGCTTTAAATGACATCAGCGAATGTTCTCTCAGTTTTGCGAAAGTACCATAGTCCCGTTGCAAGTAACACAATAACTAATCCCACTGAGAGTGTAAAGCCTAGCCAATGAACCTGGGTGCCACGACCCAAGACTGCCCAACGAAAGCCATCGATAATTCCGACCAATGGGTTGAGGGAATAGAGGAGCCGCCAGCGATCGGGCACAATGCTGCTGCTAAAGCCAACGGGAGAGATATAGACCCCAAATTGCAGAATCAGCGGCGTGAGGTGGCTGAAATCTCGATATTTAACGTTCAAGGCTGCGAGCCACAATCCGAGGGCGAGGGCAGTCAAACACGTCAACAACACAAAGAAGGGCAACGTCAACACGCGCCAACTGGGAGCAAAGCTATACCATGCCATCAATGCCAGCAGGAGAATATTAGAGACTAGAAAGTCTACGAAGCTCACAAGGATAGCGCTAACCGGTACAATCAGCCGGGGAAAATATACTTTAGAGACAACATGGGAGTTACTGACCAAACTGGTACTGACCCTGCTGAGGGAATCAGAAAATAGTTGCCACGGCAGCATTCCAGCAAAGACCAGAATGGGATAGGGGATGCCTGGAGATTTTGACTCCAGTCCTGCCAGTTTGCCAAACACGATCGTGAACGCAACCATCGTGATAAGCGGGCGGATCAACACCCAGGCGATGCCCACCAACGTTTGCTTGTAGCGCACCACCACATCGCGCCAAGCCAGGAAATAAAATAGCTCTCGATAGCGCCACAGGTCTTGCCAGTAGAGGCTGCTGCCCTGTCCTGCCTCAATGACTAACGAAGTTCGACGTAACTGTTTCATGCCACATTCATTTCCTTATGAGTCTGAAATTAGAGTTAACCACGTTTCAACCCCCTCTAGCTCACGATCGTCAATTGTACATCCTGCAAAACCACGCTTCCCCAACCGGAATGCCACGTAGCGATCGAATCTCCTTCGTGGGACATCGGTAGAACTTGAAAAGCATGCTTGCCCACGACGATTTCCAAATCGCTGCGATTCGTATTCTGACTGCCCCGACCAATGCTGCAACCAGCATAGTAGGAGCCGGGCGCTAAGTTTAAGTCCCTGATGATTAAATCCAATTCGATTTCTTGGTTGGCTTTGATGGAGAATCTTTCTTTGGTGAACAAGGTGCCAATACAAGTTCCGGTGATGGTAAATAAGCTAGAACCAATGCTCAAATCATCGAGATCAATATCAGATTTGATGCTCAGTTCGTACCCGATCGGTTGCCCAAAAACAAGGCTGCTTCCATCCTCGGATAACAGCACAATGTCCTGAAACCTAATCTCTTTACCAGTCCCCGCGAATCTTAAT
>JARCMD010000409.1 GCA_030248885.1 Leptolyngbyaceae cyanobacterium MP9P1.79 | reverse complement strand
TGTCAATCATTAATTGACGGGTAGCTGAAAGCCGGGAGGTTAGTTGGAGTTAAATTTTGAGGGTCTTCGACCCCTCAAAATTTTCTTGACAGAACACTAATTAACGGGTAGCTGAAAGCCGGGAGGTTAGTTGGAGTTAAATTTTGAGGGTCTTCGACCCCTCAAAATTTTCTTGACAGAACACTAGACTGTGATTGATTTAGGATGCCGCATGAGTAGCGTTGGATACCACAGGCGGCACAGCTAAGGATTGGGTGGGGACAATGCGGGTCTGGGGAATCAGAGCCGTTGTTGTTGCTTCACTCCAGCGCGTGAGCCAGCCGGGTTGTAAGCCTAGAACTACAATCAAAATCGCGAGGATGACAGCTGGAATGCGATCGGACCAAGGAACCCAAGACAAATTCTTGACTTGCTCAGAAAGCCGACCAAAGAACGCGCGGTTGACTAGGAGCAGAAAATAGACCGCTGTTAGACCCGTACCAGATATGCAGAGTAAAGTCTGGGTGGGGAAGACCGGAAAGCTGCCCCGAAAGATTAAGAATTCAGAGATAAATCCCACCATACCAGGAATTCCGGCACTTGCCATCACCCCTAGAATCATCAAGCTACCGACCAGCGGCAATCCCCGCTCTGGGTTTAATAGTCCTCGCAATACGTCTAAATCGCGGGTGCCTGTCTTCTTGTAGACAATGCCCACGAGCAAAAAGAGCAGTGCCGAAATCAAGCCGTGGCTCACCATTTGCACAACCGTTCCCAAAATACTCAAGGGAGTTGCTGCGGCACAGGCCAACAAGATGAAACCCATGTGGCCGATCGAACTGTAGGCCACCATTTTTTTCATATCCTTTTGGGCGATCGCCGTCAGCGCTCCGTAGAGTACACTGACCACCGCCCAACTCGCCAGCCAGGGAGCGAAGACTTTCCAAGCTTCGGGAAATAATCCCACTCCAAATCGCAGAAGTCCATAGGTGCCCAGTTTTAGCAACACTCCTGCCAGCAGGACTGAGACTGGAGTTGAGGCTTCCACATGGGCATCGGGGAGCCAGGTATGGAACGGAACGAGGGGGATTTTAATACTGAATCCGACGAGGAGGATGCCCAACAGAATCAGTTGTTGGTGGAGGGGCAATGCTTGGGTCAGCAGCGGGGCATAGTTGAAGTAGGCGGAGCCAGTTAACCAGGTCACGCCGAAGAATCCTGAGAGAATTAAAATCCCGGACACTGCGGTATAAATCAAAAACTTGATGGCTGCGTAACCCCGCCGATCGCCTCCCCACACGGCAATCAGCAAATAGAGAGGCACCAATTCCAGTTCATAAAACAGGAAAAACAGCAACAGATTTTGGGAGAGAAACGCGCCTGCAACCCCCGCATTGAGCAACAGAATCAGACTGTAGTAAAAGCGGGGGCGATTGATCGACACATCTGTGCTAAAAATCGCAATCAGGGTCAGGAAACTGTTGAGAAATATCAGGGGCAGGGATAGCCCATCGAGGCTAAGTTGATACGTCAGTCCCAGTGTTTCAATCCAGGGAATGGTTTCCTGAAACTGGGAAGCCATGTTACTGACATCAAAACGAGCGATGAGCGCGATCGTCAACACAAAGGTGATCCCAATCGTGACGAGGGCCAGCCGTCGAGCGCGATAGGCATCGATAATCCCTGGAAAGAAGGCAAGGAGAGCCGATCCTAAAATCGGTACCCAAATCAAGCTGCTCAGCATTGGTTAGCTCCCTTTACCATATTAACCACGTCATCAGGACACTCAGGAGACTGACTCCAACCAGTATCGTCAGCACATAGGTTTGGGATTGACCAGAAATGCTGTACTTTAA
This sequence comes from Leptolyngbyaceae cyanobacterium MP9P1.79, assembly GCA_030248885.1. GTDB lineage: Bacteria > Cyanobacteriota > Cyanobacteriia > JARCMD01 > JARCMD01 > JARCMD01. The sequence continues at coordinate 12,362 of JARCMD010000409.1, read as the reverse complement.
TCCCTCTCCCGTGAGGATGGACGCTAAGCCAATGAGATTCACAACGCCATCAATCACATAGCGATCGAACCACGCACTCAACCGCGACAGGAGGCTAATGCTCAGGACTACCGTCACGCGATAGAGCCGATCGACATAAAAATCATACGAAAGTAGGTCTTGCAAAAGTCTCACCGGGGTCTGAACTGACCGAGACCAATTTCTGGGTAAGTTAATCGTACTGCCAAAGGTGCAGCCCACCAAACCAGATGCCACCAAGAGCAACACACCGATGACGTTCAAAGACTCTAAACTCGGCAGCAAGGTCAGCCAATCCAGCATGAACGGAGTGAGCAGCGTCACGATCGCCAGAGACACCATTGGCACCGCCATCAGCCAAGCTACTTCTGGAGTGCGGCGCGTCTTTGCTTGGGGTTGTTCGAGAAACACCAACCGAAACACGCGGGTGAGATTCAGGGCAGTCAGCCCATTCACCAAGAGTAAAACCGCCACAATCCAGGGTTGATCAACCCAAAAATCATCCATTCCCCGTAACAAGGCCCAGAATCCCCCCAAGGGTAAGAGTCCCACGAGTCCAGTGCTGCCTACAGCAAAGGCCGTCGTCGTCGCTGGCATCCGCGACCAAAGCCCTCCCATTTCCGTGAGATTCTGGGTATTTGTGGTGGAAATAATTGAGCCAAGGCTCATGAATAGGAGCGCTTTGGCAACGGCATGGGTGAATAGCAGGATCAGCGCAAAGTTAGTTTGCTGCAAGCCAACCGCGATGAACACTAGCCCCAAGTAGGCACTGGTGGAATGGGATAGCGCTCGTTTGATGTCAATTTGGGCGATCGCCACCAGGGATGCACCGATCGCCGTCATCGTCCCCAACACAACCAACGTGGTTAAGGCGATCGGCGACAGAGCCAGAATCGGTTGTAATTGAATCAGCACATAGGCACCGCAGGCAACCACCACCGAATTCCGCAAAATTGATGCAGGGTTCGGCCCTTCCATGGCCTCATCTAGCCAGATGTGTAAGGGGAACTGAGCGCATTTGCCAGTCGGGCCAGCAATTAAGGCTAATCCCAGTAAGGTTGACTCCAGTGGATTCAGCGTCGCCGTCTCGGCCCAACGGTAAAGATCGGGAAAATTAAGGCTTCCCGACTGCGTTGCCAACACCACAACTCCCATCAGCAACAGCACATCCCCCACACGCTTTGTCAAAAAAGCATCCCGTGCCGCCGTCACCACTAGCGGTTGGGCATACCAAAATCCCACCAGCAAGTAGGTTGATAGAGTCAGCACCTCCAGCAAGGCATAACTTAAAAATAAGGAGTTACTGAGCGCCAGCCCACTCATCGCCGCCTCAAAAAATCCCATCAACGCAAAGAAACGGGCTAAGGCCCAGTCCTTCTCCATGTATCCCAAAGCGAAAAACTGTGCCAACAAACTCAAACCCGTCACCAACTGCATTGCCCCAGTGCTAACGGCTGAGAGATTTAAAGCGAGGGTCAAATCCAGATCGGCTGCATGAAACCAGTGAACCAGCAACTCCTGGGGTTCCTGATTAAAGGTTGCTTTGAACAGCAGAATGCCGTGCCCAAACGCCAGCACAGTCATCAATAAATTAATGTAGGCTGCTGGTCGGGGGCCGGTGCGGCGAACCAACCCCATTGACCACGGCAAGGTGACGATCGCCCCTATTAAGCCGTAAAAGGGAATCCACCAACTACTTTCAAGCAGAAACTGATTCATTAAAAATAATCCTGTGATAGAAACTTTAAAATTTCTGCATCCAACAACGGCGAATCAAGCAGTCGTTCCCTAAAGAACAGGTCATTGAGAGATAAAGTTCAGCTTAGCGTTGACACTATTGGGCTGAATCTCCAAGCCTAGCCAGATTACTGAAGCAAATACAGCAAAGACTTTTTAAGTAAATATTTTATGAGACTGAATTTTAGTATCCTCAAATATTTTTTGGAAATGGAGCAAAAGTAGACACTGTATAGCGATCTTAATCTGAATCGCTCTGCATTTGGGTAAGGTGCCAGGGTTAGACGCTTCTTAGAGATTGGTCATTCTCTAAAACATGCTCGACCTGAGAATTGATTTCCATAAACATAAATAATGGTTGCAGCCAACTTAATTAAATTTATTAATGACTCCAATCAGGAACTATCATTTTTACCTATCTTGTCAAGTGAACACGCTTATCCTATGCTGTGATCAAGCTACTAAAAACCGTGAAATCAAGAATTAATGGGCAATCCGTCGATTTTTTACAAAGGTTTTCATAGCAGTTTTCTCGGTTTATAAATTAGGAGAGAAATAATGTCAATCGCTGTGGGCATGATTGAAACTAAGGGGTTCCCTGCTGTTGTAGAAGCAGCAGATGCAATGGTGAAAGCTGCCCGAGTTACGCTGGTGGGTTACGAGAAAATTGGTAGCGCTCGTGTGACTGTAATTGTTCGCGGAGATGTCTCCGAGGTACAAGCGTCTGTCGCTGCTGGGGTAGAGTCGGTCAAGCGAGTCAATGGAGGCGAGGTTCTATCGACTCACATCATTGCCCGTCCCCACGAAAACCTAGAGTATGTGCTGCCCATGAGCTACACCGAAGATGTGGAGCAGTTTCGGATGTAAGAACCGCTGTGCTGGAAGCTATCAACTAGAAGCGATCGGGATCGCCGTGAAAATGTCCAACAGTTTTTAATTTCCAAGGAAACTGTAGGACATTTTCGCCACACCCCGACCTTACAGATCTTTAGTTCAATTATTTTCAGGACTGACGTGAGCTGTGGAGCTAAATTCGGTTTAGCAGCTTCCAAGGAGTTTCTGGCACAACGTCTTGCTTTATTGTTTCCGAAGATTGAAATCTTCAAGATAAATTACATTGAACTGTTGATAGCATTTGATGCTGGCAACGTCAAGAATACCTTCACGCTTAAAACATTGGGGTAAGACCCAAACTGAAAGGAGTCTAAATTATGGCGATTGCAGTCGGAATGATTGAAACATTGGGGTTCCCTGCTGTTGTGGAAGCAGCAGACGCAATGGTGAAAGCCGCAAGTGTGACCTTGGTCGGTTATGAAAAAATCGGTAGTGGTCGCGTTACCGTCATTGTTCGTGGAGATGTCTCTGAGGTGCAAGCCTCGGTTGCTGCGGGTGTGGAATCGGTGAAGCGAGTAAATGGTGGACAAGTCCTATCCACTCACATCATTGCCCGTCCTCACGAGAACCTGGAGTATGTGCTGCCTATCCGCTACACAGAGGATGTTGAGCAGTTTCGTGAGAGTGTCAACGGTCCTCGCGCCCTTCCTCTGGCTAAGCGCTAGAAACTATGCAAATTGCTAAGGTTCGTGGCACGGTTGTCAGTACACAGAAAGATCCTAGTCTTCAAGGCACTAAGCTACTGCTGTTACAACTCATTGATGAGGAAGGAAATCTGCTTCCAAGCTATGAGGTTGCTGCCGACAACGTGGGCGCAGGACTGGACGAGTGGGTGCTTTTCAGTCGGGGAAGTGCGGCTCGTCAAGCAGTGGGCAAGGAAAGGTGTCCTCTGGATGCCCTCGTTGTCGCCATTATTGACACGGTTAACCTCGGTAATTCTTCGCTTTATAACAAGCGGGAAGATAGGCGTTAAATGAGCCACGAAACCGCTTGGCATGGTTAGGTTTTGACGTGTTTAGCAAGTCAAGGCAGATTTGCAGCAATTCTCGTTTTCCTTGAAAGCAACTTTATCGAACTGGCATGATGCGATCGTGATGGGGCAATGGTTCTCCAACGTCCTGTGATGCAAGCTGTCGATCAAGTTCTTTTTGGCTTCTCTTTTTGGCTTCTTAGATATAGGACGCTCATCAGATCAGAATCACTCCCTAATCCTGCCTTGCCTAATCCTGCCTTGATATTCGCAATATTCACGTAGCGCTTGCTACGGATCATGCATTTCTATCCCAAATAGGAGATATTTTATATGCCAGCCCGCAACACTGCGGCTCCCCCTACTCCCTGGTCTACCAGTCTCGCCCAACCTCTGATTCATGAGACAGCCTACGTCCACTCCTTTTCTAACATCATTGGAGATGTGCGGATCGGGGCGAACGTGATGGTTGCCCCAGGTTCTTCGATTCGGGCGGATGAAGGGAGTCCTTTTGCCATTGGCGCAGGAACTAATATTCAAGATGGCGTTGTGATCCATGGGTTAGAGCAGGGCAGGGTCATTGGAGATGATCAGGAAGAGTATTCTGTTTGGATCGGCAGCAATGCTTCCATTACTCACAAAGCCTTGATTCATGGCCCTGCTTACATCGGGGATGACTGCTTTATTGGCTTTCGGTCTACGGTGTTTAATGCTCGTGTTGGTCAAGGTTGCGTTGTGATGATGCACGCCTTGGTGCAGGATGTGGAGATTCCGCCGGGCAAGTATGTTTCCTCTGGAGTAGCGATCACGACTCAACAACAGGCCGATCGGCTGCCTGATGTAAACACAGATGATATGCAATTTGCCCGTCACATTGTAGGCATTAACGAGGCGTTGCGATCGGGGTATCAATGTAGTGAAAATGCGGTTTGCATGATATCGATTCGCAACGAGATCAGCAATGCTGCACTGGATCACGGCAAAAACGGTGTCATTGAGTTTACTCAACGCTCTGGCAGTTCAACTGCTGTCGATCGTCAAACTAATTACCATTCAACAGGAAGAATGAACGTAGAAGCGTTACAACAGGTGCGCCAGCTTCTAGCTGGGGGATATCAAATAGCTACAGAGCATGTGGATAAGCGGCGGTTCCAAACGAATTCTTGGCAGAGTTGTGCTCCGATTCAAGTTCGCAGTGAATCAGAAGCGATCGCAGCCCTAGAAGCCTGTTTGGTAGAGCATGAAGGTGAATATGTCCGGCTGTTTGGGGTTGACTCGAAGGGTCGGCAACGGGTGATGGAAACGATCATTCAGCGACCAGGGGATCAGAGATCGAACGGTGCCGGGAAGCCTGGTTATGGCTCTCCTCAAACCAGTACCTCCCGCAATGGACTAACCTCCTTTGCAGCATCGGGTTCGCGCCTGTCTGCGGCGGCTCACCAGCAAGTCCAACAAATGTTGAACCAGGGCTACCACATTGGTACGGAGTTTGGGAATGTCCGGCAGTACAAGGTGAATGCCTGGAAGAGTGGGCCCTTGATTCAAACCACACGGTTGTCAGAGGCGATCGGCACGCTGGAAACTTTTGTGGCAGAGCATGAGGGCGAATATGTCCGACTCGTGGGCATTGACCCGAAAGCCAAACAGCGGCTGGTAGAAACGATTATTCAGCGCCCTGGTGACGCTGGAAGTGTAGGGACAACTCCTGCTCCAGGGTTTCAGCCAAATTCTGGCAGTGCGTCTGGTTCCACAGCTAGTTCATCGGGTTCGCGCCTAAGTGCGGCCGCTCACCAGCAAGTCCAGCAAATTCTAAACCAGGGCTACCACATTGGCACGGAGTACGGCAATGTCAGGCAGTACAAGGTGAATGCTTGGAAGAGTGGACCCTCGATTCAAACCACACGGTTGTCAGAGGCGATCGGCACTCTGGAAACCTTTGTGGCAGAGCATGAGGGTGAATATGTCCGACTCGTGGGCATTGACCCGAAAGCCAAGCAGCGAGTGGTGGAAACGATTATTCAGCGCCCTGGTGATCCCAAAGGTACAGACACAACTCCCCACGATCAAGGGTTTCAGCCCCATACGGGCAATGCGTCTGGTCACACAGCCAGTTCATCTAGTTCGCGACTACCTGCGGATGTGCAGCAGCAAGTCCAGCAAATTCTGAACCAGGGCTACCACATTGGCACGGAGTACGGCAATGCCAGGCAGTACAAAGCCAATGCTTGGAAGAGCGGGCCCTCGATTCAAACCACACGGTTGACAGAGGCGATCGGCACTCTGGAAACCTTCATGGCTGAGCATGAAGGCGAGTATATTCGCTTGATTGGGATTGATTCCCAGGCTAAGCGTCGAGTGTCGGAGGTGCTGATTCAGCAACCTAAGCGCTAGAAGGCTGGCAACTCGCAGATCAGTTGGTAGAGAGATGCTTGAAGGGGTGGGTTCTACGGATTCTCACCCATTAGCAATGTCTGACAGACCATTAGGTAAGAAAATGTTTGCAAACACAAATTGCGCTCCGATCCGCCCCCTTTTCATGCCTGAAAGGCTTTAAGACCCTAATTCTGGGGGACTTTGAATAAAAACGGCTTGAGAGCCACCCAGAATTGGGGGGTTGGGGGGCGAGTGCAAGACTACACGCTAATTTACAAACACTTTCTAAGTTTGGATAGATTCAATGAGGATGTTGGGATCATTCCCAGATTCTGCTTCTGATTCCGTGGCTTTTGCAGTTTTGACTCTACCCAGATTCTCGAATAATTAACGTCCATGTCTTTGCCGCTCATTCATCCCCCTACTAATCATCATTCCTGGATCAGAGGTGATGTCACTGTTGATCCTAGTGTGGTGATTGCGCCTGGAGTTATCCTTCAGGCAGGGACAGCAGGGCGAATTGTGATTGCGGCAGGAGTTTGTATTGGCATGGGCACCATTCTCCATGCCTACGAAGGCACGATCGAGGTGGAAGAGGGGGTTAGCCTGGGAGCAGGGGTTTTGCTGATTGGACAGGCCAAAATCGGTGCCAATGCGTGTATCGGAGCCTCAACTACGATTCTGAATCAATCGATCGATCGCGATCAGACGGTACCGGCTGGTTCCCTAGTAGGCGACACCAGTCGGCAGATTGTAGCCTCCAACACTCATGCTACGATGCCAGCTTTCCCTTCTCAGCACGGTGCAGTAGAGGCGAATCCCTTGATACCAGAGGAACACTTGGAATCAGTGTTGCCAGATAGTCTGGCTCAGTCTTCTGGGATGAATGTCTATGGGCAGGTTTATGTGAATCAGTTAATGGTTAAACTGTTACCCAATCGGCAGGTTCCCAAAGTTGCTGCCATTCAAAGCAATCCATCTTCTGAGGATGGGGTGGAGGATTGAGTTCAGCACAAATTGATCGGAGTATAATCTGTATTGCAATAAGGTATAAACTGAGGGTTTCAAGTATGGGGAGCAGGGGAAAACCTTTTGCTGTGAGCATAGCTCTCACATTCCCGTCACTCCTAAATCTATGTACTGCCGATCGATTTTCAGATACGTCTAAGTGATGGGTTAAGGTCAAGTCATTATACTCTTGACACGGTACAAATCTCTAGTCCCCGGTTATAGAATTCTACCTTCCCTGCTAAGGACTAAGATGAAGGTACTAAACGGAGCATTCCGCGATTGAGCCAATGAGTTTAGAGGATGACTTTACTGATACTGCGCTGGGCTTAATCTCAGTCCAGAGTTTCCCTGCCATTGTTGGCATTGCTGACCACATGTTAAAGGGGTCGGGGGTGACTCTGGTTGGCTATGAGAAGATTGGCGCAGGTAACTGTACGGCGATCGTACGGGGTGGCATTGCTGAGGTTCGTTTGGCGATCGCTGAGGGAACCGATCGGGCTAAACAATTTGGGCAAAACCTATCCAGCGTGATTATTGCCCGCCCCATGCCGAATTTAGAGGCGGTTTTGCCCATTGGCAATCGCTTGGCGCAACTGGCAACGGGTCGCGGCCATAGTCTCTTAAGCAATCAGGCAGTTGGGCTGCTAGAGACGCGGGGCTTCCCGGCAATGGTGGGGGCAGCAGATGCCATGCTGAAAGCAGCAGATGTAACCCTGGCTGCCTACGAAAAGATTGGGGCTGGACTCTGCACAGTGATTATTCGGGGTACTGTGGCTAATGTGGCCGTGGCTCTGGATGTGGGGATGGCTGAGGCAGAGCGCATTGGGGAACTCCATTCGGTGATGCTGGTGCCCCGTCCCTTGGAGGATCTGGATCAGACGTTGCCCCTAGCTAGTTGTTGGATTGAAAAACTCCAGCCCTTACCGTTGCTGTTGCCGATCAAAAAAGATGAGCGTGAGTTGGTGGAGTTGTCGGTTCCCCAAGAGGCGATCGTCCCCAGCATTAGTGAACCGATGGTGCAAAGTCCTTACTAGATTGAACTTCAAGGCTTAATTGTGGCGTTAACTGTGGCGATCGTATGATGGGCGATCGAGTTTCGCGGGTGCAGAGTGGGGCGATCGGGTTTCACAAGATGTTGGAACTATGACGTTCGATCGCTATATAAACCAAATCCATCTCACACAGGTCCTCACAGCGTCTTGGGTCGCGGTTCACGAGCAATTGGGTCACAAATCTCCTGTGCCTGCTGACACCGATCGATTTATCTATGTTTTCCTCTAGGTTGGTCGAGCTTATTGCCCGATCGCAACGCCTAACCCCAGAATCTTTGCTAGTTTTAATAGGGAATGTCAAAACAGGAGAGTGGTCATGACCCCTGAAGTCTTGTCAAATTATGTTCAAGTTCAGGATCTTCGTGTTGCTGAAGTGGTCAACTATCTCAAGCAGAATCACTGGCTACCGATCGGGCATCCTAATTCCCGGTTGCTCGTGTTTGAAAAGGGTGTGGATGATCAAGGTAAGCCGATTCAAATTGTCTTGCCCAGTCAGGATGATTACGAAGACACACCATATTTATTGACTAAAGCAGTAAACCTTCTATCTATCCTGAAATCCGTTCCTTTTCAAGAGATCGTGAATGCGATCGATTCAGATGTGTATGCTGGCTAACAAGTTGTTAGAACTGCTGTATCAAGGTTATTTGTGAGAATCCAAGGTTATTGGCAGTGGCTCATCTTAACCCTTCCATGGAACTGGTATGAAGCGCTAGGTCTTGGAAATACTAAAACTGCCAGTTCCGTAAAATACGATCGCTGGAGCCGACACAGTTGAGATCAAGGATGAAGCCAGCCGCTCAGCAACAAGTGTTATTGGAGGCGATCGGGTTTCGCGGTTACAGGCTAGGGCGATCGTTAGGGCGTGCCAGCAAACTTCAGAACCAAGTCAGTAAGCTGAATCTAAAGATATAGAAATAGGTTGGGTGGACAGATGCTCCCCTCTTTGCGTGAGGTTAATATAGACTTAGTTGCTAGAAGACAAAAGGTATGACTTTAGCATCAAATGGACAAGCACCGATCATCCGAACAGCGCGCGGGCTGACGATTTCAGGTACGCGACTGACTCTTTATGATGTAATGGACTTCCTGAAAGCTCAGTATCCACCCAAATTGATTCGTGACAAGTTTAACCTCACAGACAGCCAAATAAATTCTGCCTTATCTTACATCGAGGCGAACCATACTCAAATTGAAACTGAGTATGAACAAGTATTGCAAACCAGAGAAGAAATTCGCCAGTATTGGGAGGAGCGCAACCGAGAACGCTTCGCCAAAATTGCAGCAATGCCGCACCAACCGCAGAAAGAGGCTCTTTGGGCAAAACTTCAGGAGCAGAAAGCGAAGCGTGCAGCAGAAAAATAATGACCTTCTTGGTTGATTACAATCTTGACGGCTATGCTCTTGTTTTTCTCGGTATTTTGGTAAAACTTGGCTGGCTTGAGTTTATATCGATCCGATTTGTCACTTTTCGAGAGGTTGGACTCTCGATCGCAAGTAGTGATCGCATAGTTTGGCATTATGCTCAAGAAAATCAGATGATGATACTCACAGCCAACCGAAATATGAAAGGTGAGGATTCACTTGAAGAGGTGATGCGTGCAGAAAATTCAGTAGATTCGTTCCCGATGTTAACGATCAGGAATCTTGATCGCCTTGATGAGTTTGACTATCGGGAACGCTGTATTGAGCGACTCATTGAGATTGTTCTAGATATTGATAATTACATGGGGGCTGGTCGGTTGTTCATTCCATAATGTTGTTGTTTTTGGTTAAGGATTGTGGTGATTGCAGCCTTATCAGTGAGAAACGCGGCATAACAACCCGGTTGGAGTGGACTATCACAATGGGTCGGTAGTCTAGCAGAGTCCGCCCAACTTCACCGTTTCACGGAACTGGTATAAAGCGTTGGGGCTTGGAAATACTAAAACGGTCAGTTGCATAGAACACGATCGCTGGAGCCGACATATAAGAGACCAAGGATGAGGGTCAACGATCTTCTACCGGGGTTTCAACACGATCGCTGCGTAGTGATGGGGAGAGAGATAGTGATTTGCTAGGTCTTGGAGATCATTAACTTGGAACGATCGCACCTGGTCGGGGTAGGTGATAGCTAACTCGGCTTGGGCAATGGTTTGGTAGTAGCCGTATAATCCTGCTACTTGATCTGGGGATTCCGTGGAAAATATGTATTCATTACAAAGCAATCGCTTCGCCCTAGCTAGCTCTGGATCAGGAATAGGACATGTGGCTAGCTCAGCGACATGGGTACAGATTAGATCTTCGACCTCAGATAAATCTTGCGGTTTTAGCAACACAGTGATCAGAAATAGGCTGGATAGGATTGGTAAGCTATTTAACCGTACATTCCCAAATCTTAAATCCACGATCGTCAGCTAAAAATTTCCCAGTCACGATCGCCGAATATTGAAGCAACACCAATCCTGCCTCCGCCAGAGCGTGGCAACAACCCAGCCATTTTGTTCCAGCGTATCGGCAACAGGTTTAGCTTGCTCCAATAGCACACCGCTGATAATGCCCCAGGTGGTTGGCATGGCGATCGCTCCCATTTGCGGAGCCATATCAATAATCACTTCAGCAAGGATATTGCAAGTAAACCCATCAACGGGGCCATCGATCATCTCTAGCAGGCGATCGATACTTCCTAGCTGAACCAGCAGCCGCTTCGGATCAATTTGGTTCAGCTTCCGATTGCTGATGGCTGAACGAACTGCCAAGGGATCAATATCTACTGCATATACTTTTTGTGCGCCCAGCAGCATTGCCCCCGTTGCCAAAATACCAGAGCCGCAACCAATATCAGCGATGACGGGCGGTTTTTTAGGCTCGGCGTGGCTAAAGTCAAATGCCTGGGTGACGGGATCAGCACTTAACCGCATTTCCAGGGCTTCCAAGCATAGTTGAGTGGTTGCATGGGCACCCGTGCCAAATGCAACACCGGGATCAAGCCGTAGTAAAAGACGATCGGACTTTTCGGGAATCGGGAGCCACGCAGGATAAATTAGGAGCCGATCGCCAATTTCCTGGGGTTCCCAATATTTCTTCCAACTGCTCGACCAATCTTCCTCGTCAATAATATTCCACTGCATGGCAGGCAGCGAAAATTGGGCACACAGGGCATCTTGGCGAAACAGTAGCGACAACGCCGCCAGATCCAGCAAGCTATATTGCTCCTGCGGTAAATAAGCCCGCACCAAGCAAGTGTTTCCCTTCACCTCACTGGCCGTACCTCGACAGCCAAACAGTTCGGCGCGCCAGAAGATCAGCTCGTCTAAAGATGGGTCACAGAAAATCAAAATTTCCCACCAGCTATTTGCCAAGACTAAAATCCTAGTATTTGGTCAACATTAGGCATAAATTTGAGCGATCGATCAAGCAAAGGCAACGTAAAAGAACCTTGGGTTGCACAACTTCAGGCGATGTGCAACTTAAAGTCTGCCCTCATCCCCCTTCCCCTTCTCCCACTGGGAGAAGGGGAGCCGATCTAAATCTTAGCCCCTCTTCCCTCTTGGGAGAGGGGTTGGGGTGAGGGTGGTTCGGGAAAGTTGCACATCACCTACAACTTCATTAGCAAACTAACTCTTTATAAAGCATTGTTGTATCCCATAACTGAAACTTAAGTAAATTCTAAAAAATTAAAAATAAATCTGGGCTATGCAGTCAAACGTTAAGATTTTTGATCCAGTTATTGGCTAAATCTGGGTAAACTTCATCCGAGAAGCCAGATATGAGGTTAGATTTCTTAGCAGAGAGTCTGCTTGCCTCCATTCTCATTTCTATGACCCTTAAACGTTTCTTAGAGGAGTTTTTTTATGTACAGCGAAGACCACGCATCCACCGTTCCCACGCAAATCACCTTTCACTACATTAACGGTCACTCTGAGTCTTTCACCATTCACGATATCGCTGATCCCGATGCAGTTCGCCAAGACATTCGTCTAGAGATGCGGAGATTTTTGAGTGAAAATTGGTGGGTAGTCAAGCTGGAAGAAGAAACTATTTTTATCAATGCCAGCAACGTTTTAAAGCTGGAACTCAAGCCCCCAGTTGTTTCCATTGGCGGAGAAGGTGTCCTGACGGAAGCTATTCGCGTCACAGCCTTGACCCAAGGCAAACGGAACTTCTAGATTTTCTATTTAAGATCGTGAATTTAGTAAGCTGGAGATTGGGTCAGGACGAAGGCTTGGGGATGATTTTTTACTTGACAACCCCTTGAACGCTAACGCTACCGTTGCCAAAATCACTCCCCTACTCCTCCACTCCCCTACTCCTCCACTCCCCTACTC
>JARCMD010000408.1 GCA_030248885.1 Leptolyngbyaceae cyanobacterium MP9P1.79 | reverse complement strand
TCAAAATCGTCTGACATTAAAGTAGGGCTGATGAATGGAGAAGAAGGGTCTCAGTCAATGTCTATAACACTGCACCACGACAAGCAATACACACCCTGGCGGTAATCAAGGAACCGTTCCATAGCCCTTGTCCTCCAAAGATAGGTCAATAAGCTCCCATTTCCCAGGCTCGACTGACGGCTAAACAATCTAACTGGGCTACCTATCAATTGAAGCCTTTTTTCAAGACGTTTGCCCAGTTTTCCCATGTGGATAGGCATAAAGCCCGCCCATCATGGACAGCAGCGATCGCTTCTCTTCTACCCAATAACCATGAGATTAGTGATTAAGAGGCTTTAAATCACTACTGGCCCCCTGAGCAAGTTAGATAGGGGTAGGTTAGGTTAGGTTAGGCTTCAGCAAGCAATTATGGGCACTCTATAAACGGCAAGAACACCTTACCCAAAGCCCAGTCACAAAAATAGGAACGCTGAATGTCTAACTTCGACTCCACTAGAAAGCGGCTTGCTGATCTCCTCCGCGACATCGTGGCTGGCAAAATTCAACTTCCTGACTTCCAGCGAGGGTGGGTCTGGGGCGATCAAGACATCCGTTCTCTCTTGGTCAGCATTGCCCGCGCCTTTCCGGTAGGTGCCGTCATGATGCTCGAAGCTGGCGGTGATACTCGCTTCAAAGTCCGCCCCGTTGAGGGACTAGATCCTGCCAAAATCAAACCTGAAGAGACAGAACTGTTGATTCTTGACGGTCAGCAACGCCTCACATCACTGACTCAGGTGCTAATGCTCCAACAGCCCGTAGATACTCACACCCATACTGGCAAACCCCTCAGGCGTTACTACTACATCGACATCGAACTCGCCCTAGAAGGAGAAGAACATTACGAAAACGCCATTATCGGAGTAGATGAAAGCCGAGTCATCAAAGAAAACTTTGGTCGCGACATCAAGCTCGATCTCAGCACTCCCGAAAAGGAATACGAAAACTTTTACTTCCCCTGTAATCAAATCCTCAATTCCGACGAATGGGAGGAAGGATTGCTTGCTTACGATGCCGCGAAGTTCGGGCGATACGCTCAATTCCGCAAACAGATCCTAAACGAGTTCCGCAACTACAACGTTCCCATCATCGAACTCAGCAAAGAAAACAAAAAAGAAGCGGTTTGCCTGGTCTTCGAGAAAGTTAATACTGGAGGCGTTTCGCTCACAGTATTTGAGTTGATGACGGCTACCTATGCTGCCGATGACGTTAATCTGCGGGACGAGTGGTATGGCAATCCCAAACAAGATATAAAAGGTATTCACCAAAGACTATCTAAGCAGCGTTTGCTGTGCCAGGTGCAACCTACTGAATTTCTGCAAGCGTTGTCCCTTCTACATACCTGGGAAAAGCGGCAAACAGACCTTCTATCCGGCAAAACAGGCAAACAAGTCACAGGGGTCAGTGCAAAGCGTGAAGCCGTCTTATCCCTCCCTCTGGCTGCATACCAGCAGTGGAAAACTAAGCTCACCGATGGCTTCTGGAAAGCAGCTAAGTTTCTCCGTAGGGAATCCTTCTTTTCAACAAATGACTTACCTTACCGCACCCAGTTGGTTCCTCTGGCCGCAGTTTTAGCTCTATTAGGTGATGATTGGCTGCAACCTACTATTTACGATAAACTCGCTCGATGGTTCTGGTGTGGTGTTCTTGGAGAGTTATACGGCGGTGCTGTCGAAACCCGCATGGCGCTCGATATACAAGAACTGATGGAATGGATTAAGAGCAGCCATCAAGAGCCTGCCACCATTCGCGATGCCAACTTCCAGCCCAACCGATTAGAAACCCTTCGTTCACGCAATAGTGCGGCCTACAAGGGCATCAGCACACTCGTACAACGAGAAGGGGCAAAAGACTTCTTCTGGAAATCTACCATTCGTGACCTTAGTGAGGATGATTGGGAGGACAATAGACTCGACATCCACCACATCTTTCCTAAAAAATGGTGCGAAGGCAAAGGTGTTCCGCCATCCCGCTACAACTCTATCCTCAACAAAACCCCGATCTCATACAAAGCCAATCGCATGATCGGAGCAAAAGCTCCTAGCGAATACCTGGTTCAGCTTCAAACTCATAAGGCAGTACAGCTAGACGATGTAGGCATGGATGGCATCCTACTGACCCATAGCATCGATCCGACCAAGCTTAGACAAGACGACTTTGAGGGATTTGTCGCGGCTCGCAAGCGATCGCTACTAACTAAAATTGAAGCAGTCATAGGTAAGACAATCGTCTGGTCAGACGAAACTGTCCCTGAAGACGAAGCAGACAAAGATGATTAACCAAGAACAACCCCATTTTGATTAGTACAAAGGCTCTTGCAAAAAGGAAGAATAACAGATAATCTATGCTCAATGTAGAACAAACGTTCTTATGAGCCAGATTACGATTCAGTGCCGCTTAGTTGCATCTCCCGGAACCCGCCAACAGCTTTGGACGCTGATGGCAGAACGCAACACGCCACTGATTAACGCTCTCATTGAACAAATCAGTCAACATCCAGAATTTGAAATCTGGCGACGGAAAGGCAAAATTTCTTCTACTCTGGTAGCCCAGCTTTGCAAATCTCTTAAAACAGAGGTTCGCTTTAACGGTCAACCTGCCCGATTCTATACTTCGGCAGAACATGCCGCCGATTACATCTTTAAGTCCTGGTTAGCCATCCAAAAGCAACTTCAGCAAAGGCTTGATGGCAAACTACGCTGGCTAGAAAGGCTCAAGAGCGATGAAGAATTGGCTCAAGCAGGTGAGGTTGAGCTTAATGTAATTCGCGATCGTGCCTCTGCCATTCTTTCTCAACTTCAGCCCACAACCCCTAATGATGAATCACCCTCACATACAAAAAAGAAAGGCAAGCAAATTAAGAAGAAAGTAGCTTCAACAGATCGCAGTTTAGCCAGCCAACTTTTCGATCGGTACCGCGATTCAAAGCAAGTACTGGAACGGTGTGCGATCGCGTTTCTCCTTAAAAACGGCTGTAAAATTCCGCAAGATAATGAAGATCCTCAAAAATTTGCTCAACAGCGTCGTAAAGCTGAAATTCAGGTCAAACGACTTCAGGAGCAAATCGAGTCTCGCATCCCCCACGGTCGTGATTTGACGGGAGCAAGTTGGCTAAATACCCTTGAAACCGCTACCCAGACAGTGCCTAAGGATAATGCTGAAGCCAAACGCTGGCAAAATCGATTGTTAACCAACCCCAGCGTTCTGCCATTTCCGTTGATCTTTGAGACGAATGAAGATTTAGTCTGGAAGCGAAATGCAAAAGGTCGGCTCTGCGTCCATTTCAATGGCTTGAGTGACTACACCTTTGCCATCTACTGTGACAATCGTCAGCTTCATTGGTTTCAACGTTTCTTGGAAGACCAGGAGACCAAACGCAGCAGCAAAAATCAACATTCCAGTGGTCTATTCACCCTCCGCTCCGCCCGTTTGGCATGGCAAGTAGGGGAAGGAAAAGGCAATCCCTGGGATGTGCATCAACTCACCCTCTATTGCACGATAGACACTCGCCTGTGGACAGTCGAGGGCACTGAACAAGTCCGTCAAGCAAAGGCAGCAGACGTTGCTAAAAAGATTACTCAGATGGAGAGTAAGGGCGATCTTCTGGCAACC
>JARCMD010000407.1 GCA_030248885.1 Leptolyngbyaceae cyanobacterium MP9P1.79 | reverse complement strand
CTGCTAAGGTAGCTCATTTTCCCTACAGTGGCAAGTTAACCCGCTCCGATCGCTTAAAGGGATGCCGCCGATCGCGGTATCTGTGTCCACTACGACGTTGAAGACCTTGAGCAAAATGAATAACATTAGGCGCGATCGGGAGTTCATCTAAACCTGACTTAGAAAAGTCTAGAATAATCCCTATATAGGACTTATGCACAAATTCACACCAATATAGGAGTGTTTTCCCTTTTTGACTTAGCGATCGTATTAGGTATGGAGCTAATTTAATTTAATGGCGATCATCCTGCCTGTTTTGTCCGCATTGCCGATCGCACCAATTTCACGCGATATGGATCAGCATCTTTCCGCCACACCACCCGATCGCCCTTTCAACTCTGTACAATGGTCTTCCAGCACTTCTGTCAACCTCGGCGATTACGCGGGTACGTTAAACTGATACAAACATTACTCTGTAGTGTGAGTATCATAATAACTACGCCGCTTCCGCCGGATTTGCAGCAGTTCGCCGATCGCCAGATTGCCAGCGGAAAATATGCCTCACCAGAAGAAATCATCCTGGCTGGACTGCAAGCGCTAGCAGAGCGAGAGCAGGTTTATCAGGGGCGATTTGAAGAATTGCGCCGTGAGGTGCTGCTGGGAGTTGAAGCAGCAGAACGGGGAGAACTTCTGGATGCTGCGACTGAAATCCAAGCGATTCGCCAACGATTACGTCAGCGCTACTCCGAAGCATGAGTCGAGCTTGTCGGATTACACTCCTCGCCAGTCGAGACATTGAAGCGATTGCAGATTATCTTGCTGCCCAAAACAGTTTAACCAGCGCCGAACGGTTTCTGAGCGGCATCGATTCCACCCTTCAGCGGATTGCTCAGTTTCCTCAAATTGGACGCAAACGAGATGAACTCTACCCTGGCTCACGCAGTCTATCCTACGAGCAGTATCTTATTTTTTATCGCACTGCTCAACGATGATATTGAAGTACTCAGAGTGGTGAGTGGTTATCAAGATTTGACGGCTTTGTTTGACGATTCTCCTTAAGTGCAACACAACTAATCCGCTGCCGCTGTGCAGATTTAATCAACTTCACGCGATAGGGGTCAGCATCCTTACGCCACACTACCCGATGCCCCTTCAACTCGGCACAGTGTTCCTCTAGGCACTTTTGCCAACCCTTGCAACTACCAATCTGCCGCCAATCCTCCAATAATCCCCAATCCATCTCCTGCCGACTCAGCTTGGCAAACTTCTCATAACCGAGGTAGTCAGGGGTAACCAGCCGATCCTTTTGGTGCAATAGGGGCGGATTATCGTCTAGGTCATAATCTCGGTAATGAACATGGAGATCCCGCAGGTCGATTTGCATCCTAGTCTGTAAAGCTGGATGCGGTTCAGCATCGAAGTTTGGGTAGAACAAGTAAGAAATTTCGGGTTTGCGGCAGTGGAATTTAACCACATTGGCTTCCTGGGGGCGACCGATCGTCCGCGACGCACACCCTTCGTAGAGCCGGAGCAGGGGATCAAGGGACTCGATCGCGGAGACATGCACCCAGAGGGAATTCGATCGGTTCTGCCCGATCGCACTATTTTTGCAACGTTCCTCAATCACAGCCAAATTGCCCAAACTGATCAGCATCAGGTCTGCCGCAGCACAGGCTTGTTGATAGCCGCCAAACAGCGCTTTGATGTCGTTCTGCACAAGAGGAGTCAGATCCCGCAGCTTGGGACGGCGACCAAAATGGCTCAACGCCAAGTAAACCAACAAATCATGGCGGCGACGATCGCTAATCGCCTCCCATTCTTGCGGGTTTGTGGCTTGCAGGACGATTTGAAACGCCCGTCGCAGATTGCCAAACTCGGCGCGAAGGGCTTCAGTTTCGGGCAGTTCCTCCCCCATGGGTAGCCGACCCCGATCGGTGAAAAACGTCATCAAGGGGGCGAGTAGGGCTTGATAATCCTCGAACCGCTTGGTCTGAAGCTGGACTCTAGGCACAGAGACCCGCGATCGAAACCGAGCGGCCCGAAAGCTCTGCGCCTGTGCCTCATCCCGAAATACAAAATAGATGCCCAAGGACACTGGAACCGCGTCTACTCCCAGCACTTGGTCAATGTAGAGTTTCAGTTCCTCCTGGTCATAATATTTCTGGAAGGTGTTGCGACTCGTGATCACCCCATCCTCGTAAGCAATCTGGCTGTTTCCCTGGGCAATCAACACCTGTGCCGCCACAATTAAAACCTGCTGGGCTAATTCCCATGCTTTGATGAGCGCGTCTCGCCGCTCTGCTTGGGACTCAATCACGTTGATGACGTAGCCCAAGTTAACGACATCTGCTGCTGCCAAAGCTGTATCGGGGCAGTAGTAGGGGTCCCAACCAGAACTGGCATACCCTAATTTCGCCACCCGTTGCCGATCGCCGCCCTGTCCACACCCGTAGTCAAAGAAGGTTGTCTGCTGGCTAAATAACCCGGCTTCTAGGGCTAACCGTAGGGGCTTCGAGAAGTCGTTGCGGCTGATGGCTGCTTTGTGGCGATCGATCTTGACTTGAGAAGCATGAGAAAGGGAGCATCTCACTTTTGCAACCCTCACCCTAAATCCCTCTCCCAGGTGGGGAGAGGGACTTGGATCTTGCTCCCCTTCTCCCCTTTTGGGAGAAGGGG
>JARCMD010000406.1 GCA_030248885.1 Leptolyngbyaceae cyanobacterium MP9P1.79 | reverse complement strand
GTCAATCATTAATTGACGGGTAGCTGAAAGCTGGGAGGTTAGTTGGAGTTAAATTTTGAGGGTCTTCGACCCCTCAAAATTTTCTTGACAGAACACTAGATGCAATTCATCACCTGAGTATTACAGAATAACTCTGGGAAGAAAAGGGCTGATGGTTGCTGCCGATCGCTGCTGAATCACCTCAGGATTTTATCCATGCTGCAATGTCGTCAATTACTGCTTTTGCGACGTGACCGGGGACTTGATATTCTTCAGGGTTGCTTTTTACCTCTCCAGGCATAAATAGGTGATTAAGCTTGGTATAGGTTTTGAACGTCACATTCTGCTTGCCTGACAGCCCTGTTTTCCAACCCTGAAAATCTGCCAAAGTCACCTGATAGTCCCGCTCTCCTTGCAAAATCAATAGGGGCTGTTTTAAGGTTTTGGCCACTGCTGGCGGGTAGTATCCTTGCAGATCCAACCAGTAGGAGGCGGGAATGCCCAAGAGTAACTCTGCGGGTTTTGCCTGACTGAGTTGGGGCGATCGAACCTTGGCTACCGATCGCTTCAGTGCCTCTAAATAGGCGGTCTCTTCGGGGGAAACTGATCCATCTAGAGAAATTAAATAGGCGGTTTGTTCTAAAAGTAGGTCTTCAAAGGGTCTTGTGTTGCCTGCCAGAACAATGAGTCCGGCGATCGTGGGGTCTAGTTTACCGATGCGGGGGATCATCATGCCACCCAAGCTGTGTCCCAGAACAAAAATTTTCCGAGGGTTGATTTCTTTGACTTGGCGTAACTGGGTGACTGCGACGATCGCGTCATCCACGGTTTCTTCCTTCACGGTGAAAGTCCCGCCAAAGCTCTGGGGATACACTTTCGTTCGCTTGTCGTAGCGCAGGACTGCGATGCCTTGGGACGCTAAGCCCCAAGCTAGGTCGCGAAACGGCTTGTTGGGGCCCATGCTTTCATCCCGGTCTTGGGGCCCGGAGCCATGCACCAGCACAACAACGGGAAAGGCCCCTTTCCCTACGGGCAGAGTGAAGGTGGCGGGCAGGGCGGATTTTCCGGTGCCAATCTGCATCTCTCGCTCTAGAAACGAGGTGGGACGAACGTAGGCAGGTGCTTGGTAGTCTGGTGGAGCGACAGCTAGTCCGGCAATCTGTTGCTGGCGATCGAAAACCATCCTCAAGTTTTGGTTCCCTTTCTGAAACTCCAGCTTCACCGATACGACTCGATTTCCTGGCCCAGTTTCGGTACGCAGGATTTGGGTACTCTTCAACGTTCCAAATTCTTGAATTAAGCCCTGCCAAACCGTTTGCAATTGGGAAGCAGGTAATGCTGTTTTCATTGCGGGAGTAAAATCTTTAGTTGCCTCCGTAAATTTTGCTTGCTGCAACAGTTCAAAAAAGCCATACATCTGACTTTCTAGCGTCACTGCACCCATGATGCGATTCGTTAAACGAGCAGATTGGGGTCTGGCTCCCGCTAGGAGGGGAGAACTCACGGTAAAGACTACGATCGCTGCCACCAAAGCATACTGTTGTGCCATATTGATGCTCAAAGGGGAGGGTGTAAGTGCAGTGTAGGATAAACAGGGACTCGATCGCGTTGCGAGCTAAAGAACGTTTGTCTTAGCATTCTCAACATAGGCAAAGGTAACAAGACTAGAGGAAGCAAGAGAGCCATTAAAATTGAATTAACCCCGTAATTTGGCTAGCCATTTGGGTCAATGTCTAAGGTTATCCTTTCCCTCACAACAATGGAAGCATTCAAAACTCAACTCTACAATTTAGAGCAATTTGCCAATCATCTGGTTTCTACCCAACTGATTCATCTGACTCCCCTGAGTGTTGGCATTATCTTTTTGGCGGGGTTATTGACGAGCTTGACTCCCTGTATGCTTTCCATGCTGCCCCTGACGATCGGCTACATTGGGGGCTACGAAGCCAAAAGCCGGTGGCAAGCGGCGGCGCAATCGACTTGGTTTGCCTTGGGGTTGGCAACGATGCTGGCGGGGATGGGGATCTTGGCAACTGTGGTGGGCCAAGTTTACGGTCAGGTGGGGTTTGGGCTGCCGATTATTGTGAGCTTGATTGCGATCGTCATGGGGTTAAATCTGCTAGAAGCTTTACCCTTCCAACTTCCTTCGCTAAATGGCATTGAGGTTTCCCAGAATCTACCGAGACCCCTACAGGCATACCTCATTGGTCTGACCTTTGGATTGGTTGCATCGCCTTGCAGCACACCTGTGTTGGCAACTCTCCTTGCCTGGATTGCCTCTACCAAAGACCCCGTTTTAGGCGGTGTTTTACTTTTGGCTTACACAGCGGGGTATTCTGCTCCATTAATCCTGGCGGGTACCTTCACTGCTTCTGTCAAAAAGCTCTTGGAATTACGACGTTGGTCTAGCTGGATTACACCCACAAGTGGGGCGCTTTTGGTGGGTTTTGGAGTTTTTTCTTTGTTATTTCGGTTGGTTCCTGGGGGTTAGGAAGTTGGGCGAACGCAGATGAACGCGGATGAGGGTTGGAGGAGGATTTAATGAGGGGGTTAGAAGTTGCGGACGATGCGTTTGATTTCAATTCTTGAAGTGCCAAAGTTGATCAGTAAGCCGAGGTTGAGGTCGGTTGCCTTGAGGTAGTTCATGCATTGGGCAAAGTGCTTTGTGTCTAGGGCTGTGACTGCTTTTAATTCCACAATGACAGCGCCCTCCACTAATAAGTCTGCATAAAACTGCCCCACGATTACACCGTCATACCAGACCTGAAGCGACTTCTGCTGCTCCACTCCCAGCCCAGCCTTACCTAACTCATGCACCAACGCATTTTCATACACCCGCTCCAGAAATCCTATCCCCAACCCACTAGACACCTTAAACGCACACCCAATCACAACCTCCGTCACCCGATTCAACTCAGCCCTACGCCCATCCCCATCCATACACCTACCTATCTACACCCATCCTATCTACACCCACTTATCCCACCCATAGTCACCCCATCTGCGTTCATCCGCGTCCATCTGCGTTCGCCCATCAATCCCCTAACTCTTCATACAATACTGATTCACCTCATCAATCAGCGGCGCTTCCTGAGCCACCGCCTGCTTATACGACTCCACTGCCTGAGTACCAGCCGCACGGTCTTGCTTCTTGTAAGCATCAACAAGACTCCGGCTGGCTTGGCTAGTATCTCGGTACAGCTTCGCAAATCGCAACTGATACCCTTGGATTTGCTTGTCTTCAAAGGAAAGGGTGGAAATTTGGTCAGCATAGCGATCGAGACTATCCGCCACCTTAGTCAATTGGCTAAACTGCTCTTCCTTAGACCCCTGACCGATCGATTGCGAGAGGGTTTTTACCTGATTAGTCACTTCGCCCAGGCGGTTGCATTGGGCGACTTTGTTCCCATTCCCACAGCTACTAACGAGAAGGCAAAGGGTAGAGACGATCGCAAGTTGCAGTGTTTTCTGGCAAGAGATGTTTTTACAGAGCAGAGGCATAGGTCAATTTAGGGTAGAGAATCCTAGGGTTAGCCGAAGATACCGCCAAAGAATTCTACCGCTTCTTGGAGGGCCGTGATAAAAACATCAATTTCTTCACGGGTATTGTAAAAGTACAGGCTGGCTCTGGCAGTGGATTGTGCCCCCAAATAGCGGTGCAAGGGCTGGGTGCAGTGGTGCCCCGCTCGAATCGCCACCCCTGCTTGATCCAAAATGGTCGAGAGGTCGTGGGGATGGATGCTGCCAGCGGTGAAGGCAGCCAAGGCAGCTCTCCCGTCACCTGTCGGAGTTGGCTTCGGCCCATAAATGCGGATTTCAGGGAGTTTTGCAAGCTGTTGAAATAGGTAAGCGGTTAAGTCAGCTTCTTGGGCGTGGATGTTGTCCATGCCTAACGCAGAGAGGTAATCAACCGCAGCACCCAGAGCAACGGCCTCCCCGATCGCTGGCGTACCGGCTTCAAATTTGTGGGGCAGGTCAGCGTAGGTAGCATGGTCAAGGAAGACATCAGCGATCATTTCGCCCCCACCCAGGAAGGGAGGCATCGATCGCAGCACATCCAATTTGCCGTAGAGAAACCCAATGCCCGTTGGAGCGCACATTTTATGTCCCGATGCCACAAGCCAATCACAATCCAAGGCTTGGACATCCACCGCCATGTGAGGCACGCTCTGGCAAGCATCAACCAGAATCTTAGCGCCGTAGTGGTGGGCGATCGCCCCAATCTCGCGCACAGGATTAATGCAACCCAGCGTATTTGAGACGTGGACGACTGAAACTAATTTGGTCTGGTTAGACATCAACCCCCTAAACTGCTCCAGGTTGAACTCCTCAGTCTCTGTTAATTCCACAAACTTCAACACCGCCCCCGTGCGCTGGGCCAGGAGTTGCCAGGGAATTAAATTACTGTGATGCTCCATCACCGACAGAATAATTTCGTCGCCAGGGTGCAAGTTTGCATTGCCCCAAGCATAGGCAACTAGATTAATCGCTTCACTGGCATTACGTGTGTAAACAATCTCTTGACGCGATGCTGCATTAATGAAGTGCGCCACCTTATCCCGCGCCCCTTCATACCCATCCGTTGCCCTAGAACTCAGGGTATGTACCCCCCGATGAACATTGGCGTTGTCCTGTTGGTAATAATCCTGGAGAGCATTCAACACAGCTAGGGGCTTTTGGGAGGTGGCAGCGTTGTCCAGATAGACCAAAGGTTTGCCATTAATTTCCTGATGCAAAATCGGAAAATCAGCCCGAACTCGGCTGGCGATCGTTTTTTCTTGAGTAAGTGTCATAGTTTTAATGAGTTAAGTTACAAATCGCTACATACCATTACCAGTCACAAATACCTTAATCCTGAGTTTGCATTCTTACCTGTTGCGCTAACCGATCGCGCAGCGAGACAACCGGAATCTGGTTGATGACTTCTGCCGCAAAAGCATAGGTTAGGAGTTTTTGAGCAGTAGTTTGATCTAAACCCCGACTTTGCAGGTAAAAAACCTCCTCTGCATCCAATTGGCTAACCGTTGCTCCATGGGAACATTTCACATTGTCAGCAACAATCTCCAGCTGGGGTTTGGTATCTACCCTGGCTTTAGATGATAGAAGCAACGTGCGGCTCAATTGCCCTGCATCAGTCAACTGGGCGGCTTTGGGAACCAGAACTTTGCCATTGAAAACGGCACGGGCGCGATCGTCCACAATACATTTGTGCAATTGCCGACTACTTCCATGAGCTTTAGTGAAGGCGATCGTGCTGTGAGTATCTGCCAGTTGCTCATCACCAATCAGCGTCAGTCCATTCAGCGTTGTCTCGGTCTGCTCCTCGGCTTGGTGAATCTCCAAATTATGGCGTGACAACTTTGCACCTGTGCTAACCGTATTGCAGGTATAGCGGGAGTTGCGCGCCTGGGAGACCGCCGTTTTGCCAATATGAAAAGCCATTTGGCTCTCCTGTTGCACCCGTGTGTGATTCACCTCAGCGTTTTCTGCCATCCAAATTTCTGTGACCGCGTTGGTGAAGTGAACACCGTCACCCACAGTAATATAATCTTCAATGACAGTTAGTTGGCTTCCTGCTTCAGCGACAATTAAGCACCGAGGCTGAGACCACGTAGGAGTTTGACCTGGAATCGCAACAAATAGCAGGTGAATTGGCATATCAACAATGGTATTTTCGCCCACCCAGACGATCGCCACATCCTTGAATCCCGCCGTATTAAGGGCTGTAAACCTTTCATCTGCGCCTAATTGCTTGGCTAAATAGTTATGAATCGGGAGTTCCGGTGCATTTAACAACATACCACTCACAAAGGTCAGCCCTAAATTGCTCAAGAGCAACCCGGCAGGAGGATTGGAAATCTCAGCACAATCCAACTGCCCATTGACAAACACCATGAAACTTTCATGGGTTTCTGGCAACATTAGCGCCCTAATTTCGGCTGCACTCAGCTTTAGCTTAGCACTAGGAGCAAACGTAGTGTCCTGCAAGGGTTTCAGGTCTGTGAATCGCCATTCTTCATCCCGTGTTGTTGGAAAAGATTGCTCGTGTAACTGGGCAGAGCCACGATCGTGCAACGCTTGTAAGTAGTCCATCGCCTCTGGAAGCAGGGTTCCATCATTAGGCATGGAACATTGTTTGAGGAATTGAGCAAAGGTACGATCGGTAGCCATAGAAATCATGTTTTTCATCCCTGCACCTTCACCCTTTCTTCCTCTTCTTCCCGCACCCAAAGATAACCCCGACTTTCCAATTCCAGCGCCAGTTCTTTAGGTCCCGTTGTGATGATTCTGCCGCCTTCCATCACATGCACAAAATCAGGCTCAATATAATCCAGTAATCGCTGGTAATGGGTGATCAAAATCGTGGCATTTTTCGCCGTTGCCAACTGATTCACACCCCCAGAAACGATCTTCAAGGCATCAATATCCAGCCCTGAATCAGTCTCATCTAAAATGGCTAGTTTGGGTTCCAAAAGAGCCATTTGCAGAATTTCATTGCGCTTCTTTTCACCTCCAGAAAACCCCTCATTCACCCCTCGGCTGAGGAAGTCTGGATTCATTTTGACCACATCCAATTTTTGCCGCACCAAATCATCAAAATCAAAGGCATCTAATTCTTCCAAGCCTGCGTGTTTGCGCTTGGAATTGTAAGCCACTCGTAGGAAATCGATGTTGCTCACACCGGGGATTTCTAAGGGATATTGGAATGCCAGGAAGATTCCCGATCGCGCCCTTTCCTGGGGTTCCATTTCCAGTAGATTCTGTCCCTGGAAAATCACGGCTCCACCCGTAATCGTGTAGTCAGGATGTCCAGCCAAAACCTTAGAAAAGGTACTTTTTCCTGAGCCATTTGGCCCCATGATGGCATGAATTTCCCCTGCCTTCACTTCTAGATTTAAACCTTTGAGAATGGGAGTTCCATCGACCTCAGCAGTTAGATTCTGCACCAAAAGAACTACTTCACCGGTTGCATTAATCATCGTTCAACTCCTCCAATATATATCTCAATCTTGTTCTACAACTGCCCTAATCGTTTCATGATTTGCAGAACTGAATAGAGGGCATTGCCCTCATCTAGAAGATCACGCCGATCAGATACTGCATATCGTGCAGGATTTTTCAATAGTTTGATAAACCTAAAATCAAGTCCATTTGTTAGCAGGCCAAAACAAGGCTTTTCGTCGTCTGGATTTGCCAACATATAGGAAAGGAGTTGAGCCAGTCCTGCTTCTGGCGAGTATGAAAATTCCTTAGACTCAATCACCAGAACCCAAAATCTATCTTTCAGTACAATTAGGTCAAGTTGTCCTCGGATCAATACACCTTCGTCTTCGCTGATAATTTCAGTTGATTGTTCTGCTCTGATGCGAAAGGGAGGCAGAAAGAAATTAGCGAGAAACAGTAAAGGCGATAAGACAGAGATTTGAACAGCTTTCTCCAAATAGGGAGGGTACTGCATTAGGTTAAGAAAGCCTTGTTGAACCTTATCTAAAAACTGCTCTTCCTGCTCAATAAGTTCAGGCAAATCCTCATGCCATTCAGTGAAAAATTCTCGATCGCGCACTAACTGAAGCCCAAATTGGTCAATCAGATCCCGAAGATTCACATTTCTTGCTTGTAATATTTGAGTCATAATTTATGAAATAGTTGTTGTCACTCAAAATCTGGGTTGACATCCATCTTGAGAAACAGAGTATTGCCTTTTCTATCAATGATTTCTGCTCCAATTCGCCCATAAAAACTGACACCTCTAAGATTGTTTGCACTTGCAGTCCAAGCCATGTGAGTACAGTTCGTATTTTCAGCAATTTGAGTCAGCGTTTTCATAAGAACAGAACCGATACCTTTGCTACGAACTGCTAAATCAACATAGAGATCATCAAGCCATAAACTTGGTTTTGCTGCAAAAGAGGAGTATCGGAAGTAGTACAAAGCAAACCCGATCGGCTTACCTAGAACGTCACCCAATAAGACTCTCGCAAATGGAACTGAGCTAAATAAGCTCTCATACAGCTTCTGCTCCGTTGCCTGCAAGATACCCTCGAAGGCTCCCATACTCCGATCAAACTCAGCCTTCTTTTGCAGAAACGACAAGATGAGTGGAATGTCGTCTTGAGTTGCATGGCGTGTAGTTACTTCACTAAACTGAGTCATAACTTAAGCGCTACATCAACATCATTCGGGCAACATCAGGGCTTTCTGGATTCACGATTAGTTGCTCACGTCTCGGATCAATTAACACATCCATACCCTCCATTGGAATTGCTCCCAAGAGAGTAGTCATAGAGTTGGGAACAACGATCGCCTCGACACTGGTACGTCGATTCTGAAACCTTACCTCTACTGGTCCAACCACCTCTAAAACCACATCGGAGCCATCTGCAAGTTCTGCCTCAAGTTCAGTTATTTTTTGCAGGCCCAACTGCTGCTTAACAAATCCTGGAATTGCCAGCATGGTGGCACCACTGTCAACCATTGCCCGCACGATACAACGATGAATTTGGTTTTCTTGAAGTTGACCTCTACGGAAAAATGCTAAATCATCGCCACTAATCAGTTCAATGTCTGCAAATACTAATCCCATAGTCGCTGATTCCATTGGTTTAACTCCTGATCAAGAGGAAGAGTGGTTTAACCCACGCTGCCTTCTAGTTTGAGGCTGAGGAGGCGATCGGCTTCCACCGCAAACTCCATCGGCAGTTGACTAAAGACATCCTTACAGAAACCACTAATCATCATGGAGATCGCATCTTCTGTGGAAATGCCCCGCTGGGAGAAGTAGAATAGCTGATCTTCCCCAATCTTGGACGTAGAAGCTTCGTGTTCTACCTTGGCTGTATTATTCTGCACCTGAATATAGGGGAAGGTATTGGCTTGGGCATTGTCGCCAATCAGCATTGAGTCGCACTGAGAATAGTTGCGTGCGCCCTTGGCTTTGGGGCCAATTCTCACCAATCCCCGATAGCTATTTTGGGACTGACCTGCGGAAATACCCTTTGAGATAATTGTGCTACGGGTATTTTTGCCAATATGTAACATCTTGGTACCCGTATCGGCTTGCTGGTGGTGATTGGTGAGCGCCACTGAGTAGAACTCGCCTACGGAGTTATCGCCGACCAGCACACAACTGGGATACTTCCAGGTGATCGCCGAGCCTGTTTCCACCTGAGTCCAGGAAATCTTAGAGTTAACGCCCTGACAAAGACCGCGCTTCGTGACAAAGTTATAGATACCGCCCTTGCCATTAGCATCCCCGGCGTACCAGTTTTGCACCGTAGAGTATTTGATTTCCGCATTGTCCAACGCCACCAATTCCACCACAGCGGCATGGAGTTGATTGGTATCAAACATGGGAGCCGTACAACCTTCCAGGTAACTAACCGAGCTACCTTCTTCTGCCACAATCAATGTGCGCTCAAACTGCCCAGAGTCCCCGTTGTTAATGCGGAAATAGGTTGATAACTCCATCGGGCATTTTGTGCCCTTAGGAATATAGACGAAGGAGCCATCACTAAACACAGCAGAGTTCAGAGCCGCATAGTAGTTATCTCCCGCAGGCACAACGCTGCCCAGGTATTTCTGCACTAAGTCAGCGTGGTGTTGCAGTGCTTCCGAGATGGAGCAGAAGATCACGCCATCCTTCGCTAGCTTTTCCTTAAAGGTAGTAGCCACGGAAACGCTATCGAAAATAGCATCTACAGCGACATTGGAGAGCCGCTTTTGTTCGGAAAGGGAAATGCCTAACTTTTCAAAGGTTTCGAGTAAGGTGGGGTCAACTTCATCCAGACTTCCCAGCTTTTCTTTTTGCTTGGGGGCGGAGTAGTAAACAATATTTTGGTAGTCGATCGCTGGATAGCTGACATTGGCCCACGCCGGATCAGCCATGGTCAACCAATGGCGATAGGCTTTTAAACGAAATTCCAGCATGAATTCTGGCTCATGCTTCTTAGCGGAAATTAAGCGAACGACCTCTTCGCTTAAACCACGCGGAATCGTTTCCGACTCAATATCAGTGACAAACCCATACTTATAGGGCTGATTAACCAGAGATTGCAGGGCGGCAGTCATGGGCAGTGTTCTCTCAATTGGATATGGAATGCAAGCTAGGTCTGAGGAGTT
This sequence comes from Leptolyngbyaceae cyanobacterium MP9P1.79, assembly GCA_030248885.1. Taxonomy (GTDB): domain Bacteria; phylum Cyanobacteriota; class Cyanobacteriia; order JARCMD01; family JARCMD01; genus JARCMD01. The sequence continues at coordinate 4,230 of JARCMD010000406.1, read as the reverse complement.
TTCTGAAAGGCTTTACGGACTATGCTTCACCGGACTTGAGCTATGGCTTAGATCGGTCATAACTCATCTAATACTGACTGGTAGTTTCCCGAATTTGGTCAAAGCTAATGTCTTGCTCAGTACCCACAAAGGGATTATCTGGAGTGAGAAATAACATACAGTGGCACTCTTTGCGCTCTCGCATGGGGACGCAGGGGCAGTTCCAATAGGTGGCACGGACTTCTGCTTCCTTGTCTTCGTAGTGACGGCAGGGACAGAGAGGCGCGCCAAGATCGTCCTTGTGCTTAGCGAGTCCTTCAATGACGACAGCAGTGACCCCTAGATCGCTGCAAAAGTAAGTGCCCGTGCGTTTGGCATAGGTCTCCGAGAAGTACCGCATGGCTTCTAGGCTTTTATCGGTGGCTTGGTTTGTTTCAGTCGGTGGGTTCATTAGCTGAAGAGGGCGAGAAAACTAGACTACTATATAGATTAAACAACATCTTTGTTATTTATCTCGATTCTACACTACTTTGGAAACATGAATGTTGTCAAAGTCGATTTTTGAGTTTGCTCGATCGGCTGCACCTTCACCTGTTTGTCCTTCGCCTTCACCCTTGAGACTCCGATGACAACAACGCATCAATCTTCCACCAAGCAAGACATCCTTCACTACTTGCTAAAACACAGTCAGGCGACTGCCCAAGAGTTGGCAAAGGCACTAGAAGTTAGTCCCCAAGCCATTCGTCGCCACCTGAAAGATTTAGAGGCTGAGGGGTTGATTGGGCATCGGGCGGTACAGGCGGGGATGGGCCGCCCCAATTATGCCTACGAGTTGAGCCGATCGGGACGGGATCAATTTCCTGAACATTACGACCAGTTTGCCCTCTCGCTGCTGGATACGCTGGCAGAGACGGTGGGACGGGAGCAAATGGGCACGATTCTGCGGAAGCAGTGGGAACGCAAGGCTTTGGAGTATCGCGATCGGCTCGGTACAGGGTCTCTGCAAGAGCGAGTCGCGAATCTGGTGGAACTCCGCAAGGCTGAGGGCTACATGGCAGAATGGCATACCCCAGAGGATTCAAATGATACGACGCAGTTCATCATTGCTGAGTACAATTGTGCCATTTCCCACATTGCCGAGTCGTTTCCGACGGTCTGTGGGCACGAGCTAGAAATGTTTGCGGTGGCTCTACAAGGTTGCACAGTGGAGCGAACCCACTGGCTCGTCAATGGAGAACACCGCTGTGGATACTTGGTTCAGGCGCACTAAGAGTTAGGAGATTTCCGAGAAAGATGTTACCCATGTAGGGGCGAAGCATCTGGCAAATAAGCTCTTGAATCAACCAGAAGGTCATGGCCCGGATGCTAAGTGCAAAGCACACGCTACGCGAACGCCCTTCCGGTACCTGGTATAAACTTTTCTAGAAATCTCCTTAAGTCTATATAGAGCTAGCTAATCGACGGAGAGAAGCTGGAATGGTCGTCATCTATACTTGCTTCATTACCCAGATTGAGCGCAAATGCAGCAAAGATAGAAATTCTGCTAGTTCAACCAGCCCTTCTGCTTCCTGTTGTTCTGCCAAAGGTAGAGCAGTTCCTTCATCCTGACAATCCAACAAAAATTGCAACCGAGCTTGAACTGCTGGAGGAAGTTGAAATTGAGTTAATTCAATCGGGATCTCAACGATTTGGGACATAAAGCGATCGGCGCAATTGATGGTTCTGCTATGAGCTTAGTGTAAGCGAAGATATGAGTAGAGCCATGTTGAGTCGTGAATCGTCGCTACCGAAATACAGGCTCATAGCCCAATTCCCATCATCATCCCTTAGGCTGGATAAGGACTGCAAACTAATTTTGGTTCTCAAGTAGGTAACGTTATGCCCCGACTCAATGTAGCGACTCAATCTCAAGACCTGTGGCGGCAGGGGCAACGGGTGGAGGTGACGATCGACGACCTCACTGACAGTGGCGATGGAGTGGGGCGGGTCGAGCAGCGCGTGGTCTTTGTAGCAGACACCGTGCCGGGCGATCGGGTAGAAGTGCGGCTCACCCACGTCAAACCCCAATACGCCCACGGTAAATTAGAGCGAATTCTGCAAGCTTCTCCCCACCGCATTCGTCCCAGTTGCATTGTGGCGGACAAATGCGGCGGTTGTCAGTGGCTCCACATCGACTACCGCTATCAGCTAGAAGCCAAGCGCCACCAAATTGTGCAAGCTCTAGAGCGCATTGGTGGCTTTGAGCAGCCCCCCGTTGATCCCGTGTTAGCTGTGGCAGATGTCCTAGGCTACCGGAACAAGTCCACCTACCCCTTAGCGCGATCGGCAACAGGGCAGGTGCAGGCGGGATACTACCAGAAAGGCAGCCATCAACTGATCAATCTCAATCAGTGCCCCATTCAAGATGCGCGGCTGAATCCCCTGCTGGCTGAGGTCAAACAGGACATGCAAGATCAAGGCTGGGCGATTTATGACGAGGAGCAGCACCGAGGCAGAATGCGCCATCTGTCGCTTCGCATTGGGCGGCGTACGGGGGAAATGTTGCTCACTCTGGTCGCCAAAGAGCGCAGTGTGTCGGGCATTGAGGAACAAGCGCAGGAGTGGCTGAGACGCTATCCTTCCCTAGTCGGCGTGTGTTTGAACTACAACCCCGATCGCACCAACGCCATTTTTGGAGCCGAAACGCGCTGTGTTGCTGGCAAACCCTATCTCAGAGAAGAATTTGCTGGACTCCAGTTCCGGGTGCAAGCCACCACATTTTTCCAAATTCACACCGAACAGACCGAGGCATTTTTGCAGAGTGTGATGGATGAACTGAAATTGCAAGGGCAGGAAGTCTTAGTGGATGCCTACTGCGGCATCGGGACGCTGACTTTGCCTCTAGCGCAACACGTCCAACGGGCGATCGGCCTCGAAGTGCAGCCAGAAGCCGTGGAACAGGCGCGACAAAACGCTGGGTTGAACGACATCTCCAATGTCACCTTTCAAGCAGGAACCGTGGAAGCCTTGCTACCAGCTTTAGATGTGATCCCCGATATTGTCGTCCTCGATCCCCCGCGCAAGGGCTGCGACAAGGGTGTTTTGGACACTCTTCTACAAATCAAACCAGAGCGGATCGTTTACATCAGTTGCAAACCTGCGACCCTAGCCCGTGACCTCAAGATTCTCTGTGCAAACGGAGACTACCGCCTCACCAGAGTCCAGCCCGCTGATTTCTTTCCCCAAACGGCTCACATTGAATGCGCTGCCTTCCTCGTGCGGGAAGATGCTTGAAACGCCTGATTTCTGCGCTCTCCTGCCTGTAGGGGCGAAGCATTCGGCAGGCAAGTTCCTGGACGCTTAGAAAATATTCGTAAATACAAATTTTGCCCCGATCCGCCCCCTTTTCATGTATGCCTGAAAGGCTTTAAGGCCCCAATTCTGGGGGACTTTGAACAAGAACGGCTCGAGAACAAGCCAGAATTGGGGGGTTGGGGGCGAGTGCAAGACTATACGCTAATTTACAAACACTTTCTTAGAAGGAATTGCCCGAATGCTTCGCCCTAACTATTGCTTCATCCAACACTACGGAACCTGTAAAAAATATAGTGTTGCCGCATAAACCCTGCACGGGCAGAGCAGTCGGGCGATCGTCTTTGGAGATGTACCGGAGCTAATTTACCGACTGCTTTGCCCCTACATTTCCTGATATATCCTTTTTTGAAGACTTTTCTGAAAACTACACGACAGCGGATACCCGTTCGAGTTCTGGGCGCTTGCTGTTGCGAATGTCAGCAATGGCTTTGGCGTAATCGGGCGCATTGAACACCGCAGATCCAGCAACGATCGCATTTGCTCCCGCTTCTAGCACCTGCCACGTATTGTTGGCCTTGAGTCCACCGTCCACCTCAATCCAGGGATCAAGTCCCCGATCGTCGCACATTTCCCGAAGTTTGCGGATCTTAGGCACAACCCCTGGAATAAAACTTTGACCCCCAAATCCAGGGTTGACACTCATAATTAGCACCAAATCACACAAATCCAGCACATATTCAATCAGTTCCAACGGGCTACCGGGATTGAGGACAACCCCCGCCAGCTTCCCTAGCTCCTTAATTTGACCCAAGGTGCGATGGAGGTGGGGTGAGGCGTTGTGTTCTGCGTGGACGTAGATATGATCGGCTCCGGCCTTGGCGAAGTCGGCGACGTACTTCTCAGGTTCCACAATCATGAGATGCACATCTAACGGCTTTTGGGTCAGAGGGCGGATCG
>JARCMD010000069.1 GCA_030248885.1 Leptolyngbyaceae cyanobacterium MP9P1.79 | reverse complement strand
GGGCGAGGGGTTGGGGGTGAGGGGCTGAGATAATCTCAGGCGACTACCCTTTAACTTGTTTAAAGCTTATTTAGAAGATTTCTGGAAAAGATACTGGCGCTGTAGGGGCAAAGCATCCGGCAGATAAGCTCTTGAATCAATCAGAAGATCATTGACCGGATGCTTTGCCCTTCCGGTGCCTGGTATAAACTCTTCTGAAAATCTCCTTAATCCACGATCGCAAGAAGAGATTAGCAGAGGACAAATCGGTGAGTAGCCTATGAATTTATCATCTGATCAGGAAGGCAAAATAGAGAGATGATGGAGCAAGAAGGATAGCTTTTTCTACTCAACCCTCAATTTTTAGCCCATGTTGCTTCAACCCTTGAAATACGCTTATTTTCCGGGCTGCGTCGCCCAGGGAGCCTGTCGGGAACTGCACCAATCTACCCAAGCGCTGACTCAGGCACTGGGGATCGAACTGATTGAGTTGAAAAAAGCAGCCTGCTGTGGGTCTGGAACGTTCAAAGAAGAGTCGCAGCTTCTAGAGGATACGGTGAATGCCCGGAATATTGCTTTGGCAGAAGAGCTAAATTTACCGTTGTTGACCCATTGCAGCACCTGCCAAGGCGTGATTGGGCATGTGGATGAGCGCTTGAAACGCCTCCAGCAGGCAAACCCAGCCTATGTGGAGCAGGTGAATGGGTTGCTGAAACAGGAGGGTTGCTCTCCCTATCAAGGCAGTACGGAGGTGAAGCATTTACTCTGGGCGTTGGTGGCAGATTATGGCTTAGACGCAATTCGGGAGCGGGTCACGCGGCAATTGACGGGGCTAAAGTGTGCTGCTTTTTATGGGTGCTACTTACTCCGCGCTCAAACTGCCATGCCCTACGATGATCCCTTTAATCCTGTGGCGTTGGAAAATGTGTTTCGGGCTGTGGGGGCAACTCCGGTGCAGTATGAAGGGCGGACTCAATGTTGTGGGTGGCCGCTCTCTAGCTATGCCACGGCGCAATCATTTCAGATGGCGGGGAAACATTTGCAGGCGGCGATCGGGGCAGGAGCCGATTGCATGGTGACCCCCTGTCCCCTTTGCCACCTCAACCTAGATTCTCGCCAACCTGAAGTGGAGCAGGCGATCGGACAAAAACTAGGGTTGCCCATCCTCCATCTGCCTCAACTGGTTGCCTTGGCTGTGGGCATAGCGCCAAACCAATTGGGCTTGGAACGGCACATCGTTGCAACACGTCCCTTGCTGGAAAAGTTGGGCTTTTAGGAGATTTCTGAGAAAGATGTTACCCCTGTAGGGGCGAAGCATTGGGTAAGAGATCTCGAATGGCTGCACAGATTATTGCCCCAATGCTTCGCCCTTCCGGTAGCGATCGGTATCTGCGAGAGCGGGTCTAGCAACAGTAGGGACACATGCAGAAATTGATAACTACTTAGTGTTCTGTCAAGAAAATTTTGACGGGTCGAAGGCCCTCAAAATTTAACTTCAACTGACCTCCCGGCTTTCAGCTACCCGTCAATTAATGATTGACAGACTACTAGTGCAGGCTGGCAGAAGTTAAGTGGGCAGCACTCAAAACTCAAACCTCAAACCTCAAAATAATCTACCTAACTGATCAGAAACTTCTACCAAGCTGCACTAATTAATCGGGGGCAAACTCGCCAAGAAGCTTGACCTCTGGCTCTAGATGGATTGCCCACCGTGCCTCTACTTGCTGCTGTATGTAGCGAATCAGGCGCAGAATATCGCTGGCAGTAGCGCCGCCCCGGTTGAGGATAAAGTTGGCATGGAGGTGCGAGACTTGAGCGCCCCCGATCTGGTGCCCTTTCAACCCCGTCTGCTCAATCAGCCAGCCTGCGGTGTAGGGTTTTGGATTGCGGAAGACGCTGCCACAACTGGGCAAGTGGTAGGGTTGAGTGGTGCGTCGCTGCTCCAAATGGGCGGCTGTTGCTGCGGTCACCGCTACGGGATCAGCCCCTGGCTGAAGTTGCAGGGTTGCTTGAGTCACCAAGCGCTGAGTATTTTGGAGGTTGGAGGTGCGATAGGCGTATCCTAAATCATCAGGAGTAAGAACCGTTATGGTTTGCTCTGGGGCTTGCTCTGGGGCTTGCTCTGGGGCTTGCTCTGGGGCTTGCTTGTAGGAAAGCACCTGGGCATTGACTAAAAAGTCGGCGGTGCAATCTCCGTGGGCCCCCGCATTCATCACCACTGCACCCCCTAGAGTGCCGGGAATCCCCACAGCCCATTCCAAACCCTGCCAGCCCCGTTCTGCGGCTTGCCACGCCAGACGGGTGAGCGGCTCTCCGGCGCTGGCGGTCACGCGGCCGGTTTCTGGCTCAAAGTGGGTGTGGCGCAGGTGACGGGTGCAGATGATTAGCCCTGACAGGCCCCGATCGCTGACCAACAAATTAGACCCCGCCCCCAGAAACGTGACTGGCAATCCTTGAGATGCTGCCCATTGCAAGCTTTCCTGAAGCAGACCCAAACTCCGGGGAGCGACATACCACTCTGCTGGCCCTCCCACACGAAACGAGGTCAGGGTTGCCAAGGAAACTTGAGGCTTGATGATAGCGTCTGAGTTGAGTAACAAAACTGGAACAGGGTTAGGCTTCAGTGCGTCTCTTCCTAAGACATCAACTTCAGCAGTCACAACCGAAGTAGGCTTCGCTAAGGAGTAAAGCTTGGCGGTTCTAGGGGAGTCTTGAGAGAGAGTCATAAGGGTATCGCTACTACGTGGGTGACAAACTGAAGCTGCAAGGATACTTAAGGATAAAGTTGGGAATCCTTAATTCTTGACCGAATCTTAATTTCAGAATCTCCAAATATTGAAGCCAACAGGTCGTTCAAGGAAAGCCAGGATTTGTGAGTTAGGATAAGCCGCTTATCCTGAACTGTCTAGAACCATCCGTATACTTTTGCTATTGATCTTTGCTAAAAATTGTGCTTTGAACTCTCTGCACTCATCACGTCAGTAACGTTTCGACATCTGGCTTAACGGTTACTTCAGACGATGCCGATCGGTTTTCATCGTGAGATGTGCCTTGGTAGGCAGACATGACCTCAGGAATAATTTGATTCAAGTTGCCCGCCCCCAAGAATAGGGCGAGATCTCCTGGCCGTAGGGTTTCAATCAAGAAGTTGCGAACGGCTGCCAGGGAAGGTTGGTAGGACACATGGGGATGGTGAATGGCAATTTGATCAGCCAACTGTTGACCGCTGATGTTCTGGAGGTTTGGTTCCCCAGCGCTATAGATATCCGTAATCACCACCCGATCGGCATTGGCAAAGGCTTCGGCGAATTCTGCCAAAAAAGTCAGGGTTCGACTGTAGCGATGGGGTTGGAAAATCGCAATCACCCGTCCCTTAGCCGCAGAGAGTCGAGCCGCCGCTAGGGTTGCCCGCACTTCGCTGGGATGGTGAGCATAGTCATCAATAAATAAGATGTTGTTATATTTGCCCCGATGCTCGAATCGGCGACGGGGGCCCTCAAAGGTGTCGATCGCCCCGGCAAGGGTGGCAAAATCCAGCCCTAGGGCACGTCCCACGGCTATGGCTGCCAAAGCGTTGCTGAGGTTGTGTTGCCCCAGTAACCCCAACCTAAGTTGCCCTAAAACGAGTCCCCGCTCCCAGACGGTGGCAGTGGTGCCTGTGGCTCCGTAGGTCGCGCAATCCACGGTGTAATCTGCGCCCGACTCGCGGTGCAAGCTGTAGGTGATGGCAGGCTGGAGCCGATCGCGCACCGTTGTACAGTCGATCGACCCCACCAGAAGATCACAGCGGTTGGCGAAGGTTTGAAAGGTCTCAACCACCTCTTCCAGGGTGTTGTAGTGGTCGGGGTGGTCTAGCTCAATATTGGTAATCACCCCAATGTGGGCTGAAAGCTTCACCAGAGAACCATCCGACTCATCTGCCTCAGCCACCAAGTAAGGGCCCTGACCCAAGGAAGCATTGCCCTCCCACGCCTTGACTTCTCCCCCCACAATGATCGTGGGATCGAGTCCTGCTTTCATCAATAAATAACCAATCAGGCTGCTGGTCGTTGTCTTGCCGTGGGTGCCTGCGACTGCCACACTGCGGGGATATTCCTGAAGCAGGGCTGCCAATAAATCAGATCGATGAAAAATTGGACATCCCAGGGACAGGGCTGCTTGATACTCCGCATTGGCAACATTAATTGCTGTTGAGCAAATAACTTGCGGCAAGTTGGCGATCCGTTGGGTCTCGCCTTGCCCCGGTTGCGTCTGCTGTTCCCCGATCGCGCCGGATGACGCACCAGGTACAGGGTTGGCGATCGGAGACGAAACCGTACAGGCTGCCGCTGGTTGAAAAAACTCCAGATTAGCTCTGTCTTGGCTCAGAAAAATATGAGCGCCCAAGTCTTGTAATCGCTGAGTCATATGATTCAAGCGAATATCTGACCCTGATACAGGCAGTTTTCGTTTTGCCAGTATATAAGCGAGAGCCGACATTCCAATCCCACCAATTCCAATGAAATGAAACGGCTTCCCGCTGAAATCAACGGAGTTCAGCATCTTATCTCCTCACACACCACACCACACCAATGACACGCGATATCATACCAAGGATTTGCTTTTGCGCGATACCGCTTGCAGTAATGTAGCTTACTCTACCTAAGGATAGAAGTCTAAGTTACATCACTGAGGCGACATAAGTAGCAAAAGATATCAGTAGGATTTTAACCTCAACCATGTGAAAGATTTCAGCTATCCAAAAGGCACAAACGTGTTCCAAGGGATGGTGAATCTTGTTGCATGTCTGAAGGTTGTTTGACCGCTGACTTCTACTTTTACGCCCACAGTTTAGGACTAGTCCGGAAATTTGTAAAAATTCCTCATTGAGGCATTTCAAGGTTCTAGTTAGTCCGGGGATTCGGGCTTAGCGTCTCGCAACATCAGGGCAGCGACGGCTGACTGGGGGGTGATTTTTCCCTGAAGCAGGCGATCGACTAATTGAGAGATTGGCATGGAAATTTGTTGTCGATCGGCAATTTGTACGAGGACGTGGGCGGTATTGATCCCCTCTGCTGTGCCTGCCAGGTGCTGCAAGATTTCTGGAAGGCGTTCCCCTTGGGCCAAGCGGTAGCCCACTTGGTAATTGCGGCTGAGGGGGCTGTTGCACGTTGCCAGCAGGTCTCCCAGCCCTGACAGCCCGTAGAAAGTTTCTGCCTTTGCGCCCCAATGGGTGCCGATGCGGATGATTTCAATCAAGCCACGGGTCATGAGTGCGGCTTTAGCATTGGTGCCTAGGTTGAGGCCATCGCAGGCCCCGACAGCGATCGCAATGATATTTTTCAGGGTGCCGCCCAACTCAACGCCCAAGGGATCGGGGTTGGTGTAGACCCGAAAGTTTTTGGAGGAAAAAGCTGCTTGCACTACCTCGGCTGCGATCGTATCCCGGCTGGAAACGACGGTTGCGGCGGGCATTCCTTGCTGAATTTCTTGGGAGAGATTGGGCCCAGAAAGCACAACAACGGGATGGGCGGGAAAGGCATCTTGCCACAGTTGCGAGGGGAGCAGGGGCAGGGCTGGGGCTGGGGAAGCTAGCAAGCCCTTGGTGGCGGTGACCAGGATGGCGCGATCGGGGACAGACACCCCTTGCAACTGCTCCAAAACAGTGCGTATCCCCTGCATGGAAACGGCTGACAGGATGAGGTCTGCTGACGCTACAACGGCTCCCAAGTCCAGGGAGGAGCGACGAGACCAGAGGGCGACCTGATGCCCATTGCTGACGGCTAGAGTGGCGAGGGCATTTCCCCAGGCCCCCGCACCGAGGATCGCAACCTGCAATGGCGTAAACATCTCGTCAGGCTCAGAGACCATACTCATGCCGTGATCCCAGTGGATTCACCTACGGTAGACGTGGGGATGGGGCGGGGAAATTGTTGCATGAGGGTTTGCACCTGGGCGGCGTGGTAGGAGCTACGGGTCAGGGGGGAGGCCACGACTTGTAGGAATCCCAGTGTTTCCCCAAAGGCTTTCCACGCGGCAAATTGCTCTGGAGGGACGAATTGCTCTACAGCGAGATGTTTGGGGGTGGGCTGGAGGTATTGCCCGATCGTCAGAATGTCGCAATGGACGGCGCGGAGGTCTTGCATGACGGCGCGAATTTCGGCATCGGTTTCCCCCAATCCGACCATGAGTCCAGATTTGGTATAAACCCCAGGAGCCAGACGACGGGTGTGGTGCAGGAGATCCAACGATCGCCCATAGTCGCCTTGAGGACGCACTCGCCGATAGAGCCGGGGCACAGTTTCGGTGTTGTGGTTCAGCACGTCTGGTTGGGACTGGAGCAGGGTTTCCAGGGCTGCCCAGTTGCCGCACAGATCGGGGATCAGGAGTTCGATCGTGGTTTGAGGCGAGATGGCGCGAATCTGGCGCAGGCACTGGACAAACTGGGATGCGCCGCCATCGGACAAATCGTCTCGGTTGACGGAGGTGATGACAACGTGCTTGAGCCGCATTCGCTGCACGGCTTCGGCTAACCGCTGGGGTTCTGTGGGGTCTAAGGCTTGGGGTTTTTTCTCGAAGTCAATATCACAGTAGGGGCAGGCGCGGGTGCAGGCGGGACCCATGATCAGAAATGTAGCAGTGCCGCTGCTGAAGCACTCGCCAATGTTGGGGCAGGAGGCTTCTTCGCAGACGGTGTTTAATTTCAGGTCGCGCAGGAGGGTGGTCACGCTGCCGACTCGCTCCCACTGGGGGGCTTTCACTCGTAACCAATCGGGTTTAACAGTCACGTTTCTTAGGGCTGGAGGTCAGGGGTCATTAGTTGTTAGAATACTAAAAACTCACGACTAAGTGTGAGGGACTAGCCGGGATGTAGCGCAGCTTGGTAGCGCACCTCGTTCGGGACGAGGGGGTCGCAGGTTCAAATCCTGTCATCCCGATTTGATGTTTGTTCTCAGCCAACT
>JARCMD010000068.1 GCA_030248885.1 Leptolyngbyaceae cyanobacterium MP9P1.79 | reverse complement strand
TCTGCCCTCATCCCCCAGCCCCTTCTCCCAATGGGGGAGAAGGGGAGCCGACCCAGTTTTAGCCCCTCTCCCCTTCTGGGAGAGGGGTTGGGGTGAGGGCGGTTCGGGAAAGTTGTACATCGCCTTGGGATGGGGGTCTAGTTGTCCATCGCTTAAACTAGGACTAACCCCCTCAAGCGCTCCACCCTCCCATGACCCTTGAAGAACTGAAAACCCAACTTCTAGCCCTGACTCCACCTGAAAAGGTTGAAGCCATGCAGATATTGACCCATACATTGAGCAATGGCTCACTAGGCATCACCAAAACACCTGGAGTCGCAGGGGGCGATGCCTGTATCGCCAAAACTCGTATCCCCGTATGGGGACTAGTTAGCCATCGAAATTTAGAGATGAGTGATGCCCAAATCTTGAAAGCATTTCCTCACCTCACTGCTGCTGATCTCGTCAACGCTTGGATTTACGCTGATTCATATCCTGAAGAAATTGCAGCCGCAATCCAAAAGAACGATGACGCAATGGAAGACGAGGAAGTCTAACTTGTGGCGCGGCTTTACACCGATGAAAATTTTCCCTTTCCAGTCGTAGAATTCCTTCGCAGTTTCGATCACGATGTTTTAACTGCTCAAGAAGCCGGAAACGCAAATCTCAGAATTCCTGATGAGGCTGTCTTGGCTTTTGCCATCAATAGCGATCGAGCCATTGCCACTCAAAATCGGAGCGATTTTATTCGCCTGCACCGTTTGCAACCTAATCATGCTGGCATTATCGTATGCACTGAGGATCAATTTGAACGCTTGGCAACCCGCATCCATCAAGCGATCGTCGCCGAAGGGGTTCTGGAAAACAAATTAATTCGTGTCACCCGTTTGTCTGGCGATCGATAGACCACGCCACCTTTCTAACTCTGCATCAAAATCCGCCCATGACCCTTGAAGAACTGAAAACCCAACTTCTAGCCCTGACTCCACCTGAAAAGGTTGAAACCATGCAGATCTTGACCCACACATTGAGCAATGGCTCACTAGGCATCACCAAAACACCTGGAGTTATGGGTGGAGAAGCTTGCATTGCCAATACTCGCCTTCCCGTTTGGCTCTTTGTAAGTCTGCGTCGCCAAGGTGCAGCCGATGCTGAACTCCTAGAGGCCTATCCCCATCTAAGTGCAGCCGACCTCGTTAACGTCTGGACTTATGCTGATGCCCATTCAGCAGAAATCGATCGGGCACTGCAAGAACAGGAAGACGCGTAGTCTCAGATGGCAAATCTTTATGCAGATGAGCAATTCCCGCTGGCAGTTGTGGAGCTTTTGCGATCGTCTGGTCACGATGTATTAGAGGGTGTTTGAAAAGGGTCAGCTTGAGCCTTAAATGCAACTCGGAGGAGTGATCATAAGTCCCGGAATCCTGATCTCTCGTATAAGCTTCTCAGTGATTAGGGTAGCTAAAGACACGCTGGATGACTTTTCAAACATCCTCTTATCATGAAACAAAATGTAACGGCGTATCCATTGCACATAACTCTACTCAGTTTTGTATGCATAGTGCTTAGCTCGGCTCAGATCTCTAACCTGATCCAGCAGCTTTTTAGGCTGAGGTTGTATAGCAGTCATTTCGCCGCCTAAGATCCCAATATGGTCAGGTTATAAGGTCTTTCGCTGCCTAATCCCTAGACCATTAATAGACTGAAATAAGCTTCCAGCAAATCTCTTGTCCTTGTTCAGTCAGTTTGTATAGCAGCACCTTGCCAGCTATTTACTTCCAAAACAAGGCCTGTTACTGTGCTTCCAACTATCATTAGTAAAGCTTTATCCGCTTCATTAATGCTGCCTGTGTAGGCGGACGATCGCCGCCTACATAATAGTTATACAGCTTAAATTTTAGGTCGTCGTTGTTTGAAACCTATTTGTGAATGTTCAAGATTAGGTAGTGCTATTTTTCCAACAGTCTTTAGGTTTTCCTCTATTGAATTTGAGGTATGTAATCACTTACTTAGACTCTGGAGATTAGCTCTATGTGATAGAAGAGCTAGAGGCCGGTTGCAATGTACAGCCCCATACAAGACGGCATAGACAAATCCGTTCGATCGGTACAGTTTTCCGAAGCACAGCCGCCAAGTCGCCTCGCTGGACTGGTACATTGCTTTTGGGAACTCAAAACAGTCACCGATCTGCCAGAAGATTTTCACTACCATGCGTTGCCCGATGCTTGCGTGAATATTTTATTTAACCAAGTAGACACGCACATAGCGGGAGTAACGGCACTGCGCACCAAGGCAGAAGTGTTGAACCTTGGCAAATCATTTCACTATGTTGGCATTCAGTTTTATCCTGGGGTCTGGCAGGGTCAAAAGGAGGAGATCATCGATCGTTATGTAGGGACACCTTATTTGGAAAATTTGCCACTGATACAAACAAGCAAAAAAATTGCAGAACTGGATTTCAATCGTAAATTGCCAATCCTTGCAGAATTAGTTGAGTGGTTTCTCAAAGAGAAATTAATCACAGTTAATTTTGTGACAGAGAAAATTCTCACACAGCTTGATAAAATCCACACTGTGACGGACATGGCACGACTGACAGAATTGTCGCCTCGTCAACTTCAACGAACACTGAACCGAATGATTGGGTTGTCGCCACACGATCTGCTTAAGGTCTTGCGGGTGCAGCAGTCCTTCAAACAGCACTACCTTGAATTGTACGCAGACCAGTCGCACTATATTCATTCATTTCGCAAAGTCACAGGTTACACACCCACAAAGTACACCGCCAAGTTTGATGTCTGATTTCTACAATACGAGCAGCAAGGTACAGCGCTATAGAACCTGTTTGCAGTTAAGCGATTCTTCGCAAAATCAGGCGAATCGCACAAATTCTGATTTTCGCTTCGCTCGTTCGTAGTAATCCTTC
>JARCMD010000405.1 GCA_030248885.1 Leptolyngbyaceae cyanobacterium MP9P1.79 | reverse complement strand
TAATTGCACTCTAGATAATTGCACTCTAGAGAAGACCTAAACCAGGAGCCGCAAATTGAACAGGGCTAAAAACAAATCTAGTAGAGACCTGAAAACAACTTTATAAATCCTATGAACATGCCTATGTTTGCTTAATGAATGTTTGGTTTTACAAGAAAGTATAATTAAAATAATATCCCTAAAGTAGGCTGTTTTGACAAGAGCCTTAGTGGATTTAGTTTGTTTCCAAAATAGATTGATTAAAAATTACTAATATTGGTGTCTGTAGCCAATTCTTCTTGTAATCAAAGAACCGATCGCATCGTTGACAATGACTGAGAGTAGGATTCATGACTCATGATTGAGCTTTGACGATCGGCATGACCTATTCTCATTCAAATTGCCAGTGATTTGACAATTCACTCTTTTTTGAAGTCAGTCTCTTCACACCAGATACACGACCACAACCAAAATATGTTTACTAATATTAATACATTAGTAAACATATTATTAATATTGGCAGAAATGTAGAATTTTTATACCACTCACCTATTACTAATTATTACTAAATTCAAGCATCTATCTTTCGTCTTAAAGATTTCTCAGTCACAGATGTTTCCGATTCTTAGCCCTTGTTCATAGCCTTCATTATGGATCTACCCACAGGTATAATCTGCTTGAGGTAGGCATAGAATGGGGATTAAGGGCACTCGTTGGGGATGTGTGATGCAAGTTTGCTTTAAAGTAATTCGCCAAAGTCAGACTAATGCTTGGGTTCAGACCTATTTATTGGACGTTGAACCTAGCTATACGATTCTGGATTGTCTGAATCAGATTAAGTGGGAACAAGACGGTAGCCTAGCCTTCCGAAAAAATTGCCGAAATACGATATGTGGCAGTTGTGGGATGCGAATTAATGGGCGCTCTGCTCTGGCTTGCAAGGAAAATGTGGGGGCGGAACTGGCACGCTTACAATCTATCAATTCAACAGTCATCAGTGCCGAGAATCCGGCAAATTCTGCCCCATTAAATCCCGATCGAAAATCCTTGCCTGACGCTTCAGAACTGATCCCAGAAATTACGATCGCCCCCATGGGAAATATGCCTGTGATCAAGGATTTGATCGTGGATATGCAGAGTTTCTGGGATAACTTGAAGGCGATCGATCCCTACATCAGCACTCGCGCTCGTCAAGTGCCCGAACGCGAATTTCTGCAGACCCCCGAAGACCGGGCGCGGCTGGATCAAACGGGAAATTGTATCCTCTGTGGGGCGTGTTACTCAGAGTGCAATGCCCGTGAGGTCAATCCAGGATTTGTTGGGCCCCACGCCTTGGCAAAGGCCTACCGCATGGTGGCAGATACCCGCGATGACCAGACTGAAACGCGGCTGCAACAATATAGCCAGGGAACCGATGGTGTGTGGGGCTGTACCCGTTGTCTCTACTGCAATAGTGTTTGCCCGATGGATGTGGCACCGATGGATCAGATTGGCAACATCAAAGCCGCAGTGCTGCACCAGGAGACGATCGCTGAGAGCCGTCCCATTCGTCATCGCCGAGTGCTGATTGACTTGGTGAAGGAGGGGGGATGGATTGACGAACGCCAGTTTGGGCTGCGGGTGGTGGGTAATTCTTTTCGTGATCTTCAAGGCTTGGTTAGCTTGGGGCCATTGGGGCTGCGAATGCTGATTCGGGGCAAGTTTCCCTTTGGTTTTGAGCCATCGGTGGGGGTGGAGGCTGTGCGATCGTTGATTGAGGCGGTACAAGACCTAGAGGCGCAGGGAAACCCAGTCTCTGATAGCTTAATGAGTGAAGTTTTCTTAAAAGGATGAGTTTGACGATGACCCCAACCCCTAAATCAACCCCCGTACCCGCTGTCCAATCTGGCTCCCAGCCCGAACCTGCCTTTGGCTGGACTCCCTACGCTGAGCAGATCAATGGCCGCTTTGCCATGCTGGGCTTTGTGGGTCTGCTGATTTTAGAAGCGATCACCCATCAAGACTTTTTCACCTGGTTGGGGTTGCGCTAGTGCAGGCTGGCAGAAATAACTGAGTCGCTATCAACTCAAATTTAAGCACAAGCCTCCTCACAGGTCAGAAACTGCTGCCATGCTGCACTAGTGTTCTGTTAAGAAAATTTTGAGGGGTCGAAGACCCTCAAAATTTAACTCCAACTAACCTCCCGGCTTTCAACTACCCGTCAATTAATGATTGACAGACTACTAGGAATACGGTGTAAGTCTGGGTTCCGAGCCGTCCGACCCTTGGGGGTGATCCCCCAAACCCCCTTCTGGGAAGGCGCTTCCCCCAGACCCCCTCCGAAGGTGTTAGTTGTGGGAGGAAAAAAGCGCTTCGCTTTGCCGATGATGAACGGGTCATTCGATCTTTTAGCGTCGCCTGATTTTAATAACTGAGCAACTCAAAACTCAAAACTCAAAACAAGCTCTTCACGGGCAAGAAACTGTGGAACGCTTAAGCCACGTTGACATAGTGTAAATTTGACACCATACTTAGCTTAGTGTCAAATTCACACAGTTTTGATGAATGTGTTAGGGATGAATGCACAGTTTGAAGTTGCAGCGGGTTCGATCGCAGGTCGAGACCACGTTTTGGTTGGGAAAAATAACCAAGATGCTTACTACCATTGCTGCACCGAGGCAGGGACGATCGCCATTGTGAGTGATGGGTGCGGCAGTGGGCACCACAGCGAAGTGGGGGCCAAAATTGGGGCGCAATGGGTAGGGACGGCGATCGAATCTGCCATCCAGCACGCACCACAGGAGGCTGAATGGCTAAGCTCACCCCAATTTTGGCAACAGATCCAGCGGTCAGTGTTGGAACAGTTGCACACCCTGGCGAAGGCGATGGGCAACGGTTTCTCGCCAACGATCGCCGATTATTTTTTGTTTACGATCGTTGGCGCGATCGTAACTCCAGAGGTCACCGTCGTCTTTTCCTTGGGTGATGGGGTGGCGATCGTCAATGGTCAGGTCACAACGATCGCCCCCTTAGCAGGCAATCAGCCGCCCTACCTGGCCTATGCCCTCACCGGGTCATCGCTGCTGACGGCAGATCCCGACTGTCTCCAATTCCACATGCAACAGTCATTACCCACAGAACAAGTGGAGTCAATCCTCATTGGCACCGATGGGGTGAGCGACCTGATCCACGCCGCCGATCGCACCCTGCCAGGCAAGCCGGAACCGGTGGGAGCGATCAGCCAGTTTTGGCGGGACGATCGCTATTTCAAAAATCCTGATATGATTCGCCGCCGCCTAGCCCTCATCAATCGGGATGTGACTCAACCAGACTGGGCACGGCAAACCCTCCGCAAAGAAGCAGGGCTGCTCCCCGACGACACAACGCTGGTCGTCATCCGCCGCATTAATTGAGGTCACCATGCGTTCTGTGGACGTTTACATCAACGGCAAAAAGATCCGGCTAACCCCCAAACAGACGATCGCCAAAGGGGGAGAGGCAGAGATCTTTGACCTGGGAGCGGGCAAGGCTTTGAAGCTGTTTAAGCAACCCCAGCATCCCGACTACCAGGCATCGCCCCAGGAACAGCAGGCAGCCCGCGATCGGCTTCTAGACCACCAGCAAAAACTGCGCCAGTTCCCCCCGACCTTGCCCCAACGGGTGATTCAGCCAGAAGCGTTGGTGACGGATAAAAGTGGGCAAACGGTGCTGGGGTACACCATGCCGCTGGTGCAAGGCGCGGAGGTGTTGTTGCGGTATAGCGATCGGGCGTTTCGGCAGTCCGGCATTCCCCATCAAACCGTCGTCCAGATTTTTCAGGACTTACACACCACGGTTTCCCAGTTGCACCAGGCAGGCGTGGCGATCGGCGACTTCAACGACCTGAATGTGCTAGTGCGGGGCACTGAAGCCTATCTAGTCGATGCCGATTCGTTTCAGTTTGGGACGTTTCTGTGCAAAGTGTTCACCCTGCGCTTTGTCGATCCATTGTTGTGCGATCCCCAGCAGCCCAAACCCCTGCTGAAGCAGCCCCACTCCCCCAACTCTGACTGGTATGCCTTTGCGGTGATGTTGATGCAATGCCTGCTGTTCGTCAATCCTTATGGCGGCGTGTATAAACCCAAAAATCCCGCGCTCAAGATTCCCCAGGATGCCCGATCGCTGCACCGAATTACCGTGTTTCACCCAGAAGTGCAGTATCCCAAACCTGCCCTACCCTACCAGGTCTTGCCCGATGCGCTGCTGCACCAGTTTCACCAAATCTTTGAGCAAGACTACCGAGGGGAATTTCCCCGGCGGCTCCTCGACAGCTTGCAATGGACACAGTGCCGTACCTGTGGAATTGCCCACGCCCGAAACGCCTGTCCTACTTGTATTTCCCCAGCGGGGATCGCAGCGGGGATCGTGGCGAAAGTAACCACACTACCGATCGCCATTCGAGGCACCGTGACCGCAACTCCCATCTTTGCTACGGGCGGAGTGATTTTGTATGCCGCTCTTCAAGCAGGGAGGCTGAACTGGCTTTACCACGACTGCGGCGCATTTAAGCGCAGGGATGAGCGGGGGGATGGGGCGAGTGTTCTCACCGGAAACCTTGACCCCTATTTGCGATTTCGCTTTCACGGCCAGGGCACCGCGATCGTCCGCCAGGGACAAGCCATCACCCTGGAAGCCGGACAGGTTGTCGATCGCCTCGCCATCGACTGCATCGGCACGCTGCCTCTATTTGAGACCAACGACTCCGCTCGTTACTGGATTCACAACGGGCAACTGCTGCGAGATAGTGAGTTGGGAGCCGTGTATATGGGAGATGTGCTATCCAACCAGACCCGATTTTGGGTTGGTTCCCACTTTGGCTTCGGCTTTTATCCCGTGGGGCATGGGACGATCGCCTTTGTCTTTGATGCCAAGCAACCGGGGATCAATGACCACGTTACATTGCCGCTTTGGACAGGACAATTGATTGAGGCGGGGTGTAGCTTCAGCAGCGATCGGTGTTGGTTTTTCCTGGCAACGCAAGAGCAGGGCAAGACGATCCATCGCTGTACTGTGGTGCGATCGGATGGCAGCATTGTCGCAACGGCCCAAGCTGAGGCAGGGGAAGGATCTTGGCTTTCCACCTTGCAGGGGAAATGTGCTGCCGGACATTTTCTGCTGGCTGCAACCGATGAAGGCATTGTGCGCGTCGAAGTTCAGCAGGGGCAGTTGGTGAAAACCAAGGAGTTTCCTGACACAGAACCTTTTGTTGATGCGAGTTGCCAGCTATTTGCCGCTCCAGATGGGCTATACGTCGTTGGGCACCGCACCATCCAGCGGCTCACGATCGTTTAGAAAATGTTTGTAAATTAGCGTACAGTCTTGCACTCGCCCCCCAACCCCCCAATTCTGGCTTGCTCTCGAGCCGTTTTTGCTTAAAGTCCCCCAGGATTGGGGCCTTAAAGCCTTTCAGGCATACATGAAAAGGGGGTGGATCGGGGCGAAATTTGTGTTTACAAAGATTTTCTTAGAATCATGAATCTAATAACATCAACCCGTTCAAATGTAAGGGCGAAGCATTGGGCCGATCGCCTCTGCAACTGTCCAAAAATCTGTCCCCAATGCTTCGCCCTCAGCGCCACGCCCCACAACCTAAAATGCTGAGGGCGATTCAGGTTTAGCTGAAGAGCGAGGATGGTGGAGGCGATCGTCTCCTAGTTGGCAAAACGCCCGGAAGGGCGAAGCATTGGGGCGATTACCTTTGTCGTTGTCTAGAATCTTTGACCCAATGCTTCGCCCCTACAGGGGTAATATCTTTCTCAGAAATCTCATAAAGTTTTTAGAGACCTAAAATTACCAACTCACAAACTCTTAATATTCGAGAAACAGGGTGTCGAAGGTCTTGCCTGTCGTGGTCGATCGAGGCACAATCGGCTGCTGGGGCGCGATCGGTTGCTGGGGAGGAAGATCGATCGCCTCCTTGACCCGGAGTGCTTGCACATCCTTTTCTTGGCTATCAATCAGCACCTCCAGTTCTCCCAGCCGTTGCTGAATCTGTAGCCGACGCAGGTCGAGCTTCCGCATCTCTTCTCGCAAGCGTCTCTTTTCAACCACCAGCTTATAAATGTCCAGGTATGCCGTGGCTTCATTGCGCTGACGAGGCATACTGCTAATTCTGGGACGCATGTGTCCTTGGGGTTGAGGTGGGTGCATAGGTTATAGGAAGAATAGGATTAGTCGGGCGGACTTTTGGGGTCTGAGGAGCTTTTGATTGTCAATTCAGAGGGGGGACGATCGCTGCTCCACGCCCACCATGCAGTGCCACAGACACACTCATAAAACTCCTGCCATTTGCGACGCTGGTCTTCTGTAAACACAGGCGCTTTGCGGTTAATCCACACTCGCTGAGTTTCCATGCTCGTCGATCGGCAATGAGGACAGCAAAATTCGCGGGCATGAGTCGCTGATTGAATCCAATCCGGCGGGGTTGGGGAAAAAGCATCCATGAAATAAATCTGTCTAGGATAATAGTTAATTAGCAGCAGTCAAACGATCGGAATAACGAACTCACTTTCTCAACCTGGTAGTACTCAAATCGTAATGATTTTTGAGTTTGTCATGATGACAACTAGCGCTGCTCATCATTACCTCTTGAGGTCTACCCTCAGCTTAACGATTTAGATTGGCACTGCGACTTAAGTGCGGAATCACTTCGTCACTAACTCGCTCACATTCATTGACTAACTTAAGAGTTCCCAATTTTGGCAAAATTCATCTGTATTAGGGCTTAACTTGTAGATTCAAGAAAGCTGATGTGCGCTATTGTCTTGATGTGTAATGTCAGCTATTTTATGCGAGAAATCATTGCTGTAAATTTCGTAACTACTCAGGCTGCTAACTCAATGTCGAGCCTGCCCTCATCCCCCAGCCCCTTCTCCCAGTGGGAGAAGGGGAGCCGGATTGAAGTCCCTCTCCCT
>JARCMD010000067.1 GCA_030248885.1 Leptolyngbyaceae cyanobacterium MP9P1.79 | reverse complement strand
TCAAAATTTAACTCCAACTAACCTCCCAGCTTTCAGCTACCCGTCAATTAATGATTGACAGACTACTAGAATGCTTGTTTTGAGTTGATAAGCTAAAGTGCATTTAAATTGCAGGGGCAAGGGGCTTAAGCCCCTTGTTCACAAAGGTTATAGATTTTGCAGAGTGCAACTTTAGTGGCAATCGGCTTAGCTGGATGGTTGCTTGTGTTTGCATTAATTTATAGAGGTAGGCTGCAAATCATGGAACTCATGCTGTACAACTCGGTTGCGTCCTAAAGCCTTCGCTTGATAAAGCGCTTTGTCTGCGGCGGCAATTAGCAGGGCAGGAAACAGATTTTTGGAGGGTGGGCGGCTCGCGACTCCGAGGCTTAGGGTGACATAGGGGGCAACTTCAGAGCGATCGTGCCTGATGCGGAGGGCTTGAACATGATGCAGAATTTCCTCAGCCAGCTGCATCGCCCCTTCCAGAGCGGTATCAGGCAGAATGATCGCAAACTCTTCTCCCCCATAGCGAGCTACTAAATCAGCGGGGCGCTTTGTGGCTTGACTAATGGCCTTGGCGACTTGTTGAAGGCAGTAATCTCCTCTAAGGTGACCGTAGGTGTCGTTGTAGCTCTTAAAGAAGTCGATGTCACAAAGGATTAGGGAAAGGGATGTTTGATTCCGCACCATGCGTTGCAGTTCCGCATCCAGGCATTCATCAAAGCGATGGCGGTTGGCGACTTGGGTGAGGCTGTCGTAGGTGGCAAGCCGCCGAATTTTTTCGTGGAGTTGTGCTTGCTGAATAGCGAGGGTGACTTGGGCAGCTAATTGCTTGAGGGAATCAATTTCAAAGGCGTTCCAGATCCGGGGTTGGGAGCATTGATGGGCAATGAGGAGTCCCCATAGCTGATCTCCCTGGGATATGGGAATCGTTAGGGCGGCTTTGATCTGGTGCCGGTGCAGAAACTCAGTCATTTCCGGGGGAAATACAACTTGCTCAATGTTGGAAATTGCATGGGTATCGCCTTGCTGATGAAAACCCATGAATTCTTCTAGCCAGGCATCGCAAGCGGTGGTGCCCAAAAGGGGAACCCATTCGCTGCCGATCGCCTCTGCGATGACCTGTCCATGTCCTTTGGAGGCAAAGTTGAAGTGGTAGACCACGACTCGATCGACTTGGAGGAGTTGTCGAACCTCCATAACTGTAGTGTTGAGAATTTGTTCTAAATCTAAGGACTGACGAATTTGCTCAGAAACCTTGCGTAGGAGCCGTTCTCGTTCAGTCTGTTGGCGTAGCTCTTCCATTATCCGGCTGGACTCTAAGAGTCGTCGCACTCGCTGGCGCAGCACGGGGAGGTGAATGGGCTTAGTTACGTAGTCGATCGCCCCTGCTTCAAAGGCTTGGTCTACTGAGTCTTGGTCGTCTAGTCCAGTGATCATCAAAATGGGGGTACGATCGCCGCCAGGCAAGAGTTGCAGATGGCTACAACAGGAAAACCCATCCATCACAGGCATAATGGCATCCAGCAACACAATATCGGGCTGAAGCCGTAGGTAAGCATCCAACCCTTCGTTCCCATTACAGGCTTCCTCAACCTGATACCCTTCCTGTTCCATTGCCCGTCGCAGCACAATTCGTGCTGTCTTATCGTCGTCTATGACTAGGATTAAGGGCTGGTCTCTTTGAAGCGGGGTATGACTCATACAGAATTTAGAATTATCCCTACAATACAGAAGTTTTTGCCATCAGGTTTTATACAAAGGAACCAATAGAGCAAGTTCAGAGATAGCCATATTATTTTGTATGGTTACATTATTCGAGAGTGGATTTGTGGGTTCGGTAATATGCAGCTAATTTGCCCTTATCCCTTTCTTGAATGCCCCTTAGTCTAAACTCGTCTCCTTGAGAGGTTGGCTCCGAGGCATTTCCATCTCCCTTTGCCATCGGGAAAAGGCTAGGGTGAGGGCAGGATTGACGGGTGGTTTAGAAACTTTGAAGTGAAGCACTATCTCGCTAAAGGCGCTATTTCACTATAGGTCTCCCCATTTCCTAATTACAGACTTCCACAATTAATAGATAAACTAGCCGACGTTAAGATTCAATCTAATGTTGCAAAACTCAGATGCCGTAGTTTCTCTGTGAAAGAACTATAAGCGTCCCTGCAATATTTTGGAAATGATTAACTGATAACTACAAGTGGTTAAAAGCAACACCATTGATTTAAGTGATTTAGGAGGAATCTAGCTAGTCTTTAACCTGTCAAAATTTACGCTCCACATAGCTCAAATCTCATTTCCCTGTCGAATATTATTTGATTGGCTATTGGGCTGGAGATCAGGGCAACTCTGGAGGGGAATTTCAACCCTTGAGTGACTAAACTCTTGGATATATTGTTCCCTAAAGAGTACTGACTGTAACAGCGATCGTCCCCCATCTAGAATATCTCATCCTTTAACCGTGGAATGCAGTTAAGGAGAGGCTTTCATGCCTCTCAGCCAAAAATAGGGGTGAAGCCGCAACCTATGTATCTTCTTGCGGTGTAAAAATGCTTAAGTTTTTTATAGATTTTGTCTTTGAGTTTCTAATTTCTTTATAAAACCTTCGGATTTTATGTAGAAACATTAGACCTTGGCTCAAACCTTACGTACATCTACAGTCTCTCTGCTAGGATTAAGCGCACAGGCATTTACATCTCAGTAAGCATCTACAGTGTAGGCCCGTAGACTTGTTCGGCCAATACTGGATAAGGAGGTACCTCTAGTTGAGGAGACTACCTCTACATTAATTATTGAGACCTTCAGCACATACCCTATCGTCATAAACGTACTAATCTGATAAGAGTTTGGGTAAGATTTAGTTAGCAACCATTTTCTAGAACTTATCTAAGGAGTTGGTGCAATTACTGAGTTGGCGATCGAACCTATTTTTAACCGTGTCCGTAGTCATAACTACTGATTCGTTTTTGGATTCAAGGAAACTTACAGTAAGCGTGATTAACGCTTCTGGAAGATTAAGAGGGAATAGAAGTTGATTACAGATTTTACTCGTTCAGGTTTTAAATTCACCGATGATCGACTGAAAAGCTCTATCAGTAAAATTTATACACTTAGAGGCTAGCTCATATTCATAGGCATCTGAGCAGGCATATGAACTGCGACTGCACTGAGGCGATTTCAAGCTGAGGTTCTCGGAAAGAGTTACGGCTGTTCTTTTGCGAGCAGTACCTCAAATGAGGCAATTCAATGGAGACAGACTAGTCCATTATGCGATGAGTGCTATGCATAAGTTCCTAAATCTACCCAATGATCAGTCTTTTGACGACTCCATGGCTGAACTAGATCCACAAAAACCGATCGACTTTGACCCAGTTCAGAAATTAGAGGCAGAACTGTGGCTTGAGCGTTCTTTGGGTCAGTTGCAGACCCACATTCAGCAAGAGTTGGTGTCCCACCTGGAGCATCATCACCAGAACACCTCACAACAGTTGCTGATTTCTCAAGTGGAAGCAGCCATTTTACAAACGGTTGTCAATGAGTTGAGGCTAGCGCTAGAGACTGGGATTGTCGCGATCGCTCTTCCTACAACTAGTAGTGATTCCTCCCAACTCCCCCATCTAGCTCAGGCAACCCTGCACCCAGATCTGATTTTTAGAATCTGCTACATTGCGCCGCAAAAATCCCGCCGACAGGCCAATCAGCAGACAGCGATCGACCTTGCAGTGGGTGGAGTCTTGAGATTTGGTTTGGGGGAGACGATCACAGCCGCTGACCTGCAACACCTCCAAGCTCAAGAGTGGCCAGTTGCCTGGCCGATCGCTGGAGCCTATGGCATCTTAGGCTGGCTCCTAGCGATCTCCACCCCACCGCCAAAATCTCACCCAATTTCACCGAAAACCCAGCTACGAATTCCCCTGATCCAACGGGTAGTTAATCAATGCGCCTCTGCCCTCCAACAGGTGTATTTGATGCAGCCAGAATGCTCCCACTGCAAAAAACTGGAGTTACGCAACCGGGAGCTAATTAGAACCAATCAACTCAAAAGTGAGTTTCTGGCCAATACCAGCCACGAAATTCGGACTCCCCTCAGTTCTATTCTGGGTTTCACCCACCTGTTGCGAGAGCAGGGCTATAACGCTAGCAACGTCAAGCATTTGGAATACCTCAATATTATTCTCTCTAGCGGTCAACATTTGTTAGGAGTCATTAACGATATCCTTGACCTGTCAAAAATTGAGGCGAATCAACTGGATTTGCAGTGGGAAACGGTGAATGTGGGAGACCTCTGCCGCAGTACCTTGACTTTGGTGAAGGAGAAAGCCTATACCAAGAATTTGGAACTACGCTTCAATCTCGACCCCGATGCCACCACGTTTGTGGCCGATGCTCTACGGCTGAAGCAGATGCTATTTAATTTACTCTCCAATGCATTGAAATTTACTCAACGCGGGACTGTAGGTCTGCAAGTTAACGTGTCTGGTGCTTTTCTCCACTTCACGGTATGGGATACGGGAACGGGCATTTCCAAGGAGCAACAGCAAGAGCTTTTCCGCCCCTATGCCCAGATTGCCAATGCTGCGGCTACTCCTGGAGAAGGCACAGGGCTGGGGCTGGCACTCACGCAAAAACTGGCTGAACTGCATGGGGGCTGGGTTGAGGTCAAGTCGGAAATCCATCAAGGGTCGCAGTTTACGGTGGTGCTACCGCTGATTCCAGAGGTTGCATCACCTCAAGGTAGAAGTTCATCTCAGACAGACTCCTCCTGTGCTGGAGTGATGGCCGCAGATCAATCAGCCGTGCAGGTGTCGCTTGGACACCAGAATTCCAAGAAGGTGGTTGCTCAGAATTTGGGGGGTAGTGTGGTGGGGCAAGCTGTTTCGCTTAAGGAGTCAGCCAATCTTCAGGCGAACAAGCAAGGTCAGAAAAAACCATCCTCTCTATTCGATCGGGTGCCGATAAATGAGGGGATAAGTTCTGCGATCATCTCGCCATCTTTAACGCTGCATTCTCTGGAACCAAAACGAGCCAAGCAGATGGCACGATCGACTCAAGCCCAGGAACGTCTGCACTCCCCCAAGGATTCTATGGCTCTGCCCGATGGTCAGCATGGGACTAAACAGTCAGACCTGTTAATGCCACGCCCAAATCATATTTTACTTGTGGAAGACAACTCCCATAATGCCAAGTTAATGATTATCTATCTGAGCAAGGCAGGCTATGAAATTACCTGGGCGAAGCGCTCCCAAGAAATGTGGCAAGCTTTGGAATTGGCGTTGCCAACTGTGATTTTGATGGATGTTCAGTTGCCTGATGGCAATGGACTTGACTTAATCAAGGAACTGCGATCGAGGGAGATTTATCAGCGAATTCCGGTGATTGTCCAAACGGCGATGGCGATGCATGGCGATCGAGAGATGTGTTTAGGTTCTGGGGCAAATGACTACATTTCTAAGCCGATCGATTTAAAGGTGTTGGGACAAGTGGTGCGGAAGTGGGTGGAATCCATTCTTTGTTAATTGAGCTAGTGCAGCTTGGCAGAAGTTCCTGACCAGTTAGGGGGATTGTTTTGAGTTTTGAGTTTTGAGTGCTGCTCAGTTATTTCTACCAGCCTACACTAGCAATACTTCGGACAGTTTTTGTGGAGGTGCTGGAAACCCTGTTTTACAGCCAGTATAGACCCTCACCCTAAATCCCTCTCCCTTCTTGGGAGAGGGACTTCAATCCGGCTCCCCTTCTCCCAGAACGGGAGAAGGGGTTGGGGGATGAGGGCTAGCTATCGCAAAAATGTCCGAACTATTGACTAGGGAGGGTGGATTAAATAATACGCAAGCTTCACCCTTACTGAATCTCGAATTTGTTTAATTCTTATTTCCCAGAGATTTGCTGATGAGACCTGGATTTATGGGTGAACATAACGTTGCTATGTTCCTAGATGATGCAGTTCTGTTGTCGGACTATTAAACTAGAAGGGGTTAAAGTCGAAATTTCTATTAGGGTGATGCAACGATGTTGACGCAAAAGCTGGAGCAACTCCAAACCCTATTTCGGGAAATGGAACGAGCCTTAATTGCCTATTCTGGCGGGGTTGATAGCACGCTGGTGGCGAAGGTGGCTTATGATGTGCTGGGCGATCGGGCGGTGGCAATCACGGCTGAATCTCCCTCCTTGCTGCCAGAGGATTTGGAGGAAGCCCGTATTCAAGCGGCAACGATGGGAATTGCCCATGAAATCGTGCAAACCCACGAAATGAGCAACCCCAATTACACGTCAAATCCTGTCAATCGCTGCTACTTCTGCAAGAGTGAGTTACATGACACGCTCAAGCCTTTGGCCTTGGAGCGGGGCTATCCCTATGTGGTAGATGGAGTCAACGCGGATGACTTGATGGACTATCGCCCTGGTATCCAAGCGGCGAAGGAACGGGGGGCCCGATCGCCCCTAGCTGAGTTGGGAATTTCCAAGGCTGAAGTTCGGGAACTGTCGCAATTTTTGGGTCTGTCGTGGTGGGATAAACCCGCTCAACCTTGCCTCAGTTCTCGCTTTCCCTACGGTGAGGAGATTACGATCGCTAAGTTGCAACGGGTGGGGAGGGCGGAAAACCACCTCCGCACGTTGGGCTGGAAAAATCTACGGGTGCGATCGGATGGCGAGACGGCGCGGATCGAAGTGCAACCCGACCAGATTAAGGACTTTGTGCTAACCACCGATTTGCCAACTCTGGTTTCGGCGTTTCAAACCTACGGATTTCTCTATGTGACTTTGGATCTGGAGGGTTATCGGAGTGGCAAGCTGAATCAAGTTCTGTTTGCTGCTTCGGTTTGAGGGGAAAGTCTGCTAACACTCCAGTTATGTTGGAGCGATCGATATCCATTCATAACGGTTGCAACTGCCTCAATAGCAAATCCAAAAAGGCATAGGACTGCTCTAGCGTTTTAATATTCTCTAGCTTAGAATGATTGATTCCTAAGTACAGGTCACCCTAGAAGAGGTATGAAAATCACGCTGCTCTTGATGTGGGGATATAGGCTCAGACATAAAAAAGTCAGGTAAGTGAGTATAGAATCGCTCAAACTTACCTGACTGATCCACACGGAGACTTCAAAACTGTTCTATCAATGCATTAAATGATTAATAGACATCGACAGTCCTAGAAAATCAATCTGTGGGACTAATTCAGCTTATTCCCAGAGGTGTTGTAGTAGCCAGAGGGCTTCATTGCATCAGCAGCACCATCTTTAATGGAGTTTGCGGTATCTTTAGCTGTGGACTTTACTGCATTGGATACATCCTTAGCTGCATCCTTGACACTATCTTTGACATTCTCAGTCACGTTTTTGGCAGTTGCCTTAACTGTGTCCGCCACATTGCTGCCTGCACCTTTCACATTGCTCTTCACATTCTCAGCGGCTTGTTTGGCATCCTTAGAGAATTCCCTGCCAGTAGAACGAGCATTATCCTGAAGCGCCTTTGAGGTGTCACGGAGATCATCGGTAGCACCATCTACCCTGTTGCCAAACTCTTTAGCATCTTGCTTGGCATTCTTACCCAGTTGCTTTAGATTATCAACCTTCTTGTCCAAAGTCCGATCGGTATTCGTCTTTAGATCATCCGTCATGTCAATGACATTCCGCTGTGCATTGTCCTTCAATCCCTTAGCTTGAGCCTTGGTCACAGCAGCACCCGTAGCAGGACGACGCGGATCAATATCGCTGTATCCATTCATCCCACCTTCATAGGGCTGCGATCGATATCCAGGAACACCTTGACTGGACTCACCCGGAATCGTCGCTTGAGCCGCAGGGCTACAGGCTGTGCTAACCAAAATCAGCATTCCAGCAAATAGAAATGACAAGACGTGTTTGATGGACAACGCTTTCAAGGATGCAATCAACCGCTTCATATAAAATCCTCCAAATTTGTGTTCTAACTAATAGGTGAGATACCAAACCAAGCAGAAAACCTGTAAATCCTAGTAGCTTAGGGATTAATGAGATAGAGAGTCGGAGAGACCAAATAAAAACGTATTGAAATACATACTTAAGCACATACTCATATACATTTTGATCGCCTCATTCACCGCCAAACTGCTACAACAGAAAACTAGCTCTTCCGCTGCACAGCAGGGTTGGCTTGCATCTCAGGGCGATCGTAGGACTCTTCTGCCTTGTCTTTCAAGAATGCCGAAGCATCTTTAAAGGTGTCGCCTACCTTTTCTAACAAGTTCTCCTTGGAATCCTGCAAAACATCACTGTTAGAGGCAATTCCTGACTCCTCTGAATCTTGCTTGAACTGCTCACGGATGGTCACTCCCTCTGGCGCATTTCCTGGGCGATCGGACGACTTAGACCCCGGATAGAGAAGATTGCTTTGGGAATTATTCACACTAGGGTCAATAGCCTTAGCAGCAATCAATTTTTGAGTTGAGAACGATCCAGCGTCTGCCCTAGGGGAAATGGACTTGCTAGTATTTGCATTCATTCTAGGATCGGTAGAAGCCTTAAATCCTGTATAACCATCACCTCCAGACTTGCGGGGATTATTGTTGCCCCCCATTTGTACAGGAGGATTATAGGGACGGGCCCCAGTCTCAGTTCCGTTGTTACATGCAGTAGTTGCGAATAACAAAACTGCTGCTAAAAGAACACCGAGAACTCGCTTCAAAGCAAATCTGTTAAATAAATTAGTGAGTCGCTGCATAGAAAATTCTTTCTACTCCTAAACACATCAGCATCCTATAAAAGGCTTCCAGGGACTACAGGATTGCCAAGAGTGACCTACACTATGAAGGCTAACTAACTAGTAGCCTTAAGTCAGTAAGTATTCTGTTTGGCAGACCTCTAGAATTAGAAGCTTTTTACTTAGACACTTGCTTAGATTAGGTTCATCGTCTTCAAATTTCTTCTATCTAGAGTTACATTTCAGCCGCATTTGCGTTTCTTGTGACTCTCACTCAAGGGAGAGATGAAGCCAAAGCGTTGCTATGAGATTTCCAGGGAAAATGCTACCACTGGAGGAGAAAAGCATCCGGGCAACGGTCTTCTGGTTGATTCAAGGGCTTATGTGCCGGATGCTTTGCCCTTCCACTTCCTGATATAAACTTTTTTGGAAATCTCTTTAGGATCAATAGTTCAGACATTTTTGCGATAGTTAGCCCTCATCCCCCAACCCCTTCTCCCAGAACGGGAGCCGGATTGAAGTCCCTCTCCCCTCTTGGGAGAGGGATTTAGGGTGAGGGTCTGTGCTAGCCGTACAACAGGGTTTCCAGCAGATCCACAAAAACTGTCCGAAGTATTGCTTAGGATCGTGAACTAAAAAATTAGAAACCTGGTTTTACAGGTTATTACAGCAGTTTTCGATCAAACCCGCCACAAGAATAAAGCGTATAACCAACTTTGGCACTGGTTTTTAGCATTCTCTCGTGTGGCACGTCTGATAGCAATTTACTGTGAATTCGTGATCCTTAAGGCTTATGATGCTGAACTTCAATAACGGTGTGTACATTGCCACGGGGAGCGAAATCGCCCTTAACAGTTACCTCCCAAGGATCACACGCTGCTACAAAATCATCCAAGATTTGGTTGACTGATTCCTCATGGGAAATGTATCGATCGCGATAGCTATTAATGTAGAGCTTTAGTGCCTTTAACTCCACAACTCGCTGATCAGGAACATAGGTAATGGCGATCGTGGCAAAATCGGGATACCCCGAAAACGGACACTTACAGGTAAATTCTGGCAGACTAATCGCAATGTGATAGCGTCTGCCGATTCGGGGATTGGGAAACGTTGCCAAATGACCCTCAGCAATTTGCCGTTCCCCATATTTCACGTCCTGGGGTTGATCCACTACAGCAAGCTCAGACGATGGCAGTTCCAGAGGTGTGTTAGCTTCGGCAGGGAAATAGTTCATTGTGTTGTTATTTTGTAGGTTTTACCCTACTATTCTTACCCCACTCGCAACTCTTGCCAATTGGTCAAGGTCATTCACTTGCAACCTGCAATGGCTCTTACCTAACAGCCCCAAATCATTTGTGAGCGTGGGGTGCTTTGTGAGCCGGGATTCCGTGGAAATCCCGGCTCACAATCCAGATAGGATCGCCATCGCTAATTTGAAATTTCAGGGAAGCAAAACTGATACCATTGCCCAAATCTAAAATAGAATTGCGATCGTAAACCGACACTTCAACTTAATAAGCGCAATTGTTCAAGTTCACCCTTAAATGAAACTTAGATGAAATTCCTAAAATTACAGCAAACATCTTGACGAATTCTCATTAGATTGCTCTAATTCGACTAGTTTGAGCCGTGACTTTAAACCTAATCAATAGATTTGTTTTCAACGCTCTGCTTTATCTAGCTCCTCACCCATTACACTGCTCTACAACATTTTCTTATTGAGGTTATGACGTTTAACTTAAATGCCAAATCATCCCCCCGGAATGCCACTGTTCCTGCACAAGGTAATTCAGCCGCCGCAGCCAGTCACTATGCGCCTTCCGTCCCCATTTCAGTGTATCGGGAGTTAGCAGCAGAGCTACAGACAGCCCGCACCATGATGGCTTCAATAAGTAGCCAAAATCAACAACTGATCAAACAAAATCAACATCTGCGTATTGAGATTGAACGAGTCGTACAATTGTCGTTGCAACTGCGGCAAATTGCTGATTCTTTCCCGCCGATCGATCGCGAAACCCGGGAGGAATTCGCCGACACTGACAACGAATTTATGGTGAATTCTGACTACTCTATTCCTGATATTCGCTCTCGCACCATTCCTCCCCAATTTGACAAACCTGCTCCTAAATCTGACAAGTTTGCCCCCAAGTCAGAGCCTAGGGTGGAACCGAGGTTTGAACCAGGGGCACCAGAGTTAAAGGAACTGTTCACAGAACAGGAGGAAGGGCGCTACCGTCGCCCTGCTGCACCAGAGCGCTCTCCTGAGTTGAATGGCTGGTGGTTGGGGGTCGTGATTTTTCTCATCGTTGTCTCTGCCTTTGGAGCCGGATTTGTGATTGTTCGCCCCCTCTTGCCCAATCGGTAACTCAAGTTTTGTATCATCAGCTACAAAACTCCACCTCCTGACGGTGATACACAGTAGTCCTGTCTAGAGATGACAACGATCGGGAATAATTTTATGAGTGCCGACTGGTGCGTACCCGTAAGATGATTTTTAGGTTTAGTTATCCCGTAGGATTGGTGAAAACTTTGTGGGGAGGGTAAAAGATCGGCTTTAACCGGAGTTTTGTAATGGCTAGTAATTCAATGGCTAGCGGTTAAGTAACAGAACGTTGCTTCCCCTAATTTCTTGGTTTCTAAATATATTTTAACCATGTATTTCAATCAATAAATTCCAGAGGAGTAAGTAGGTACGCGTAATTAATTGTAAAAGGGGGGGTGGGGGTAACGCCCCCAGGCAAGGGGTTTCACCCCCTCCACCCCAAAATTATCTTTAGTTTAATTGCACCCAGCTACTTATTGCTGTCTTAAGGTGTGAGTGATTAGTTGATGAGCAATCTAGAAGTGACAGGAGCAAGAGATTGAAAAAGGTTGAGGCGATCGTTCGACCGTTCAAACTGGACGAGGTAAAAATTGCGCTTGTAAACGCTGGAATTGTGGGGATGACGGTTTCTGAAGTCCGAGGATTTGGGCGGCAAAAGGGGCAAACTGAGCGCTATCGTGGCTCAGAGTACACCGTTGAATTCCTTCAAAAGCTGAAGATTGAAATTGTGGTCGAGGATGACTTAGTGGACATGGTGATTGAAAAAATCATCACGGCTGCTCGGACAGGCGAAATTGGTGATGGCAAAATTTTTGTCACATCGGTTGAAGAAATTGTCCGCATTCGGACAGGTGAGAAGAATCAGGAAGCCATTTAGGGTAGATTTTGCCCAAATATCCTCAAAGCCATGCTAGATTTCCAACCCCCTGGGTTTGAGCAGCGTGTTCTCAATACAACGCTGGGATCAATGGTCTATGCGGTTCCTAGCCCAGATTTTTGGCCAGAATCCCTGCATGAACGATCGCCCCTTGTTTTTCTGCATAGCTTGGGGGGTGGTTCCTCTGCCTACGAATGGTCCCAGGTCTACCCAGCCTTTGCCGCGACTCATCGCGTCATTGCCCCTGATCTGGTCGGATGGGGCGATTCTGCCCATCCTGCCAGGGACTACCAGCCCCAAGACTATTTGGACATGATCCAAGTTTTGTTGCAGGAGGTGGCGCTAACCCCTGCTTGGGTTGTCGCGTCTTCTTTGACAGCAGGATTGGTGGTTCGTCTGGCGATTCAGCAGCCGCAGTTGTTCCAGGGACTGTTCCTGATTAGTCCCTCTGGCTACCGGGATTTTGGAGCCGACTATGGGCAGGAGTTGGCCGCCCAACTGGTGAGAATTCCTGGACTCGATCGCCTGATCTATGCTCTGGGAGCGGCTAATGAACTGGCAGTACGGAATTTTCTGGAACAGTTTCTATTTGCCCAACGATCGCGCCTCAACGCCGAAATTGTTGCCGCTTATCTCGCCTCAGCCCTCAAGTCCAATGCTGACTATGCGGCTCTGGCTTCCTTGCGGGGTGACCTCTGCTTTGATTTGGCCCACGACTTGCCCCAGCTACAGGTGCCCACAGTCTTTGTGTGGGGAGCTAAGTCTCGGTTTAATGGCCCTGAGCAAGGGCAACGATTGGCTCGGCTCAACCCCGCAGCCGTTCAAGCGTTTCACGCGATCCCCACAGCCGGAGTTTTGCCCCATTTAGAGGTGCCAGCGATCGTCACTGGCTTGCTCCACTATTACCTTGCTATGCATTCCCAGAGGCAAGTCTTACCGCCCCGGCAATGAACGGTCTTGCCGAATTTCCTGTTGCCACACGCTTGGGTCAACATCACTCAGAAACTGAGTAGCAGCAAGATTTTCCAATATCTCAGCATAGCTTGACCAAATTTGAAAGTTCTAGATGGCTACTCCCATTTCCTCTTGCTCTTTTTGCAGTGTTGTTTTGGCTCTAGGGCTGGGTGATTTTACTAGGCTATATGAGCCAACGGAGTGGCAGGAATTTTGCTGTACACCTCTGCATTCTCTTCCTGAGCCTGACGAAGATCATATTGCGCTTGAAGATTTAGCCAAAATTGAGCGCTGTTACTAAAGTATTGCGACAAACGCAATGCTGTATCTGCGGTGATACTGCGCTTTCCAGCCAAGATTTCGCTAATACGGGTTTGAGCTACACTCAGATCTTTGCTGAGTCTGTAGGGCGTAATATCCAGCGGCTCCAGAAATTCTAATTTCAGGATCTCGCCAGGGTGAATGTTTGGTAAACGATCGCTGTTCATGATTTAACTATTTAGTGATAATCCACTATCTCCACCTGCTCTGCATTACATTCATCTGTCCACACAAAGCGAATTCTCCACTGGTCGTTAATACGGATACTGTATCGACCCTCACGATCGCCTTCTAACTTTTTTAGGCGATTACCAGGCGGAACGCGGAGATCGTTGAGCGATACTGCTGCGTTAATGATGAGAAGTTTTCGTAGGGCAACTGTCTGAATGTCAGGTGGATAGTGGGGAGACTTAAAGCCATCAAAAATAGACTTGGTTTCTTTGGAATTGAAACTTGTAATCACATTCTAATCATAACGTATGACAATACTAACGTTCAGCAGTAGTAGTTCGCTCTGAAAGTT
Organism: Leptolyngbyaceae cyanobacterium MP9P1.79; assembly: GCA_030248885.1. Lineage (GTDB taxonomy): Bacteria > Cyanobacteriota > Cyanobacteriia > JARCMD01 > JARCMD01 > JARCMD01. Next base: position 17,578 of record JARCMD010000067.1, on the reverse strand, counting down.
AACCTAACTGATAATGCATTGTGCCTTGAATTAGAGATTTATTCGTGGCGAAATAGGTGATTGTGGGTGGGGTTGTAGAGGTGCGATCGGCCCGTGGTGGCCTCTAGGGCGGGGCTGATGAGGTAGAGCGTGGTGCGAAGCAGGTTTTGTTGGTGAGTGACCGTTGCCATTTGGTTGAGGGGAACCAGGCAAATTTTTTCATCGGGCCAACTCAGGCGGAAGCAGATGGCGATCGTCATTTCAGCGGGGTAATGTTGCAGCAACTTTGCCTGGGCTGCTTCCACATGACGGGCACTCAAATAGAGGCAGAGGCTAGCTTTGTGGGCTGCGAGGGCAGACAATTCCTCAGCTTCAGGAACTTCGGTTCGTCCGCTGATGCGAGTCAAAATAATCGTTTGCACCAAGCCAGGCACCGTTAGTTCCACTTGCAACTTGGCTGCCGCGTACTGAAATGCGCTGATCCCCGGCACAATTTCAAAGGGAATTTCAGCAGCGATTAATCCCTGGATCTGTTCATGGACGGCTCCATAGAGGGTGGGATCGCCGGAGTGTAGGCGCACCACCGATCGCCCAGCCCTAACCCGCTCCACCATCAGCGGCAAAATTTCTTCCAAGGTTTTATCCGCTGTGGGAATTACCTCAGCATTGGTACGAACACCCTGCAAAATTTGCAGGGGTACTAGAGAATCGGCAAACAACACCACATCGGCGTGGGACAGCAACCGTTGGGCCCGAATTGTCAGCAAATCTGGGTCGCCGGGCCCCGCCCCAACGATGTAAACCATCGGTGCGAGGGGCGATCGGGCTACAGATTTATCGCTGTTTTCCGGTGACTGGGCGGGTTGGAGGGGAGAAACTGGGGTCAAAATTTTTTCGATCGCGCGGTGGCGTTATTTTTTCCGGATGGGTCTGCCTGTGAGGGAAGAAGGGAGTGGTAGATGCACCCTGATCAAACCCCGGAGACAAGCTAGCCTCCGGGGTTTTCTTTTGGAGATTTTATGGATCAGTACTTCGGATTTTTGTGGAGGTTCTGAAAACCCTGTTGTACAGCCAGTATAGACCCTCACCTAAATCCCTCTCCCAAGAGGGGAGAGGGACTTCAATCCGGCTCCCCTGCTCCCGTTCTGGGAGACGGGGCTAGGGGATGAGGGCTAGCTATCGCAAAAATGTCCGAACTATTGATGGATGGGATGCTGGAGATTAGACCCTCACCCCCAGCCCCTCGCCCCTTGGGAGAGGGGAGCCGATCGAGACTTTATTCTAGGGAGGAGATGCTTGGGAGTCGGGGTTCAATGAGGGGGGTGGCACGACATCAGGGAGGGGGCGTTTGAGGGCGTAGAGCCAGAGTAAGCCTGCCACACCGAGGACGATCGCCACTAAGCTAACAATTTGAGCAATCCGCAACGACGAACTCAGCATGAGGCTATCCGTTCGCAGCCCCTCAATCCACACCCGTCCGAGGCTATAGCTGACCATGTAGGTGAGAAAGATGGTTCCCACTTTGAGACGCAGCTTTCCCTGTACACCGAGAAAGAATAGCAGCAATAAAATACCCAATGTCATCAGATTCCACAGGGACTCATAGAGAAAAGTGGGGTGATAGTAGGCGATCGTTTCGTAGCCAACAGGCCGTCTGCTCAGAGGAATGAACAACTTCCACGGTAAATCGGTGGGACTCCCAAAGGCTTCGGAGTTAAAGAAATTGCCCCAGCGCCCGATCGCCTGCCCCAAAATCAGCGAGGGAGCGACCAAATCAGCGACTTGCCAAAATGATACTTTCTTGAATCGGCTGAACAAGAAGGTCGCGACTGCTCCACCCAAAATTGCGCCATGAATTGCAATGCCACCCCGCCAAATTTGCAGGATTTCTCCTGGATTGGCCGCATAATCACGCCATTGAAACAGCACGTAATACAGTCGGGCACTGGGAATCGCACTGATAATCAACCACAGAATCAGATCGGACATGAGGTCTGGGTCAACCCGACGACGTTTCGCCAAGAATCGCGACAGTTGGATGCCAATTAAGACCGCAGAGGCGATCAGGATGCCGTACCAGCGCACATGCAGAGAGCCGATCGTGAAGGCGGTTTCCCCAGGTGAGGTGAATAAGCCCAGAAGGGAAGGCGAAAAGGGAGGTATGAGATCTAACACCATGAAGATCCTGATGAGTAAGGAGGGTGGAGTAATGCCTGAAATTAGAGCGTTAGGGAGATCCAGAAAAATCCCAAGAGATTTTTAGCTGATTTAGCTAAAAAATTATCCTGAAGCACAGGTACATTATTTATCTGCAACTTCCTAATTGCTGCCGGAAGGGCGAAGCATTCGGTAAAAGGCCCTGATTGAGTCTCAAAGCTTTTCGTCCGAATGCTTAGCCCCTACCAAATCTCCAAATTGTTTAATCCACAATTCTTACCGAGTGCTTCGCCTCTACGAGATGCATGTCATTGTCCCATGATCTCTTTGTGAATTCTTTAGACCCGAACTGGAGTCGCTAAAGCTTCCACCAAGGTACGGATGGCGGCAATCATGGCCACTTCGCTGTTGAGGCGATTGATGGCAGATCCTACGCCGATGCCCGCTGCGCCCGCCGCGATCGCCATGGGTGCCGTCACACTGGACAAACCCGATGCACACAACACAGGCACAGAGACAGCACGGGAGATTTCGTAGGCGGCTGCCAAGGTAGGTGCGGCTTTTTCAATCAAGCCCAAGGTGCCAGAGTGAGCGGGAGCGCTGCTGGTGCCGCCTTCGGTTTGAATGATGTCTGCTCCTGCTTGAACGAGGGCTTCGGCTAGTTGCACTTGCTGGTCTAGCTCTAGGATGTGGGGAACGGTGACGGAGAGGGCGATCGTGGGCAAAAGCGATCGGGTTTGTCGTGTCAGTTCCAGCACTTCGGCTGTTTCAAAGCGCCGCCCTTGGGCATAGAAGCTATCAAAATTACCGATTTCAATCAAGTCAGCCCCCGCTGCCACAGCTTTGACAAACTGCTCTGGCTCGACGGCAGAGACGCAAATCGGTAGGGTGGTAAATTGTCGGGACAGGCGCACCAAGTCGGGATCAGCGGCAATATCAACAAAGGTTGCCCCTGCTCGATCGGCTGCTCTCACGATCGCTGAAACCCGATCGCCGTCAAAGTTGTGCAAGCCGCTAATGATTTTCAGGGCACAGCGACGGGTAAAGGCGTTGAGGAGTTGAGGATGAATAGTCATAGGTTCTCAGAAAAAATCTTCTGGCTCATTGTAAACTTACCCCACTGAGAAAGGTCCTCATACTGGCACTCGAACAACATAAGCAAATTTACTGGATCTGCCCCAATCGTTTTTGGTGAGAGGAAAGATATTGTCTACTAAAAGGTTTTGCTACCCCTATGCTAGAGTGATGCGCGTATTTCGGCTCAATATTTCTACCACTGCTCATGCAGAGAAGCAAAACTGATGTCTAACCCAGCTTCTAACCGTCTTCAGCAAAATGCAAAACGAATCATGCAACTGTGGGAGGAGCGGGCGCGTGATGAAGTGAGTGCCGCCATCCATCAAAGTTCGCTTGTCTTGCAAGATTCTCTACCGCAGTACTTAAACCAATTGGTGAATGAACTGTCAACCAAAATTGAACGGACCCCTGCTCGCATCAACGCCGACAAGGTAAAAAGCGATCGGATTGGCAAACAGCATGGACGGGAACGGGCGGGTTATGCTGATTACTCCATAACTCAAATCATCTTCGAGTATCACATTCTTCGTCAGGTGATCTTTCAAGTTTTAGAGGAAGAAGCGCCGTTAGATATGCGGGAACGAGACGTTATTATTACCTCGATTGAGCAAGCCGTAAATGATGCTGCAACTCAGTTCGCACAAACTCTGCACGATATTCAAGAACTTTTTATGGTGACGCTCACTCACGATCTGAGAAATCCGATTAATGTCGTGAAAATGGGCACGCAACTGGTTCTGCGGCGGTTTGAACGCGGCGATACTCACCTTGATGTGACGGTGAGAATGCTCAGCGCAATCGATCGCCTGGATTCAATGATTCAAAATTTGCTAGATGCCAGCCGACTGCGGGCAGGGCTGAGCTTAAAGCTGACCTTTGAAGATTGCGATTTAGAGCAGCTACTCCAGGAGGTTGTGGAGGATTTAAACTTCGCTTATCCCGATCGCTTTGTCATTGTTTCTGATGGTGCAATCATGACCGCTTGCAGCCGCAAAGAACTACGGCGGGTGATTGAAAACATCGCCACTAACGCAGTGAAATATGGTGCGCCTGACACACCGATTACACTCACGCTCCAACAAACTGCGACAGCAATCAGCATAACCATTCATAACAAAGGTACGCCGATCGCCCCTGACGCGCAATCTATTCTCTTTCAACAATTTCGTCGCACCAGCACGGCTGAGGAGCAAACGGGCTGGGGTTTAGGCTTATTCTTAGCCAAGAGCCTGACTGAAGCGCATCAAGGGACGATCGAGGTTGAAAGTGAGGAGGGCAAGGGGACAAGCTTCATCGTCAAGTTACCAGCAGGGCCGCTTGAGGTAGTTCAGTTCTCCTAGAAGCACCTTCCAACGCCAGAAATCATGCCATCATGTTGGTTCACTTAAAGGGTAATGTGCGAGACCTGTGAATAGATGTTCTAGAATACTTGCTGTCTGTTTCACATAGAGTAAGTGGAATGGCACAATCCCCTTACTGACAACCACAGAAGTCATTGAAAAACATGGAAACTAAAGGATAATAGTAGAAGACTAGGAACCAACAAGACATAGCGTTACAGAGGAAACCGTGGAAACTCAAGAACTCAAAGCACTCATCAAGGAAAGTATGCGAGAGGTATTACGGGAGGAACGATTGCTGCTCTGCAAAATCCTAATTCCCTATGTTGATGATGTAGAGCAAATAGAACTAGATGCCGAGTTTGGTTCACCCACCGATTACTATGAAGCCGAAGCGATCGACATGACAGCATGGGTAAAGCATGTCCATCAAGTTTCGTAAGTAAGTTATTAAATTCATTGAAAAAGCTGACTCCGATACACTCAATCGAGTTCAGGAAAAACTGAACCAATTGTTAAGTTCCGTTGAAGAGCAAAGCGTAATTCCATTTACAGAACTCGATATCAAACAAATGAAAGGTGAGTGGGAAGGCTACTACAGGCTCCGGATTGGCAAGGTTCGGCTGATTTTCACCGTAGACATGACCTCTGGTGACATTGAGGTTTATACCATTGGAAATAGAGGTGATGTTTACTAACAGGATTAGTTGTCTCCACTAATATCCTACCCATCCTAAAATCCTTAACTTATCGCAGATTCGCATTGGTGTTTACAAAGTCCGATCAAAAATGGCGGAAATACTATGACTTCACAACTTCAACAAGCTATCTATCTTGCTCAGTCACTTCGCTTAGCAGAGCAGCTTGAACTACTCAAAACTCTATCTGCAATGATTCAGCGAAGCTATGTCCTAGAAACTCAAACTGCAATAACAGAAGCAGGTACAGATTTCTCGGCAGCAAGCTTTCGTCAATCTTGGCAGCAAGCCACAACCGGACAAACTCTCCCTCTCTCAACTGTGGGAAGGAATTGAGGTTAACTAATTTGCCCCTCGCTGAAATTCGCTTTACACCTGAGTTTCAGCGTAGGTTGAAAAACCTTGCGAAGAAATACCGCCAAGTTTCAGCCGCTCTTCAGCCTATTATGGAACAATTGAACGAGTAACCGTGAGACTGGAAAAGCCATTAAAAATGTACAACATGAAATTAACTATGGAGGGTAGTTCTGATGGTTGAAAACACCGTAAAAGTAGACATATCATTTCGATCGTTGCTGGCAGCCGTTTCATCCCTGGAAACTGCTGAAAAACATCAACTTTTGGAGTTCTTGGAAGCTGAATTATTCATGGATGAAGACGATTCTCCAGAAGATACTACGGAAATTCAGGCTGCCCGTGCTGACTATAAAGCAGGTAACTACGTCACATTCGACCAATACAAGTTGCAACGATCGAATAAATAGGCATGATCTACACCATCATTACGCCAAAAGCTGTGCAGAAATAGCTAGATGCCTTGCCCAGTGATGTTTACGATCGGATTGCCACCAAGATTCAGCAACTTGCTGACGAGCCTCGTCCAAAGGGGGTTGATAAGGAGATTTCTAGAAAAGTTTATACCAGGCACCGGAAGGGCGAAGCCTCCGGGCAATGACCTTCTGGTCGATTCAAGGGCTTGTCTGCCGGAGGCTTCGCCCCTACAGGGGTGAAATCTTTCTCAGAAATTTCCTCAGTTGAAAAGGGCTAACAATGAATACCGAGTTCGCATTGGTGATTATCGCATTCGTTATGAAATCGATGATAAAGAACCGATCGTTCTCTTATTGCAGTGCAAGCATAGAAAAGATGCTTATAGATGATGTTCTTTGACTACCATTCCTTGAGGTCTTGAAACTTGTTGTTAGCAATAGTAATGACTTGCTCAGGTTATATAGTTGATAATGGTTGGTGATTCCCCTGCTAAAGCGCCGTGTATGAACTTAAATTTGTCCTCCACTACGTTGCGTCCCGTCAATGTCATCGGCACCGTCAAGGGCCCAGGCGAGAACGGCAACCAGTACGTTTTCATCACGGCTGACAATCGATACGTCAAGATAGGGGAATTTGTTTACTACGAGGTGCCCGGAGGCGCAGGCGTTGAGGCAGAGTCCGCAGAACCGCTCCAGATTCTGGGCAAAATCTCAGATCGCCGCCTAATCGACCATTTGCCCGATCGCATTTTCGCCGACACAGAAGTCAGCCCTGAAACGATCGCCGCTCTGGTTGGGTTCACCCATCCCAACGCCGAAATTTATGAAGTCACCGTGGATGTCATCGGCTACTTCGATGGTCGCTTAGGCTTCATGAATCCCCGCAAAACCCCTGATCCCGGCTCCAAGGTTTGCTTAGCCAGCGATTGGACTTTGCGCGAGGTGTTGAATCGCAAGCAACCCCAAGAGGTGGGAGCCGCCCATATTGGTTCTTTGCTTTTACGAGATGACGGAGCCGTGCCGATCGCCTTGGATGTGAAGGAATTGGTCAGCACCCACATGGCGATTTTGGCAGGCACGGGGTCTGGGAAATCCTACACTGCTGGAGTGTTGGTCGAAGAGTTGCTGCTGCCCCACAATCGAGCCGCTGTCTTGATCTTTGACCCCCACGGGGAATATAGCACCCTGGAGGAAATGCGGGGACACCCAGCCTTTAAGGGCGACGATGGCTATGCGCCCCAGGTGAAGGTGTTGCGTCCCGATGATATTCGGATTCGGGTTTCTTCCCTGGAGTATGCCGATATTTTGATGCTGTTGCCAGAGATGAGCGATCGGCAGCAATCCATTCTCAGCAAAGCCTATGCTTTTCTCAAACGCAAAAAAGGACAGGCGCGTTGGGATGTGCAAGATCTGATTCAAGCTGTATTCGATGCCGATCGCCAAACCGATGAAGAGGGTAACGAAAAAGCGGGATCTTCGGCTCCCGCCCTAGAGTGGAAGCTGGAACGATTGGATCGATCGCCCTACTTCGATACGATGGAACATCTGGCACCTAGAGATTTGTTTGAACCGGGACAGGTGACTGTGCTGCAAATGAATGAGATTAGCCAGGAAGAACAGCAGGTCATCTGCGCCGCCATTCTGCGCCAAGTCAACCAAGCGCGCATCAACACTCAAAAAGAGCTAATTACTCCAGACGACGAAAACTATTTGCCCTACCCCGTCTTCATTCTGCTAGAAGAAGCCCACCGCTTTGCCCCCGCCAATGAACCCTCGCGCTGCAAGGCAGTGCTACGCACGATCCTGAGCGAGGGGCGCAAGTTTGGTATGGGCGTGGGACTGATCACTCAACGTCCGGGCAAACTCGATTCCGATGTGCTGTCTCAATGTATGAGCCAGTTTATTATGCGAATTGTCAACCCGGTGGATCAGGAGAGCCTGAAGTATGGGGTCGAATCCGCTGGACGGGACTTGCTGAAGGAATTACCCGCGCTGACGAAGGGGCAAATCATTATCTCTGGGGCCTGTGTCAATACGCCAGTGCTGTGTAAAGTCCGCCGCCGCCTCACCACCCACGGCGGTGAAACCCTGAATGCGCCTGAACTGTGGCAAAAACATTTTCAACCCCACCACATCGAGGAGCGAGAAGCCGAAAGCGCCCCTGTTGTCCCTCGGCAGCGCCCCCAGTCGTTTCGCAGATGATCTGCCTTTTTCCATCAGTCCGTGCCAATAGGTTGCTGCACGCTGTTGGACTTGCACATTTCATCGCTAAACTCGAATGATATCAAAGCTATATTGATCACCAATTCAATAAAACAAGAAGTCAGAGTCGAGGGTAAGAATTTGACGATATCCTGTTTTTTCAGTAGCCTTCGCAGGTTGAATTTTGCAAGGCTCAACCCAACCTACGAGGGCGATCGAACTAAAACAATGTGTGAGTTAGAGCAAACGTGAAAAAAGCTGAAGCTGTGCTATCATTGCTGTCCAGGTAGCGCAACATTATGGAATTACTATTTAAAGGGCATGACTCAAGCAAGCTCAAAGCAATTAGGTTTATTTCAAAGACAAAAGATAATTAGGCAAGCAGAGGTCGATATTCAACCCTATTACACTCAGAGTTATGGAGCAGCATACTTGGGGAATAGTCTTGAGCTTATAAAAGATCTTAAAGATTCTAGTATAAACCTGATTCTGACATCTCCTCCATTCGCACTTACCCGCAAGAAGGAATACGGAAATGAAAGTGCAGAAAATTATGTTGACTGGTTTCTTCCCTTTGGATACGAATTTAAAAGAGTGCTTACTCAAAATGGTTCATTCGTCATTGATTTAGGAGGCGCTTACCTTCCTGGGAATCCAGTCCGTAGTATATATCAATACGAGTTATTGATTCGCCTTTGTAAAGAAGTGGGCTTTTTCTTGGCACAAGAGTTTTATCACTATAATCCAGCGAGGCTACCAACCCCAGCAGAATGGGTTACGGTTAGGCGTATTCGGGTTAAAGATTCAGTTAACGTAGTTTGGTGGTTATCAAAAACCGAAAATCCAAAAGCTGATAATAGAAAAGTCTTAAAGCCTTACAGTGAGAGTATGAAACAGTTACTAAAAAATGGCTATAAGGCTAAATTGCGTCCTAGTGGTCATAATATTTCTACAAAGTTTCAGAAAGATAATTCAGGTGCTATTCCACCAAATCTTATTGAAGCTGCTAATACTGAGTCGAATAGTGTTTATTTGCGTAAATGTAAAGAGGCAGGGATTAAACCTCATCCGGCACGTTTTCCAGTAACTTTTGCTGATTTCTTTATCAACTTTTTAACTGATGAAAATGACCTTGTATTAGATCCATTCGCAGGCTCAAATACAACAGGATTTGTTGCAGAAAGTTTACATAGGCGATGGATGTCATTTGAACTTAATGAGGAATACTTAATTGGCAGTCAATACCGTTTTAATGAGTAATCTTGTTTAAAGGTGTGTTGTGGTTCTGCGTAAAACTGCACTACTCAATATTATGACTCGCTCTATCGCAAGGTGTGGCTGGAATATTCTTTATTTGTCTGACCCAAGAATTCATCCATTTAGGCTGCAAATTTATAGGGATGATGAAAGCTACCGCATTCGTGTATATATCTGGAATTTAACACATGGTGGAGGGATGGCAAGACCTAGAAGCGAGTACCGTATTCAAATTACAGGCTTGTCTACTGATTATTTTGAACCTGAAGTTGATGGAAAAACCCTGATTCTTGGTTGGTGGGATGAGGCTGAAGTTTTTGCAGGCTTTGATTATAACAAACATTCTGGTACTTTAGGTTCTTCTCCATCAATCCAGATTCGTGAGCAATACCTCCGCAATGCTCATCTGAATGGGTTTTCTGCTTGTAATAAGGGCAACAAAGAGATAGCAATTGCGTTCAAACCTAGCTTCTTTGTGGAATATATTAAAACCCTAGAAGCTCTACATAGCTTTGGAGAGTCTGAACTTGATCTCAATATCCTTGAAACTGTAGCTGAGAATCCAGATTTAATCAACGATACACAGACTGAAGCTACTGACTGGAGTCGACAAACAGTAATTGTTTCAGTTCGCAAAAGATTAAGAGATGCTAGTTTTCAAGAGCGAGTTTTAACTGCATATAATCACCATTGTGCAATGTGTGGTGTTCAGCTTGATTTAGTACAAGCAGCACATATCATACCAGTAAGCCATGAAGAGGGCACTGATCAAACCTCTAATGGAATTGCTTTGTGTGCGTTGCATCACTACGCTTATGATCGTGGACTTATATTCATAGACGAGGAATATTCGGTTGAGATAAATCAAAACAAAATTGACAACCTTCGATCGATATCCCGTGATGATGGATTAGAAGAATTTTCTGATGCGCTAAGAGCTTTAATCATTTTACCTCCAACTATTTCAGACCGACCTCATGTAGATTGTCTACGTATTGCTAATCGTTTGCGTCTTACTGTTTTATAAGCTAAGGCTGTATGTTTATATTTTTGTGTGCCTAGTTCACAGAATTGTAAGCAGTTGGCAATTTAAAACTACATTGCAACGGATGGCGTGAGATCTTAGGTATGTTTCCAAGGTTGACTGCCGCCCTTAAGCTTCATCTGTTTTCAATAAACGATAATGTAAACCCGTCGCTACAGAAATCATAGTTATTGAAGCTCCTCTGATTGGATGACAAACAGGGACTGTCCTGCTGCCACCATTTGCCCTGGAATGCAAAGAACCTCGATCGCCCGACCAGAGATAGGGGTTGTAACCGCCATTTCCATCTTCATTGATTCCAGGATCACCAATCGATCGCCTGCTGTCACCACTGCCCCTTTTTCCACCAGGATTTGCCACACGCTGGCGGTGACATGGGCGGATACAATTTGGCTGTTGGGCGGCAGATTTAGTGCGGGTTCATTGGGTGGATAATCCCCAACGTCTTCAGTGGATGCCGTGAGCAGAGGATTTGCAGCCCACCGATCGCGCTCTGCTTCAAAGGCGGCTTGCTGCTTGGTTTTGAAGGCAGTTGCTTCAGGGGCGATCGATCGTAAAAACTCGTTATATTGCCGTAGACTGAAGGTGGTATTTTCGATCTCCAGTTGCACTCTACCGTGGGTGAAATCGTCGCGATAGCGCAGCAACTCCGCAGCAGGCATGGGATAGAACCGAATCTGATCGAAGAAACGCAGCAGCCAAGGTTTACCTGGTTGAAACTCTGCGGTTTGGCGGAAGGTATTCCACATTTGCACTGTGCGCCCCACAAACTGATAGCCGCCTGGCCCTTCCATTCCATAGACACACAGGTAAGCGCCACCAATGCCCACTGCATTTTCTGGAGTCCAAGTCCGGGCTGGATTATACTTCGTGGTCACCAATCGGTGGCGAGGATCGATCGGTGTCGCTACCGGTGCGCCCAAATAGACATCCCCCAAACCCAACACCAAGTAGCTGGCATTAAACACAATTTCGCGCACTTGCTCAATGCTATCTAGCCCATTAATCCGGCGTATAAACTCAATATTACTAGGGCACCACGGGGCATTGGGATTAACCGATCGCACATACTTCTCGATCGCCAACTGAGTTGACGCATCATCCCAGGACAGCGGCAAATGCACAATTCGTGTGGGAACTTCCATTGCCTCAATCGGTGGCAGGTCACCCTCCGCCGCGATGAGCGTTTCTAGCAACTGCTCCAACGCCAAAACCCGATTGTCGTAGTGGATTTGTAGCGATCGAATCCCTGGTGTCAGGTCGAGAATTCCTGGTAGAGGATTCGCCGCCAACCACTCCATCAAAGCATGGACATGAAAGCGCAGATTCAAATCCAGCACCAGCGGGCCATACTCGATCAACAGGTAGTCGTCTCCGGCGCGGCGATACTTGACGGCCAGGCGATCGGGAGTAGCAGCTACCTCATATAATACCGCTGACTCGCTCAACGTTTGCAGATTTAAGAGTGAGTGAGGAGGTAGTAAAATCGCTGGAGGTTGGGGACTTGTTCCGGTATGTAGGGTGGCAATTTGGTGATCCTGCTGGAATTCCCGTTGCAATGCTTCCGTTAATGTCAACCGTTGAAAGCGTACTGTGTTGCCCGGTTTCAGTTGTCCCAATTTCCATAACTCTGCTTGCACAAGGGTGGCGGGACAGACGAAGCCCCCCAAACTAGGTCCATCGGGGCCGAGAATAATCGGCATATCTCCTGTAAAGTCGATCGTGCCGATCGCATAGGCATTGTCATGGATGTTTGAGGGATGTAGCCCTGCTTCGCCGCCATCCTGTCTCGCCCACTGCGGCTTGGGGCCAATGAGCCGCACCCCTGTTCTAGCAGAGTTATAATGCACCTCCCAATCTGTGGAAAACAGCATTTCTATATCATCAGGCGTGAAGAAATCCGGTGCGCTGTGGGGGCCATAGAGAACTCCTATGTCCCAATGATTGGGGTATTTTGGGATGAGTTCAGGGGGTAAGGTTAGCGGTGCAGGAGATGTATCAGTTGATGGAGTGGCGATCGGCTGATGTAGTTTTAGCACATCCCCAACGCGCAAAGTTCGGCCACAATGTCCTCCAAATTTGCCCAGAGTAAAGGTGGATTTGCTGCCCAAATAATCTGGCATCTTAAATCCATGCCGTACTGCTAGGTAAGTGCGAGTCCCATTGCCTTGGATAGACTTTAAGCGCAAAATACTACCAGCAGTCACCGATACTGCTGTCCAATAGGGCACTGGTTTGTCATTTAAGGTTGCCTTCATCGGGGCACCCGTGAGGCAAATCAGGGTATCACTATTGAAGCAGAGGGTTGGGCCCGTGACCGTGAATTCCAATCCTGCCGCAGAGCTAGGGTTGCCTAGCAAGCGATTGGCCAGCCGAAATGCCAGGTGATCCATTGGCCCCGATGGTGGAACTCCCACATTCCAGTAACCAATCCGCCCCGGATAATCCTGAATGGTGCTGAAGGCTCCAGGTTCTAGAACATCTACGGTATAAGGAGCATAGTGAAAAGAATCTAGGAACCGGGTACTCAAGTCCCCACTACAGAAGGTGGCATCATCCAGGATTTGGCGCAGATAGTCGAGGTTGGTTTCGATACCCACAATATAGGAGCGATCGAGGGCGGATTTTAGGTGATCGATCGCTGCCTCCCGTGAGGTTTCATGGACAATTAGCTTTGCCAGCAGGGGGTCATAGTAGGGAGTAATTTCAGTGCCGCGATCGATCCAGGTATCACACCGAATGCCATCAGGGAAACTCACATCGGTCAGCAAGCCAGAACTGGGCTGGAAGTTCTTTTCGGGATCTTCGGCATAGAGCCGCACTTGAATCGAGTGTCCTTGGGGTTGGGGGGGCGCACTATCAAGGAATGTGGTATCACCCGCTGCCAATCGCACCATCCATTCCACCAAATCAATGCCCATCACCGCCTCGGTTACCCCATGTTCCACCTGTAAGCGAGTGTTTACTTCTAGAAAATAGAAGGCGTGACGATCGACATCAAACACAAACTCCACGGTGCCAGCGGATTGATACTGAATTGCTTGCCCCAAGCGCAATGCTGCTCCACAAAGTTGCTGTCGCAAGTCATCACTTAATCCCGGTGCGGGTGTTTCCTCAATCACCTTTTGGTTGCGCCGCTGCACAGAACAATCCCGTTCACCCAAGGTCAGAACCCGACCATAACCATCGCCAAAAATCTGCACTTCGATATGTCGTGCGCGCTCAACATACCGTTCCAGATACACACCGCCTTGGCTGAAATTATTCTGACTCAATCGCTGAACGGTTTGAAATAACTCCATCAATTTGTCTGCACTGTGGCAAAGCTGCAACCCAATGCCACCCCCGCCTGCTGTACTTTTGATCATGACAGGATAGCCGATCGCCTCTGCTGTGGTTGCCGCCTCTTCCACGCTATGGAGCAAGCCGGTTCCTGGCAATAGGGGCACTTGATTTTGTGCTGCCAACTCCCGCGCTGTGTGCTTGAGTCCAAACTGCCGCATCTGCTCCGGTGTTGGCCCAATGAAGACAATGCCCTCCCTGGCACACGCCTCGGCAAATTCAGCATTTTCACTCAAAAATCCATAGCCTGGATGGATCGCCTCAGCCCCCGTTTGCTTGGCAGCATCCAGAATTCGTTCCCAACGCAGGTAACTGTCTGCTGCCAGGGGAGATCCGATCGCCACGGCTTCCCCCGCTATTGTGACATGACGGGTATAAGTATCGGCTTCGGAATATACGGCAACTGAAGCAATACTTAGGCGATCGAGGGTTTGGATAATCCGGCAGGCAATTTCACCCCGATTGGCAATCAAGACTTTGGTGAACATAGTAGATGAGGTAGGTGGGCAATGGAATCAATCACAAAAATGTTGGAAGTATTTTAGAAACGGCATAGCACCTGATTATGGAGTACCGGAAGGGCGAAGCATCCGGGCAATGACTTTCTGGTCGATTCAAGGGCTTATTTGCCGGATGCTAAGTGCAAAGCACACGCTATGCGAACGTCCCTACAGCGCCATCTTCTTTCTGAGAAATCTCCTAAGGCCCCATTGTGGGGGACTTTAACCTCAGAACCCCCCAGAATTGGGGGCTGGGGGCGGTTCGGGCAACAATTCGTACTTTTTAAAACATCCTCTCAGACCCGATCGCGCTCCTATTCATCCCAGACTAGCAACTGAATTGGGGTGGGATTATAGCCATTGCAAGGATTATTCATCTGGGGGCAATTGGAAATGACGACCAGCGCATTCATTTCGGCCCGCAGATCAACAATGCTACCAGGGTCAGAAATGCCATCCACAATTTCTAGGGTGCCGTCTGCACTGACAGGGACATTCATAAAGAAGTTGATGTTGCTCGTCATATCCCGTTTGCCCATGCCGTAATCCTTAAGGGCGTAGAGGAAGTTCTCCACACAAGCGTGTTGCCATTTCTTGTCGAGACCAAACCTCACCGAGTTACTTTCACAACTACACGCGCCACCGGAGGTATCATGCCGACCACAGGTGTCTTTCAGCACGGTCATCAGCACATTGCCATCATTGGAATAAAGTTGGGTTCCTGTGGTGATAAAGATATTACCTTGGGCCCGAATAGTATCGGGGGCGCTGTATCGTTCGCTGGTATCATCCGCGTTATACACCAAAAAATCTACGGCTTGGTTGCCGCCCAAGTCCACAATCCGCAGAATTTGCCCTTTGTGAATTACCTTGGCCCAGGGCTTGCGCGCCGCGAGGACGCGATCGTAGACCGCCTGTTGTGGATCGAGTTCCATTGATGTCGCTACCATTGTTTAATTCTCCAAAACTACTGAGGTAAACTTAATCTGCTACCTGCAACCCGTAGGCATCGGTATTTTGAAAGCCGCGAACTGCCTCTGGGGTTCTCGTTCTACATAGATCATCCGTAGCAGGAGTGGGAGAGTTCCAGACGATCGCCCGAATCGGCTTTGAGTCATAGGTAGATCTGGGGTCAAGGGGGTGGGGACAGTTGGATAGCACAACTAACGCATTCATTTCGGCGCGGAGATCAATGAAATCCCCAGGTTGGGCGGTTTGCTCTGCCCAAGTCAGCCCCCCTTCAGGTGCAACGGTAATGCGAGTAAATAGGTTTAGATTGGGCATGATGTCTTGCTTGCCCAGGTTACGTTTCGTCAGCGCTAGCAGGAAGTTGTCCCGCGAGTTCTTGTAATCACCATCGCCCTTTTCTACCCGATCGATATACTTCTCATTGGTGGTCACAGTGCTACACCCACCCAGAGTATCGTGTAAACCGCAAGTATCTTCGGTGATGGAAAACAAGACACGCCCCATATCGGAGTAGAGCAGCATCCCCTTTTGCAGAAAGGCATTGAATTGAATCTTGGCCGTATCGGCGGCATTATACCGCTCAATCGGATTGTCGGCATTGTAGCAGAGGCAGGCAACCCCTCTGGAACCTTCTGGAGCAACGATCCGTAGGGTGGTACCGCGCTTGATCAGACGCGACCAGTATGCGCCCCCTGGAATCACCTCATCCCACGTTACCAAAGTGGGGTCGATCGAATGTTGTGTGGTAGACATGCTGTATTCCCTTAATTCAAGGACTAATTAATCAAGGACTGAAATAACGAAGCCCAGGAAGCCGCCAACAGTTAAAACCTGTTGCTTGGCTCTCCCGGGCTTTTTTCCCGCCGTGTGACCGCTACTTTGCAAAAGTAATGGCTGCTTCTCTTGGACCAGACATCTAAATCAACAATGAACTAGACCGGAACCCTAGAAGCGAATAATTGTTAGGTGTGTAATTGTTGTACGATCGTCTAGATTCTACATCTCCTTACACAAAACGGAACACGATCGCCAGGAATAATGTTCCCTCTTTCCGAAGACAAATTTCAAGATAGCTAGACTTGTTTTAAACTAGCTAATTTTCTTGAATCCAATCTGCTGTTTTCATACATAATCGTAAACTAGCAAAGCGATCGTAGCAAGCACTACAAAACATCCTCTTATCTGATGGCATTACCTCCAACAAATCCACCTCAATGGCTACACTGGCTAGAGTCGTGTCCCAGCACCAATACCTGGGCCTTAGCCCATAACTTGGATGGCAGTGTAGAACGTAGCAGACTAGAGCATGGCGATGTAGTGTTTACTCAACAGCAAACCGCTGGACGCGGGCAACATGGGCGTACTTGGTATGCTCCACCAGGAGTATTGACTGCTAGTATTATTCTCGATTCCATCCCCGCTGCCCATTTACCTACACTCAGTTTGGCGGCTGGGCTAGCCGTGATTTATGCCATTGAAGATTTGTTGCCCAGTAGCGAAGGATTATTACGGTTGAAGTGGCCCAATGATGTGCTGTGGCAGGGGCGAAAACTCGCAGGTATTTTGTGCGAAGCCAGCACCACTGGAGCAGTGGGACGCGCCGTGGTTGGGATTGGACTTAATCGCCATGTGGATTTTGACCAAGCGGGACTGGACGCTAGCGCCGTAGGTCAACCCATGAGCCTGCACCAGATTTCGCCGATCGTCCCCGATGAAATCTCTCTATTAGAACGATTACGTCATTACCTATTACAAACAGCGGGATTGCTGCGATCGGACAAACATACCCATAACAGCACAGGATTATCTGTCCTATTACCTGCCCTTCGTAGTCGAGATGCGCTCATTGGACACCCAATTACCATCCAATTAGACGGTGTGGAAATTTCAGGAGAAGCCGCCGGAATCAACGATCGCGGACATCTGCTCCTCCAGCTTCCCAAGGGTGAGGTGCGATCGTTCGTCTCAGGTCATATTCTGTCCCATTCTCATGTTTCCCCGCAGCTTTAACATTTACACGTTAGCGAAGGTCGTAGTAAGATCATCTGAACTAACTTAAGTTCCTCTATGACTGACCACGACCGTCTGTTCAAAGAACTCCTCTCCACCTTCTTCATTGAATTCTTAGAACTATTTCTACCCCAAGTTGCCCAGACTCTCGATCGCAACTCAGTGCGATTTTTACAGCAGGAACATTTCGCTGACCTGACGACAGGAGAAGATAAAATTGTTGACCTCTTGG
>JARCMD010000066.1 GCA_030248885.1 Leptolyngbyaceae cyanobacterium MP9P1.79 | reverse complement strand
TTAGACTTCGACGTGAGCGCTCAGCCGAACGGTGAGGGTAGGCTGAGTAGTTACGTTCTATTTAACTTAAAAGTAACTGATTTGACCTTTACCTATAACTGATAACTATTCCCTATGCTAAGCTTGTAAAGCGCAACGGGGCGTAGCGCAGCTTGGTAGCGCGCCACTTTGGGGTAGTGGAGGTCTAGGGTTCAAATCCCTACGCTCCGATCAATAGAAACCCGCTCTAGTAGCGGGTTTCGCTGTTTTTCAAGACTCCACTCCTACAAGGGTTGCTCTAGTAGCACGTAAAGAAAAACTTCTAGACGGACAAGTAATCGTTGCACTTGCTCAAACGCTAAGCGTGCATCGACAGGCCCCAACGTCAAACAATCAACGGGTCTAAGTTTTTGCCAGCGATCTGCCAAAGCCGTCACAGTTTGCACGCCTTCCCACAATGGAAGCAGGCAGGCAGCTTGATCACTTTCAACGACGATCGCCTTGGTCGTGGGTGCCGAGATATGGCGACTGAAATCAAACGATCGCTGAGTCCGAATACATTCCAGTAAATCTGCTTTAACCTGGGGAGCTTGAAGTTGGGGATGCAAATGCACCCTTGCACGATGCCAATCTGCCTCATCCCACTCTGAAACGGGAGTAAAGGAACGAGCTTGATTGGGATGTCCACACCAAAAATCGAGTAGGCGATGGATAGGCTGGAGCAGTTCAAAGAGGTGGAGATGGTCTTCAACCGTTGCCTCTGGCAAGCTCATAGCTAAAAATGGCGGCAAATCGGCTGGGTTTTTGAACAAGCTCATCAAATCCCACTGTCGCCATTGCACCATACTAAAAAACTCTAGATTCGTAGCCTCTAGAAGTGCAAACATTTCTGGTACCGTGAAACCCTTATCTCCCTGAAGTAGCAAATTGGCACGCACTGCTTCTTCATCGGTTTCAAAAACAGGTTTCCACAGCAAGACTTTAAGATAGGTTTGATCGTCAAGGGATCGCATCATTTCCCTCAACAATTCAACCTCTAGTTCTTCTACAGAACCATCCATTAAACCCATCATTCTGAATACTTCCTGCGCCCTGTAGTAAAAAGCTCGCTGAAGAGAACTATGCAGATTCGTCCGCAAAATTCCTCCGGGTTTCAAGACGGATTGCATGGCCTTCAGTCCTGCTAAAGGGTCAGGAATCAGATAAAGGACTTCATCACTATTAATGTAGTCAAATTCCAATCCCAAGCTAGGTAATTCTTCAATAGGTATGGCATGAAATTCAACATTCTCAAAGCCATGGTATTGCAACCGTTCCCTGGCTAACTTGACTGATTGTTCTGAGATATCAATCCCTACGATCTTCGCGCCGGGGTTGGACTCTGCCATGATTAAAGAAGTATAACCACTGCCACATCCAGCATCTAAAATTACTGTCTCTTTGATGTCTAAAACTTGTTGGTTTCTGAGATAGAAAGGAGTCAGAATATTGTGGACATAGAGCGTATCCAAGTTATTTTTAGGAGATGCTTCTAATGGAATTCTTGGATAGGGAGCATTCTCAAAATGTTGTCGAACCTTTTCCAAATTCATTGCAGCGTCTTCCACTGTTAAGCCCTCTACTAGTGAGTTTATGATTAGTTATTGATCACACAAAAACTTGATAACCTATGCATTATTGTCCCAATTTCAAACCTTTTGTGAATCCATTTTTAGTTGATTATTTCAGCCACTCAATAGGGCTTCCACAAATTCATAGCTAGAGAAGGGACGCAGGTCTTCGATTCCCTCACCTGCACCGATGAAGCGAATTGGTAAGCCCAATTGCTGCACGACTGCCAACGCAATTCCGCCCTTGGCTGTGCCATCCAGCTTTGTTAAGACAACGCCCGTAAGTTGAGCGGCTGCCAGAAATACCTCAGCCTGACGTAGCCCATTTTGTCCCAGGGTGGCATCCAAAACCAATAGCGACTCAATTTTGGCAGTGCCAGCTTTTTTATCGATGATGCGACGCACCTTATTGAGTTCATCCATCAAGTTCTTCTTGTTTTGTAAGCGCCCTGCGGTGTCGATCAGCAACAACTCAGTGCCCCGCGATCGAGCTGCCGTGATGCTATCAAATACTACTGCGGCTGGGTCAGTATTCTGTCCTGGATTGGCAATCACCTCCACGCCGCTCCGCTGTCCCCAAACTTTTACCTGCTCCACCGCCGCTGCCCGGAAGGTATCTGCCGCCCCAATGAGACACTGGTAGCCGGATTTTTGAGCAATGTGTGCCAGTTTGCCGATCGTGGTCGTTTTGCCTGCACCATTAACCCCCGTAATCAGCCAAATATTCAAAGTCTCTTTTTCAGGGGCAAAAACAGGGCTGATGGGTTTACCCGCCGGATTATCTAGCATCTCACACAGGATTTCTTTCAAGTAGGCGATCGCTTGCTCTGGAGGCAATACTTCTTCCCTGAGTTTTTGCTGCAACTTGCCAATGATGCGATCGGTTGCCTCAATGCCCACATCGGCTTGGAGTAATAGATCTTCGATCGAGTGAACCGCATCCTCGTTGAGGGGCCCCTGCCCAACGATCGCCCGCAGTTGGTTAATTAAACTACGGCGGGTCTTGTCTAACCCCTGTCGTAAGCGCTTTAGCCAGGTAATTTCTTCAATTGAAATATCTTCAGCCCGTCGGCCTTGGGCTGCTAGCACCCCAGAGGACCAAAGAAACCCCTCATCCAGGAGTAAATTGGTCGCCTCAGACTCAGGCTCAGCAGTCACCGCTGGCGATACCGCCGCTGCTTCATCTATCGCGTTTGCCTTCAGCCGCTCTAGCCGAGTCTGGCGATCGGCCTCAGCCTGGGCCCAAAAGGGAAGCGGAGCAGATGTAGATGCTGGTGTATTCTCAGTTTCAGTCTCGTTAGGAGTTAGAGCAATTTCTGAGCCAGGATTAATCAAACTATCTGCGGAAGCAACCGTGGCATTTACTGGTTCTGCATCAGAGGCTGACTCGCTGCTTTCAGCTAAACTTGGTTGAATCTGCTCAGCCTCAGCCGTAGTTTCCTCAACCGTAGTTTCCTGGGAAATACTCATCGCATCCTCTGACGCAGCACCGTCACTCTCCTGTGCCTGCTCCTGCTGCCGTTTGCGAATATTTTCGTAGGCAATTTTGGCCCAATTCAAATAATCCTCTGATGTTTGTCCTTCTACGTCTGCTTGAGACTCAGCTTTCTCAGGCTCAAGTTGCTCTGACTTTTCCCCTGGCTCAACTTGAGAATTCTCAACTGGAGCGTCATGCTGACGACGAAACCAATTAAAAGACATAGGACATCCAGTAATTTATCTGCACTAACTGACTGACATCATTGAGCAAGCTGGTTGCTCATAAGTAGGTAGGTGTAATTAATTGTAAAAAGGGGAGTGGGGGCTTCGCCCCCAGGCAGGGGGTTTCACCCCCTCCACCCCCAAAATCATCTTTAGTTTAATTGCATCCAGCTACTTACATCAACAAATCCCGTGATTGGAGTCTAACTGAAATCTTTACTCCTCAAGATGACCTTCCCAAGGGGTTCTTGAGTTGATCCGTAACTCGCCGCAGCACTCCATTGATGAATCGATGCCCATCTTCGCCACTGTAACGCTTGGCTAACTCTACCGCTTCATTGATGGTGACCCGATCGGCAAGCTTGAGGAATACAATCTCCGTCGTCGCAATTCGCAAAATATCTCGATCGATCCGTGCCAAGCGAGTTAATTGCCAATCTACCAGGGATTGCTCCAAGAGTGCATCCACCTCAGCCCGATGATCATTAAAAGTACTGATAATTTGGAAAGTGTAGTCGCGAACGTCCTGCTGGTTAGCAAGTTGAATCATTTCTGGCAGTTCGATCGCCGTGCCTAGCCGATTGATCGCCGTTTGGGTTTGCTCGATCGTCTCCTGTAACATTGCCCTCGCACTTTGAAGATCGATCGCTCGAAGCTCGCTATTGAGCATCCGAGCTTGTCCTTGAGTCAGTTCTGCTGCGGCTGCTTCCAGTGCGTCATGAACTTCGGCTGTCAAGGTGCGAATCGCTGCCAAGACAAACCCCTGCAACTGCTGCTCCTCCAACTTATCCTGGTTTGTAGGAAATTGACTAATACTCAACAGAGCGAGTTCACGGGCAATACGACGGGCTTGCATGGCAACAGAAAATTGAAAAGGACTGGCAGAGATGGTTTCTCCCTAAGGCTGCCGCCCCAAAAGTAGCAAGCCTGAGCAGAGTCCACGCATCCCTCGATTCCGATCTTAGATGAGTTCCTGTCTTTCTCTCAAACTATAAATGCATTGCAGCGTAGTTAAATGGGGAAGTGCCTAGTGAAGCTTGGCAGAAGTTTCTGACCAGTTAGGGGGATTGTTTTTAGTTTTTAGTTTTTAGTGCTGCTCAGTTATTTCTACCAGCTTGCACTAGTGTTCTATCAAGAAAATTTTGAGGGTCTTCGACCCCTCAAAATTTAACTCCAATTAACTTCCCAGCTTTCAGCTACCCGTCAATTGATGATTGACAGACTACTAGGAAAGGACAGAGAAAAAACCTTGATAGGAGGGGATATGATCTGTCTCTGCCGATCGTTGTAGTGGCGGATAAAGTTCCAAATTGTATCTCTGAGATTCCAAACCCAGAGGGAAAACCGGATGTCTCGCAAAGATAGTTGCATCAAATCTCTGGTTGGTTTGGTAACCCGGCTTCTGAGTGCCTATGAATAAGGGTATAAGATTCGAGCTAGAACTGCTGAAATAGGACATTTCCACTGAAACGACGTTTGTGGCAATTCCCAAATAAGTACAAGGTAAAAAATACTCCATAGCCAGGAGATTAAGTCCCTTGCTATGGAGTATTCTTTATCTCCTATTAAGGCTGGAAAGCTCTATACGCTTACTTTTTCTTGGAACTGGTGCCAGAGTTTGTACAACTATGATTCACATTACCGCGTTGCCCCCGCTGAGCTTGGGTTTGCACATTGCAGGTCGCGCTACCCCCATTAGATCCATTCACCGATGTGGTATTGCTACCATTGTAAGTTCCAGTTGAGGAGTTATATGTTTCCGTGCCACTGGTTGTGCCACTGGCGCTATTGCCATTTGGGACTGTAGCGGTGCCGCTGCCGCTGTAAGTTCCTGTTCCCTGACCATTGGTTTGGAAGCGACCCTGACCGTTGGCTGTGCCGCCATTTACACCATTGGCTGTGCCCTGTCCGTTGCCTGTGTAACCCCCTTGACGGTTAGGCACGACGACTCCAGTACCACTGGCATTGCTACCTCTAGGGCCAGTCACTTGACGAGCCGACGCAGGGATCACGGTACTCAGAACGATCGCCACCCCGATGAGGGAAACTGCCAGACTTGATTGAATTGATTTCATGATGCTCTCCAGTTGTTGTTGAGTTGAATGGGTTGATTGTCAACGGTTAAGTCGTGGAATGGAACCGATGGGAACTTAAACGTGAAAGATAGCCTGCACATCAGCGATCGGCAGGTGCCAAAGTAGCTCCGGCTGCTAGGTGTCGGGATCGAACTGAGCTTGATGACCGCGCTGATAGGCAGTGCGAAGCCGCTGACGAATGGAGGCGAGTTGTTGACAGAACTGTTGTTGTCCCAGTTTGCGGCGACTCATACGGAGTAATCCCACAAGGATTACCATGTTGAACGGGCTGAATTTCGCTCCCAGCAAGAATGCTTGGACTTCTGCTTCCCCGATCGAATCACTACCATAGCCCGTGAGGATATGTACTCCATCATGCAGTTGCTTCCGTCGAATCCCAGTTGTGAACACAGTCAGGTTGTTTTGGTCAATGAAATCTGCCCAAGCCCGCCCAAAGGTGCCACTGGACAACGATCGCAACAGTTCAATCTCCACGATCGCGGGAACATTCATTCCCAAGGGTTCAAGGAGGCGATCGGTGAACTCTAGGAATTGATTCACGGTAAACAGAGGCTCGAACTCAGGATTAGGAAACAACGGTAAAGTCGAGTTCAACATAGGTGTTGCAGAAGAGTGAACAGTGTTACCAAGCAGTTAGTTGGTTGATGACTTAATCCTACAAGCTTAGCCCAGGTAGGACATCGACATAAAGTCACGACTCCAGCTATGACCAATGTCATGGGTATACTCAACGATACCCATTCTAGTTTGTGAGGATTTGTGAGGAGCGGTTGCGAGTTGTTGCAACTTTATACCTTAGCTATGGAGCTTGATAAGCTGGAAATATGGGGATTTCAGGTTCCAGCAAATGCTTGAAGGACACCTAATTCAACAATTAAATATAACAATCCAACACAACAATAATTAGGAGGGGATTATGTCTCTTTCACAACGGATACAACGATTACTACGGGCTTCTCTCACTGCACCTCAACAGACATACCACTATCTGGCGGAAGCGGCCATGCGCTTATTCAGCCGATCGTCCGATCGCTACCCTGCAACGGGAGTGCAGCCTTT
>JARCMD010000065.1 GCA_030248885.1 Leptolyngbyaceae cyanobacterium MP9P1.79 | reverse complement strand
GTCAAGAAAATTTTGAGGGGTCGAAGACCCTCAAAATTTAACTCCAACTAACCTCCCAGCTTTCAGCTACCCGTCAATTAATGATTGACAGACTACTAGCGTTTGGCGATGCCGCCGGAGGTGTCGATGTTGAGGAAGGGCAAGGCACCACTGCCGCCTAGCACTGTGGGAAATTTGCCATCCCATTTGTCGATCGCTTGCTTCTGAAGCAACTCAGAGGTCAGGTTTTCTCGCAGGAGCCGCTGCGCTTCTGCCAGTCCCTTAGCGCGATTAACTTCAGCTTCGGCTTCCTTCGTGGCTTTCAGCGCCACAAAATCGGCTCGCTTGGCTTCCTGCTCAGCAATTTGCTTGGCTTCCACAGCTTCGCTAAAGCGGGCAGAGAAATGAACATTTACCAGAGAAATATCATCCACCCCGACGTGATAATTGGCTAGGCGATCGGTTAACGACTCATCTACCCCTGCCTTCACTTCTTCTCGCTTGGTAATAATTTCTTCGGCGGTGTAGCGGGCCATCACGGCCTTCAATACTTCTTCCACAGCAGGGCTGATGATCCGCTGCAAGACCTGCTCTTCGGTGCCAATTTGCTGAAATACAGCGTTGGCTTCGTTGGGAATAATGTGCCAGTTGAGAGCTACGTCGGTGAATACGTCCTGGAGATCTTTGGAGGCGGCTTCACCGGGAATTTGATGCTTTTGGACGCGGACACTCAATCGCTGAATTGTGGTGACGATCGGCACGATCGCATGTATTCCTTCTCCCAAAACTTGTTCTTGCACCTGCCCAAATTTCATGACTACTCCCCGTTCACCCGCATTCACAATCACAAAGGGCTTTAGGAGCGTCAATCCCAGAAGTAACAAGGTTGCCATGACTAGCGCGATCGCGGTGATTCCCGTGACAAAGTTGGATTTCATTTCATTAACCTTGGCGTTTTAGCAGGATAGGATAATTCGTCATTCATTCTTCATTATTCTAGGAGGCTATCCATAAAAAGCTAGATTGAATGGGAGCAGGTCTACTGAATGGGTTGCAACATTCAGCACCTATCCGTGGACTCACCTTGGTAACGAACGCCTCAGACACGAGCGATGCATTTAGTAATTTCTTGCGGGGAAATTGACCGTTATCTCGGCTGAGTCTGGGACGAATTCGATGGCTCAATGTTGATGAAGGGCAAAGCGCCACTACCACCCATGACAGTGGGAAACTTGCCATCCCACTTTTCGATCGCCTGTCTCTGCAACAAGATGGGCGTTAAGGTCTGCTGCTGGAGACGCTGGGCTTCGGCTTGTCCTTTGGCTTTGTTAATTTCTGCCTCAGCTTCCTTAGCTGCTTTGAGAACCAAAAATGTGGCTTGCTTAGCCTGTTGTTCAGCGACCTGTTTCGCTTCGATCGCTTTGTTAAACTCTGGCGAGAAAACGAAGTCTACCAGAGACACATCATCCACCACTAGCCCATAGGTTTCCAATCGTTTCGCGAGCTGCGTGTCAATGTCGTTCTTCAGTTCCGTGCGTTGAACCAGAATTTCTTCGACATTGCGCTTGGCGATCGTTGCCTTCACCACTTCTGAAACGGCTGGATTCAAAATTCGCGTCACTACATCACTTTCGGTGCCAATGCGTTGAAACACCCGGTTTGCTTGAGCTGGATCAATGTGCCAATTCACTGCCACCTCGATGTTAACGTCTTGTAAATCTCTGGAAGCTGCATGGGAGTTAATATCATTCTTCTGCACCCGCACACTGATAGTCTGCACAGAATTGATAATTGGCAGGATGGGGTGAAAGCCCTCGCCTAGAACGCGATCTTCCACTCGCCCAAACTGCATCAGCACACCCCGCTCTCCCGCATTTACAATGGCAAAGGGCTTATAGGTAATGGCTGCCAGAGCAAAGGTAACAAGTCCTAGAACATACAGGGTTTTCCGAGATGACCTGATGACGTTCATGTTCATAACATTCACGATGTGCTGATTTCACTCGCAGACGATCGCGACCGTTGCTCCTTAATATATTGTCGGACTACTCGCAATTGAGACTCCGTGGGCATGGAAGGCGGATGGCATTGCTTTAACCAGTTTAACGCTTCCCAAAGTTCCAAGTGCTGAGATTGGCAGAGGTAGGCAATGCAAACCGTGGGCGATCGTTCGATGCCAGCCAAGCAATGCACGTAAATGGGGAGTTGATTGTCGATACTGTGCTGGACAATATCGATCGCTGCCGTTAATTGACTAGATTTAATTTCACTCTTGTAATGGCTGTCGGGCAGGACAAGGCGCAGGCAATGAAAGCTCTGGGTCACATCCTCTGGCAACACTTCTTCACACTCTGCACACAGAGAGAAAATGACCTTGATGCCCGCTTGAGCCAGTGCCACACTATCCCCCGGTCGGGGCGACCCCCCCACAGCCAATTTTCCCGGAATCACCCAAGTGACGCCGGTACGTGGTCGCAGGCGATCGGTTCTGGGGGATGCCTTCGGCTTAACTCCCAGCCATTGTTGAATTCGTTGGCTAATTCCCAAAAGCAAATGATTTACTCGCTGTAAAGTGGCTACCCTCTGAGAAGCTTGAAAGAACTCTTGGAGGATGACTTGCTAGATTGTACGGGCGATCGTTTCGCTGTTTACCCTAATTTAAGAACTTGAGTTGCATGGCGTTGACCTAACAGTTCAGATCCTCGAATTCTGCAAGAATTTAGGAATCTTGTTCAGAGGCTTCGTTTGAGCATCCGGGAATCTCGCCAGAGTCTTCGACAGAATCGCAAGCCATAGAACGACAAGCCACAAAACTATAAATGCACAAGTACTCCTTATTTAAGGAGACTGAAATCACAACCTGATGAGTTCCCCTATCCTAACCACAATTTGTCAGGTTAGCGTTGCTGATTTGAGCGATCGGTGCTAACGATCGGCATCTGGATCTGGGGGCATCAAGTAATAAATTTTGTAACGTTAAAATGCTGTTGCTGAGGGCGATTCATCGGCTGCTGAGATTCACGGATCGCGATCCAACCACAACGTATATACTTCCCATGAGCGTCCAGCAGCACCGCTCGTGATCCAGATAAATTTGCCTAATTGATTAATATAGATAGGCAATGTGCAACTTAAAGTCTGCCCTCATCCCCCAGCCCCTTCTCCCCTAGGGAGAAGGGGAGCCGATCTAGGTCTTAGCCCCTCTCCCCTTCTGGGAGAGGGGTTGGGGTGAGGGCAGTTCGGGAAAGTTGCACATCACCTATAGATGTCAGTTAGGTACCAGTCTGATTTCTGTCTGATGTCCCGTCCCAGCCACCTGAACCCCCAGTCACCTCATGCAAAAGCGTCGTCAGCAATCCAGATTGCTCCAATCCTGGGCTTGTTTGAGTTTAATTCTTGTCAGCGGGGTTTGCGGAACCTCTGCTCTGGCTAGCCCTCCCAAGCCAGTCATAGCGCCTTTGAAGCCAGCATCGGGAATTCCTACCCTCAATCCCGCCAACCCCGTTCAGGTGGATGATGGCTACTTGCTGGGAGCAGGCGATCGGATTAAGCTCGACATTTTTAACGTGCCGGAGTATAGCGGCGAGTATCAGATCTTGACTGATGGCACCCTGAACTTGCCTCTAGTGGGCACTGTTCCTGTGCGGGGCATGACCCTCAAGCAAACCTCAGCAAACCTGTCCAAGCGGTTTGAGGTTTATTTGAAGCGGCCGATCGTCACCCTGAGTTTGTTGACCCAGCGCCCCATCACGATCGCCATCGCTGGAGAAGTAAACCGTCCCGGCTCCTACACCCCCACCACTGAAGCTGGCCCTCCGACCTTGACACGGGCAATTTTGATGGCAGGGGGCATGACGCAATCCGCTAACGTGCGACAAATTCAGGTGCGCCGTCCCCGATCGCTCAACAATGGAGCCGACCAGATTTTGACCCTAGATCTCTGGCAGTTGGCTAGTGCTGGGGATCTGCGCCAGGATATTTTGCTGCGAGATGGAGATAGTGTGTTCATCCCCACCACCACTGATTTGAACTTGGCAGAGGCAACCCAGTTGGTCAACACCAGCTTTGCTTCCAAGGAAAATCGCCCCATTCGGATTTCTGTGGTCGGTCAGGTGCGTCGTCCCGGACCCTATACGATCGCGGGTGGGGTCGATGCTCAATCCCCCGGTGGTGGCTCAGCACCGCCCTTGCCGACGGTGACTCGTGCGATTCAAATTGCAGGGGGCATTACCCAAACCGCCGACATTCGCCGCATTCAAGTCCGTCGCCCCACAAAGCAAGGGGATGAGCAGATTGTGGATGTCAATTTCTGGGAGTTATTGAAGTCGGGGGATCTGCGTCAGGATTTACCGCTCCAAGATGGAGATACGGTGATCATTCCACTGGCAGACAAAATTAGCCAGAGCGAAGCCTCAGAGATTGCGATCGCCAGTTTTTCTCCCGACGAGATCACAGTTAATGTGGTGGGTGAGGTAGCCCGTCCCGGTGCCCTGAAGGTGCAGCCCAACTCTCCATTGAACTTGGCGCTGTTGGCTGCGGGGGGATTTAGCAATAAGGCAGAACAGGGTTCGGTGCAACTGATTCGCCTCAACCCCAATGGCACGGTGGAAAAGCGCGATATCCCTGTGAATCTTGCCCAAGGAGTCAATGAATCGAGTAATCCAGCATTGCAAAACAATGACACGATCGTGGTCAATCGCATTGGGATCATTGGCACTGCGGAAATAACGGGAGCCATCCTGGGCCCACTCCTTGCACCAATCACAGGTGTGTTTGGGCTATTTCGTCTGTTGGGATTGTAAATTCCAGATTTCTGAGGAAGATGTTGCCGCTGCACGGGCGTTCGCGTAGCATGTGCTTTGCCCACAGCATTCAATCCCTAAATTGACCAGCAGATTAGTATCCGTAGATGCACAGTATCTACGTTCAGCTGGTATGACCTTTCTGAACCTATCCGCGCTTGGGTTGGCAGGGTGGAAATTTGCCGCTGGTGCAGAGTTGCTGAAATAGCTCAGCGACGATCGCCTGATTTCCTACCACGGTTGGATGATTATCATCTCGAAAATAGGTGGACATGGTGGTAGAAGGTAGATTTGCCCATGCCGCTTGCGTATCGATCGCCACAACTTGAGAGGCTTGCAGCAGTTGCAATAGTTCGGCTTTATAGTCTGGCTGATTAAAGACTGGGATGAGGTTTCGGAGGGCGGGTACGAACACGACGAACACGGGAATACCCTGGTCGCGAATTAACTTTAAGGTCGTGGTCAAATCCTGACGGTTCAAGGCTGCTTGCCGAGCCGGATCAACCGCCGTGGGGATTTCTCCGGGTGTGGCAGTGGAAAATCCTAGCCTGCCTGCGATTTGGGGCCACAGATAGCGAGATACCACTTCCTCGATCGCCAGCAGGGGGGCGCGGCTGGGATATCCCGGTTCTCGATCGAGACGCTGACGGGTGCTGGTGGGTTGAGTCAGGTCATTCGTGCCGATTTCCAAAATGACTCCATCGCTGTTGAAGGTGCCAAACTGGCGCAGGTAGCCCAGAGCATTGCCGATGCCCCACGATCCAGAAGAAGCGTTTAGGACTTCTACAGAATGCCCAACGGCTGCAATTTTGGCTTCCAGTAGTTCGGTAATCGTCTGAGTTTGGTCGATCGGGCTACCGCCATTCAAGACAGAATCTCCGATCATCAGAATTCGCAACACCCCTGGAGTTTTGGTGGGCGTGATGGTCTCCGATCGCTGGGAGTATTGGTTGTAGTTAATCCGTTTGCCGAAGCGCACCCGCTGCTGATTGGGCTGAAAGCGATACCCCGTGTAGGAGTCGGCTTGAAATAGCACTGGACTGCCAAAGCCAAACGCCAATCGGAGGATGAGTTCGGTGACAATTAGAAGCGCGATCGTTGCCCCAACTATCCTATAGACAAGTCGTTTTGTAAGTTTAGGCAAGACGACAAATCCAAATCACAGTGCTATTGAACAGATTACCCAGCAACGGGAATGGCGAAAAGACTCGCTGTTGAATCGTCAATTTCTGCTGCAACAACTGTTCGATTTTGCGATAGTCAAACCCCTTGTGTCCCCGTCCTGAAGCGCCCTCTAGGGATTCCTCGGAAATCTCATCAACGGGGATGGAGTGGGACGACGGGAAGCGGGTGGCATCCCACAAAACCGTAGCCGTAAATAATTCCTGGGGCGTATAGCGTTCGTACCCGTAGGCTCCCTTCAAATTTGCCAAATAGCGCCCGGCTTGCTTCACCAAGAGGGAAGGGCCCACTTCGATCGGCACCGAAATAATGAGATGGGCATCGGGTTTGCAGTAGGACAAAATCTGCTCCAGCGCGGCTTCCGGGTCGATCACATGCTCCAGGGTTTCGGTACACATGGCTAAATCGCAACTGTGGGGCGCGATCGTTTTCACCACGTCTCTCGGTCGGCAAAACTGAAACCCCGGCACCTCTGCAAACAGTTCGTGGCAGGCCGCCAGCATGTAGTCAGCGGTGTCTACCCCTATGCCACTGCTGATTAATCCTTGGTTGTAGGCACTCCGGAGTAACCAGCCATCGCCGCAGCCATAGTCCAGGGCTTGTGTGTAGTGATTTTGCCGAATCAGATCCAGGACTTTATTAAATCGAGACTGATGGGCCAAACGGGTTAAACTGCTGCCCTGCTGAAGTAAGCGTTGCGAATAGGACATAGGGTGTCTGGGTTAGCGGCGATGTGTTTAGGCGATGTGCAACTATTTTGCCCACCCTTCGGGAAGCAAGCTACATCCCAACCCTTCTCCCTGGGGAGAAGGGCTTTCGGACATTTCTGGTTCCCTCTCCCTTTGGGAGAGGACTAGGGTGAGGGCGGTAGTGGCTGGTGTTTCAGGAAAGTTGCACATCGCCCATGGTGGAGAAAAGCTACACCTTTGCCGCCTGATTGTAGCGGCTGTTGGGGGCAAGCTGAGCAATTTCTGCATAGACCGATGCTAAGCTCTGGGCGATCGACTGCCAAGAATAGCGCTGAGTGACTAACTGCCTCCCATTCGCTCCCAACTGCTGCCGGAGTCCTGGTGCCGTCAGCAACTGGGTCAGCGCTGTGACCAGGGGCGCTAGTCCATCCACCACCAATCCTGCCTTGGCTGCGGCAATTTCTGGGGCAATCTGAACTCCCGGAGTCACAATCACCGGCAGACCCGCCGCCATCGCTTCCGCCACAGCGATCCCAAAGTTTTCTGAGAAGGAGGGCAGAACAAAAAAATCTGATCCCTGAAGCAATAAGTCCTTGGCTGTACCCGTGACAAATCCAGGCAGGGTGGTGCGATCGGCTAGCCCCAGCGTTGCAGTCAACTCAGTGAGGGAATCCACGTAAGCAGCATCCCCTGATCCCGCCAGAATGAGATGAAAATTGTGACCCTGAGCCGCCAGTTGCCCCAGCGCTTCCAACAACAGGTCGGGGCGCTTTTTATAGTGCAGTCGCGAGAGAAATAACACGATCGGCACTTCTGGGGCGATCGAGTAAGTGTATCGCAACTTTGCCTGAGCATCGGGCCACAATGTAGGCAACTCAACGCCCAAGGGCAAGGTCAGGGTGGGAGTTTTGATGCCGAAGTTCCGCACATCTGCTGCTTCTCCTATTGAGGTGCAGTGAATGACCGCAGCCTGTTCCAAGTTGCGCCGTTCCACTAGAGCGGTGTAAATTTGCTTTTTCAGCCGACTTTGGGCCAGGGCCCAAGGAGCCAGTTGTCCCATGGTGCGAACGGTGTAGGGAACGTGGTGGTGGCGGGCGATCGTGGCAGCACAGGTGGGCGCGTAGGAAAACAGGTAGTGATGATCCAGCACGTCATAGGTGGGAATGTGTTGCCATAGCCATTGAGTCAAAGCGCTGGAGAAAATAAACTCCTTCAGGGGTGGTGAAAAGCGCGGTAAAAACCAGACGGGAACCTGTTGATAGGAGGTGCGATCGTATAGGGGCACGTCTAATAAAGTTTCCCCATCGTCGTTGGTGGTGGCAATCTCAGCGTCCACACCGCTTTCTCGCAGGGCTTTGACTAACTTGAGCGCAACTTCCGTGGGGCCACCCCGCTGGGGACTCAACGAGGGGATAACGTGCAAAATTTTCACTGTTTCCCGCCTATGTTAATAATCCTTTGAACCTGATTCGCTAAGCTTTCTCGATAGGATTTCCATGTCAATTGCTCCGCCTTTCTCCGAGCCGCTTTGCCCATTTCAGCTAACTCTAAGGGATGACGGTAGCACCAATCCAGCTTTTCCTGCAACGCTGCAACATCTCGGATGGGAATAATAAAGCCTTCGAGATTATTCTCCACGATATCAGGCCCGGCAGTATTGCAAGTCGTGATCACAGGAATGCCGCACGCCATCGCCTCTAGTAAAACCAAGCCAAATCCTTCCACTAAAGAAGGGAATACAAGAACGTTGGCACTGGTATAGTACTCACCCAAGGACGCATGGGGAACGGAGGAAACGTAGCGGAAATCTCCTTCATACTGGGACAACCAGCCTTGAGGAAAGGCATTGATCCCCACTAGCACCAACTCTGCGTCCTTTAACTGTAGAGCTTTCCATGCGGCCAACAGATAATGGATTCCCTTGCGGGGTTCTAGCCGGCCGACAAATAAAGCGCGAAAGGTGCGATCGGTCTTCGCTTGAGGCTGAAAGTAAGCCGTTGGTGCCCCATAGGGGATCACACTCACCTTAGCCGACTCGATCCCCGCACTCAGCAAGGATTGCTTGGTGATGGATGACGCGACAAAAATGTGATCGGCTAACTGGACTTCCTGCTCCTTGCGATCGAGCTTCCACTGCGGCTCTTGGGCAGCCTGTAAAGCCGAGGCTAACTCTGGGAATCGTTCTGCTTCCTCAGCCTGAATCTGGCGGCTCATCTGATAAAACAGAATGGGTAAATCATACAGACAAAGAATACCCTGTTGCTTGGCGGCTTGGAAGGTGGTTGCCGCTCCATCTTCGTAGGCGTAGATTGCCTTGAGTCCGTTCAAATGCGCTTGGGCAACGTGGCGATCGAGGGACGCATAGATCCAATCCGTGAGGCTCTGGTAATTCAATCCCAAGCGGCGCGCCATGCCAGAACGGGTCAACAATACCCGAAATGCTTCTCGATAGGGATGAGTTCGCACGGTGGCTCTAGGGGGAGGGAGCCAGGTTCGTCGCCCCAACTCCCCAGCGATCGAGGACTGAAGCACTTGTGGGAGGCGAGCTAATGCCTTGGTAGCACGGCGGGGATCATAGGCGATCGTCGTAATCACGTCCCGCAGTAGCCCTGCCTCTCCCAAAGCAAGGGCAGCCTCACGGGAGTTGGGATTGCCGGTTGGATGCACCAGAGAAATAGACGGAATAGCCATGGTTGCCCCCAATGATTTGCACCCTCAGAAAATATTTATCCAGCGCGAATTTCTATTCTGTAGGAGTGAGGAGGTGGGCTGGGGCTGGCATGGGCTGCGGGAGCCGTTGGACGGGAGCGGTAAGTCCGCGATACCAGTTCTCTGCCTGCTCTAAGCGGGGAATGATAAAAATAAAACTGCTAAGGAACCAGTAGTAAAGGGCGAAGGTATGGTGGAAAACCAACTGGCTCCGAATATTGATTAAGTGAATCAAAAATGCAGCAAGGGCCATCTGGGCCAGAAATGGATCTTTCGATCGCCGAAACACATCCCAAAGGGCCACGATCAAACTAAGTCTCAGCCCGTACCACAGCAAAAACCCGATCGGCCCAATCTCCAAAACGACTCGACCCATTTCATCTTCGTAGTAGGTTGCAATTCGCTCTCCAGGAGGTAAGTCAAAGGCGCGACGTAGGGCAGGTGCGCCTTTTTGCGTCGCCCCAGTGCCATAGCCATCCAGTTCTTTATACTGAAAAAATTCAACGGGCTGGGAAAATTCATTTTGGAGACGGGAGGAAATATCGTTGTTGGAGGTCGTGCGTTGCAAGAAGGCATTAACGGCAGGTCGAAAGAAAATGAAGATGAGAAGGGTGAGGACGATCGCCGCTGGGATAAATCGTCTGACGAGGGCAAAGGTGCTGGAGGGTTGCTTCAGAGTTCTGGCAAGCAGGAAGCCAATCAAAAATAGGACGGACGCGAAAACCGGCCCCCTGGAACCCGTCATCAGCAGATTGACGATCACCAGCAACATGGCAGCTAGTGAGGCGTAACGCCAGCGGGGAGTTTGCGGTTTTGAGAGGAGAGGCACCAGCAACCCAAAGCAGATTAGGAGATAAGCTGAGTAGTTGTTGACATAGGAAAATGTACCGGTGATTCTCGCTCTAATGGAGTTACCCACGTAGATCCAGGCTACGCCCAACTCTTCCCCCCACGCATAGGAATTGATTGGACTATCGATCGGGCTGACAAATTGGATGGCTCCGATCAGTCCCACGGGAATAGCAAGAACAAGGTGCGATCGGATAAATCGATAAAACTCGTCTTTCGTGGGAAAGAGGTCGGGCAACATCCACATCATGGGAATGTAGAAGAAGTAGCTTTTGAAGCCAAATAGTCCAATTACTAGCGATCCCAGGCTGGGATTAAAGACTTGAAACGCACCCCATAGCACGGATAGAAATACCAGAATGTTAATCGCAGTATTTTTGCCACCGCCTTTCCCCTTGATCAGAGCGAATCCGTAGTATTGAATGTAGGCTCCTAACAGAACGGCATCCTTCAAGAAATAAATGAGGTCACTGGCTTGGGGCAGCACCCACTTTCGCAAGGCTCCTTCAAAAACCACAATTAAAAACACGGCTTTAATCGCCCGTCGCCAATTGGTGAAGGAGAAAAATACGATGCCGATCGCCACAACTAAACCAATTAATATCTTCACTCAGGCACTCCGAAGGGAAATCGATCGTGTTCTAATATTGCGTTCTAATATTGGGCAATGTGCAACTTAAAGTCTGCCCTCATCCCCCAGCCCCTTCTCCCAGTGGGAGAAGGGGAGCCGATCTAAGTCTTAGTCCCTCTTCTCTGTTGGGAGAGGAGTTGGGGTATAGCTTGCTTCCCGAAGGGTGGGCGGTTCGGGAAAGTTCACATCGCCTAAACTTATTTAATTAATAATCCTTAGGAAAACCACGATCGCCGCCAGGAGAAAAAAGCTTGTAATAGGTTTTTTTGGATGGGGTGGCGATCGAAGGAGTGCCAATACCACTGCGAAGCAGTCGTAGACACAAGCTGGGAGATGGTGGGAGACAACACGGGCAAGTCTGCTAGGGCATCGACTTTCAAGCCTTGCCGCATTGCCAAGGTGACAACACTGGCAAGTTCACTGACTCCATTGCCCACCAGATGAACTCCCAGAATTTCGCCACTCGATCGCACAATGAGCTTGCACAATCCTACCTCCTCTCCCCGCAGTTGAGCCGCGATTGAAGCGTGGGTCGTTTGGCGCAACACCAAAACTTCCTTACCGTGGGCTTGCAGTGCCTGAGGTTCTGTCATCCCTAACCGTACCAGTTCTGGCTCCGTCGGGGTTACCCACGGCATTCCCCAATAATCTACTTTGAAAGTGGGCAAAAACAATAGATTAGCCACGGCAATTTCTGCCTGATAGCGGGACAGGTGCGGCGACGCATAGCCAGCGATCGGGTCTCCACAGGCATAGATGCGGGGATGGGTGGTTTGCAGGTTGTCGTTGAGTTGGATGCCGCGCCGATCGACCTTGACCCCGACTGCCTCTAGATTTAAGTCGGTCACCTGCGATCGTTGCCCTGCTGCCACCAGAATTTCATCGACTTCGATCGCCTGGCTCGCCGCCTGCAACCACTTTTGCTCACCAATTTGCCTGACCTGACTCACCTCAGTTTGAGTCAAAATCCGCACACCCTCTGCCTCTAGCTGCGATTGAATCAGATACGCTGCCTCTGGGTCATCCTTTGCCAAAATGTGCCGCCCCCGCACGGCGATCGTCACTGCAACCCCCAGCCGCGCCAAGGTTTGGGCCAGGGCTACTCCTGTCGGATCACCTCCCAGCACCATCAGGCGGTGAGGCAGGGTTGATTGTTGCGTCCAAGGTGAGGCAGTGGTCAAATAGCCTACGGTCTCCAACCCGTCAATCTCTGGAATCAACGGACAGCCGCCCATGGCAATGAGATAGTTTTTGGCCCGCAGTCGGCGTGTGTCCAGTTGAAATGACAGATGGGGTTTGCGGGAAAACTGCCCACACCCCGGAACAATCTCCACCCCCGCAGATGCCATCACCGCCGTAGCAGAGTCTGTATCCAGGGTCACCATCATTTCTCTGACCCAGGTCAGGGCATTTTGCCATTGCTGCCCCGGGTCGATAGCTGGCAGGGAGCTTCCTTGGGGTTGACGGGCCTGGTTTTTAATCCGTTGCCCCCACTGAAAGAGCGCCTGATTTTGCAGGGGGTGGGCTGAAATTCCCTGCTCAACTAGGGCAACCCGCGCCCCTAGACGTGTGGCAGTGAGGGCAGCGTAAATTCCTGCCTCACTCTTACCGATGACAACCAGGTCATACTCAACGGACATAATCTCTCTTCAGGAATCTCTAGCGTGTACCCCTAACCTGACAGAATTTCTGCTAATCCTGCGAGTAGCCTTTGGTTCTCGGCTGCTGTCCGCACAGCCACCCGAAAATGTCGATCGCCCAACTCTGGGAAACTGAGGCAATCTCGGATCAAGATCCGATGCTGCTGAAGCAGACGTAATTGAATTTCAGTCGCAGAGGAACTGGATTGAACCAGTAAAAAGTTAGCAGCCCCAGCGTAAGGCTGCAACCCCGGCAACTCCGCCAGGCTTTGCTGAAATGGGGGGCGAGTCGCCGCTAGCCATGCCCAGGTTTGGTGCTGAAATGCCTCATCTTGCACTACTGCCTGAGCCGCAGCACTGGCCAAGGTACTGACGCTCCAAGGATCGCGCCATTGTTGCCACTGTCGTAGCCGATCGGGATGGGCCACGGCGTACCCAATGCGTAGCCCCGGCAAGCTATAAAACTTGGTGAGCGATCGTAAAACCACCAGATTGGGATACTCCTGCACCCACGGGATCACGCTTTGCCCCTCGCCAGGGGGCAAAAAATCCATGAAGGCTTCATCAACTACAACCAGGGCAAATTGTGCCAAGTAGGGCAGTAGATCTTCCTTGGTGAATAAACAGCCTGTGGGATTGTGGGGATTGTTCAGCAGCAAGCCACAGTCTTTTATGGGCATGTTTGCCAGACTGGAGTTTGCCAGACTAGAGGCACGAGTGAGCCAATCTCGCCCCACTAAACAAGAGGACTGCACCGAGTCCATTTCAGGAAAAGGACAGCCAATAACCTTTCCGCCAAAAGCTTTGAGCGATCGAAAATAATCGCCAAAGGCAGGGGTCAGGAGGTAGGTTGCCTTCAGATGCGCCAGTTCCCGCCCTGCCCAGGTTAGCAACTCAGCAGAGCCATTCCCTGGCAAAATCCAATCGGCTGATATCTGATGGAACTGTCCCAGGGCTAAGCGCAGGTCGGTGTAGTCCGGGTCTGGATAGGCGGTTAGGTCGCCCAAGTGATGCTGAATTGCATCGATCGCGCTTTTGGGTGGCCCAAGGGGACTAATACTGGCAGAAAAATCCAAAACAAAAGAAGGGGAACAACCTGCTAGAGCCGCTGCCCAAGCTAGGTTTCCCCCATGTATCGGTTGAGATAATGATTGAGCCATGGTGATTCGACTCAAAGGAATTCGACTCAAACGGATCTATTTCTTTTCTTTCTTGCTATCTTCAATCTTTTTCTTGATCGTATCGATTTTCTCGCCGACTTGCTCTTTGAAAGACTTACCCGCAGAAAATGCAGGGACGACAGTCTCTGGAATTTTCATGGTTTGAGTAGTCTTCGGATTACGACCATCACGTTCCTTCCGCAAACGAGCCTCAAAAGACCCAAAACCGACCAACGTCACCTTATCTGCGGCAGAAACAGCTTCGATAATGGTTTCTAAAGCCGCAGTCAACACTGCGTCTGCTTGCTTTTTCGTAACATTAGCCTTCTCAGCAACTGCATCCACCAGTTCGCCCTTGTTCATGTAACTCTCCTTTGGTTAGTCATGGATACTGGAACATTGTTCTAAAACCTCAAATTTGAGGTCTAACGTGTCATTTTGAAAGGCAATTTACCCAAAATGGCTAAAACTCTCGCCAAGCTGGACTTTCAATGCTTCATTCTAAGGGGTAGCTGCTCTATATAGATCGATGAAACCTTTAAGATATATGGATTTCAGGATTTTCAGGCTAATTTTCCCAAAAATTTGTACCGTTTCCCTCAAATTAGGGCCGGAGCCGGGTTGGAACCGGCACAAATTACATCGAAGTCCGTAGGGGCGATCGTTATCGACCCTGAGTATTAGATCCACCCCGGCGTAGAATCTGCCGCGCTTCTGGCCCTGGCGTGTAGCTGTAGCCCATAACAGACTGATCAGAGTCATCCAGGATTTGGGGAGTCAACAACACAATCACTTCTGCCCGTTGATCCGATCGCGAGGTGCTTCTAAACAACGCCCCAATCAGTGGCAAGTCACCAAGAATAGGAATCTTGCTGACCTGAGTCCGCTCCTGCTCCTGAATGATGCCAGAGAGAATGAGCGTTTGCCCGTCGCGCAGGCGAATTGTACCAGACGACAGCGATCGCGTGGCTAGGAGGGCAATTTGTGTTGTTCCAAAGGTTTGAGTATTGGCGACAGCAGTCACTCTAGGTGCCACAGACAGCGTGACGAACCCATTGTCATCAATCCGCTCCACATTCACAGCCAAGGTCAGACCAGCAGGTTGAATATTAGCCGTTTGCGTAATCACAGGCGGCGTACTGGTACTGGTTTGAGTCGTGACATTGGCCACCACATCCTGGGTCAGGTTCACACTGGCTGCTTGCCCTTCTTGTACCACCAGTGTGGGATCAGTCAGGATCTTGGCATTTCCTGCGATAACTTGAGCCTGAAGAGAAACCAACAACCGACTGGG
This sequence comes from Leptolyngbyaceae cyanobacterium MP9P1.79, assembly GCA_030248885.1. GTDB lineage: Bacteria > Cyanobacteriota > Cyanobacteriia > JARCMD01 > JARCMD01 > JARCMD01. Next base: position 10,401 of record JARCMD010000065.1, on the reverse strand, counting down.
AAACTGGAACAAAGCAGGCAGAGCAAAGGTTGCTGTGGCTGGAGTCGTCGTAACGATCGGCGTACCATTGTTGAAGGTTACTGTGCCTGTCTCAGGGGTAAAGTTTGTAATGATGGGCTGGGTCGGATCGCCACTCGATGAAAGCGGAGCACCGGGGCGGGGAAACGTTGACCCTTGAATATTGAACGTATCGGTTGCACTGATGCTGGGAGTCCCAGTAATTGGGTTAGTAATAATCGGCTGGCTATTCAGCCCTGATGCTTCAGTAGCGGTTGGCGGGCGAAAAGAACCAAAGTTGATCGAGGTCGCTCCCCCGTCACTGGTCACATAGGTATCATTAATCCCAAAGCCAATTGATCCTCTGAAGCTGTCTGTCCCCGTAAGGTTGACATCAATAATTTTGACATTAACCGCTACCTGACGGCGACGCAGGTCGAGTTGCAACAGTTGGGAGGAGGCAACTTCCACCAATCGTCTAGGGCCAACTAGCGTCACAGAGTTCGTCCGGGTATCCACTAAAACTTGCAACCCTCGTAACAGAGGCACAGAAAAAGTTGGACTAATGCTGAGCGTATTTACCACAGTCTGATTCGTGGTGCTGGTTTGGGTAATCGGGGTTGTAGAACCGGGAACGGCTACGGCTGTGACGGTTGTAACAGGTTGGGTCTGAGTAATGGCACTTTCAGCCCCCATGCTGACCAGGAACCCCGATGCTTGCTCGGCTGCCACTTGGTTTAAGCGAAAGGAGCGAATCACCAGATCCTGGGCAGCGTTGGGCAAGCGGGAGCCAACAAAAATTGTGCGCCCCACGCGGTTGGCTTGCAAGTTGCTGAGCCGCAACACGTAGTTAAACACATCCTGAACCGACTCATTTTCAATATCTAAGGAAATAGTCGGGCCCGTGGCGGTAGCACCGGGCTGGGCAGCGGGTTGCCCTGGCTGCCCTCCAGCATCGGTGGTAAAGGCCAAGTTTAATCCGGCGGCGCGGGCCAAGAGGGCCAGCACTTCCCGTGCTGGGGCATCTCGTAACACTAGGCGGGGAACGCGCTCGGCACTACCCAAGTCAATGGCGCTAGCCGAAGCATCAATATTAGAAATGGCGATATCTCCCACAGGTGGTGCAGCAGCCCGGCGCAGGAAGGCAGGGGCAACATTTGCCTGCTGGGGGGGGGTTGCGGGTACGCCATCAATGATTACTTTGGGATCAGGCACTAGAACATTGGGACGCTGGGATGGAGCAGGAGCCTGAGCCACCGGAATTGGGGCGATCGTCCCTCCTGATGGGGCTGCTGGAGCTTGAGCGGCCCCTTGATCTGCTTGAGAACGATTGAGGCTAATCAGCAGTCCGTTAGAACCGCGACGGGCAGCGACTCCTGTGGGGGAGCCATTTTGACCAGTGACCACAACCCGCACTGTATTCTTGCTCAAAGGAATCACAACCACTGAGCTAATTCCAGGGGCTGGGTTATCCTGACGGAAACTACTGCCTGTGGGAAGCCGCAATTGGGTGTTGATGATGTCTGCCATCCAGGTTTTGCCCTGGCTGACTGTAAAGATCTGCGGGCGGTTGCCGCTCTTGGTCTCCAAAGCCACATTTACACCACTACCTGTCTCCTGAACCTTAATATTGGTGACCTGGGTTGATGCCGCCAACGTTGGTTGGGCAACCAGCACCACGGCTGCACCCACTAATGCGGCTCCCATTGATAAAGTGCCACTACCAAATCCTAACGATCGTCTCATTGTCATCTCCTCACAAAAAATTAAATCTCACAATTGATTGCCCATCACTCTCGATGCTCTGAACCTGCTTTGTCTCAGCCGATCGCCTCTCACCCTATTTCTTAGGAGGAGGGGCAGCTAATGCCGCAGGGGGAGGGGCGACCAAGGCCGCCGACTCCTCTGGGGTCAAAGGAAAAAGTGCTTGAAGCTTAAAGGATGTTTTAAGCTGGTTATCCGGTTCGCCAGTATTTCCACCACTTACAACTTTGCCCTGAGAATTAACCGTAATCTTTTGCGTAGTACGGTCTAGCTGGGATTTAAAGCCTTTCACCACGATTAAGGGTTGGAGCTGCTCAATACTTCTTAAAATGCCTTGAGTTTGCGTAAACGTGCCCACCATATTGATTGTGATTTCCTTGCGCTTTAACTTGCCATTCACAGCGGGCCCCAAGGAGCTGTCATTCACAACAACTGTGGGCTGAGGATCGGGGGTAAAGCTACTGAGGGTGGCTCTGCGTTTCGTAAATTCTCGATTCAAGTCCAGCAGCAGCGTGTTGAGGGTAGTTTCAGAGGAAAACAGGGTCAACACATCGTCCCTCCGCTTAGTAGCTGCCTCAAGGTCTGTCTGAGCTTGCTTGAGCTTTTGCCGATTTTGCTCCTTCGTTTTCACTTGATTTTGCAAATCCGTTACCTCACCCTGTAAAGTCGCAACCTCGTCGTTCTTAGGCACTACAACTTGCAGCACCAATAATAAGGTTGCGCCTAGACCTGCCAGAGCCAACAAAACACCAATAATAAGGGGGGTGAAGGTGATGCCAAAGATCACCGGGTAGGATGGGGCGGCACCATAGTCTTGCCCTTCTCCGTAATCTCCACTGGTCATTGAATGACTCCTTTTGATTGCAACGTTCTAATACGAGTGACCAATCCTACGGCTCCTTTGCGATCCAATTCGCGGATCAATTCAGATGCGGGGATGTCGCTGAGGTTGGTCTGGATCTTGTAGGCAACAATTTGAGGCAACTTGACCTGCACCGCGTTAGCTGCATTACCAGGAGCGCCAGTCTGAACTGTGATTTGGGTTGGGTTATCCCGCAATTGAGCGCTGACCAGTTGAGTTTGTTCAGCAATTAAAAATCTAGACCTTTGAAGTGTCAGAAGGAAATCGTTTACATCGTTAAAAGATTTGGCAATTCCAGAAATTTCCAACTTGGCCGTTGGCTTAGTGCCTTTAGGAGTGGCAGCGGTCGCAGGAGGAGCATCCGTCTGGGTAATATCTTCCACCTGCACTCCAGAGGGAATCCGATCGCGAATATCTTGCAGCATGGCTGACCACGGCTTGATTTCGTTAAAGACCCCGGCTAGGGCACCTGTTTCAGCTTTAACCTGCTCAGTTTGCGTCGTGAGTTTGGTGATCTGAGCTTCTAGGGCTGTCAGGGTTCCCAAGTTAGCCTTCAACCCATCACGCTCAGCAGTTAACCTTGTACTTTGGCTATTCAAATACAGCCAAGCCCCCCCTGCCAAGGCTGGCAGTAACAGCCCCACCAAAAGTCCCGCGATCGCTGGAGCATAGCTGCCTGAGGGAGCGCTTTGTTGTTGCCTGACTGCACCCGCATCAGGACGGGCACCGGCCCGATCGTTTAAAAAGTTAATGTCAAGACTGTACATGGTTAAACCTCCCGCAATCCTAAACCCAGGACAATCCCCAATCCGGGTCGCTGAATTGGGGGAATTTCTTGGTCAATTTCCAACGATAGGGATGCGATCGGGTCAATTTGACTCGTTGGCAAACTCAACCGCTGGGTGAAGAACTCATCCAATTGTCCCAAGCCAGCACCCGGCCCGGCCAGAAGCAACTGAGCTACCTCTTGGTTCTCCCCTTGATTCAGATAAAAGTCGATCGATCGGCGTAGTTCGTCCGCCAGTTCTCCCAGAATCCTGAGCATGGCGGCGGAACCAGGATTGGTGCCACCCATTTTGGTGGTGCCGCCCATGGTGTCAGCGGGCATGACTGGAATGGTCATCCCTTGAAGTAAATCCGTGTTGCGGGAGGGCGGCAGGTTCATGGCGCGACTGAGGGCGCTCTGAATCTGGTAGGTGCCAATGGGAACAGTGCGAGAGAACTGAGGTATTCCATCCACCACGATCGAAATCTCGGTACTCTCAAACTCAATGTCGGCGATCGCAGCGGCTTCCTGGGAGGCGAATTGCTGCAACTGCGATCGAATCGTGCGAATGAGGGAAAAGCTACTCACTTCCAATACATCGATTTGCAGTCCAGCTTGTTGAAAGGTGCTGAGGTAGGTGTCTGTCACTTCCTTGCGCGTTGCCACCAATAGCACCTGATGTTTTTCAATCCCATCTTCATCCACAAAGGTGCCGAGTTTCTGATAATCCACATCAGCTTCTTCCCTCGGAAAGGTGAGATACAACCCCGCCTCTTGATTTAGCACCATGTCACGAAGTTCGCGATCGTCCAACTCTGCTGGCACTGGGATTAAACGAGTCACCGCTTCTCGCCCTGGAATCGCTGTTGCTGCCCGCTTCGACTTAATCTTGCCTTCGCTTAACGCTTGCTGAATCAACCCAGCCATCGCAGTTGGATCAGCAATTTGTCCCTCTTGCACCAGCCCTTCCGGTACATCAACTGAATTGAGAGTGACTAACTTAAACCCTTGCCCCTGCTTGCGAATCTGGGCAACGTTCACCTTTTCTGGAGTTAGTTCAATGCCAACCCCCTTTGTCCCCTTTGAAAATAAACTCGTTAAAGCGTTCACTGCGTTTACCTAATAATTCGTGAAGTTTAAGGTGAAAGACCCAATCAGTTGGCGACCCTTACGGCTGTATGTGATGGATGACGATTTATGGTAGCTAATTTAATTCAAATTCACCACTTATTTGGAAAGATACAAACTTTAAATGTAAAAAGAGTTTACGTTAGCTCTAAAAGGATATCCTTCAACCGTTTCAAACTGTGTTTTTAGATGGCAATTTAGTCCGTAATTGAGTAAGCAAAGATAGCTTGTGAGTTATTGAGTGTGATAGTGATTCCTGTTAGAGAACCTCCTAAAGAAGTGAAAGGATAATTTTTGTTCGTTAATGCTACAAAATTTATAATCTGTTAGTTAGCAGCAGGATTAAATTCAGAACTTCTGTTAAGGCTAAATGATAGAATTAATCAAATTTTGAATAAAGAGAAGTCAGTTCACATTGGAATTAAAGTTTGGTCTGTTACCAAATTGCCATGCGTCAGAAAGGAAATTACTCAATAGTTCTGGCACTAAGTATCAGAATCATTAAACCCCTATCCCTGAAGTAAGGAGACAAAAAGTCACAAGCCAGAATTAAGGAGCGGCGATCGATTTCAACCCAGCTAAACTGCTAAGGAGCAACCACAAAAACTCCACTGATGTATGGACTTGTTTCCCAACTGACCAGTGACACGCCTTGATATTACACACAATTTAAAGAATTGAGTATAAATCTGAGAAAATTCCTACTTCTATTAGTGGCTCTAGCGTTTAACGCCCCTGACTTACGATCGTGAATTAGAAAAACTGGTGTCAGAACCCAGGCGATCGGTCACAAATGTTTTTGTTGACAGACAAGGTAATTTGTTTAGTGGGCAAATCTATCTCTCGCAGGAAGATTACTTTTAATCAATGTTATCCATACAGTAATTTCCTTTTTGATCCGACAGATTGCTCAATTAGAAATACTAAGGGTACGACACGCAGGGCGCACAGCCCCAACCAACCGCATTTCATTTCCAAACCTTACTGATAAAGAGCAGTGCTAGGGGTTACAAGTTAAGATTTGACTGGGATGAATCATGCCGCACCTATTAGTGGGTTGCGCGGCACCGATCGCCCCCCATCCCTTGTCCCGACTCCTTCTTCTAGACATAACCTAATGCTGCACCGCACCGCTCAAAGCTTTGCTCAGACTGTAAACCCCCATCGTAAGGCTCGTCTCATTCAAACCAGTTCTAGATCTGCTTCTGCTTTTATGGCCCCATTGTTGAGCCTGTTGCTTTGGGGTGGGGTGAGCCTGCGTCCAGTGCCGGTGCAAGCAGAGACCCCAGAAACGGTTCCGGCTCAAGTGAAGGCGACGATCGCTCAAATTGATGCAGCAGCCAGCAGCCGTAATTTGGAAGCGGTTCTCCAGTTCTATAGCCCCACCTTCACCCACTCCGATGGATTGACGATCCAAAGTTTGCAGCAATCCCTAACGCAACTTTGGAAACGCTACCCCAAGTTGACCTATCGCACCGAACTTAAATCGTGGAAGCCTGATGGAAGTGCAATTGTGGTCGAAACGGTGACCACTATTAATGGAGTGCAGATGGTAGAGGGCAAAGATACAACCCTCACCTCTACACTTCGCTCTGAGCAGCGGTTTGAAGGACAAAAGATCGTCCGGCAGAATGTTTTGGCAGAACGAACCTTGGTCACATCGGGAGCCAAACCCCCAACCGTAGAATTATTTTTGCCAGAACAGGTGAATGTTGGACAACCCTATAGCTTTGATGCGATCGTCAAAGAACCACTGGGCAATAGCCTCCTGTTGGGTGCTGCTGTGGAAGAACCTATTCGTGTCAATAGCTATCTCAATCCAGCCTCGGTGAACCTGGAATTGCTTCCCGCTGGGGGATTATTCAAAGTGGGACGGGCCCCCAGCACGGCGGACAGTCGTTGGCTCTCAGCGATCGTAGTCCGGGCAGATGGCACGACCTTAATTACCCAGCGCTTGCGAGTCGTGGAGCCAGGTCGGTAAAGCACTATGGCAGACTCGATCGTCTTGATCACTGGGGCTAGCAGCGGCATTGGAGCCGCCTGTGCCCGCAAATTTGCCCAGGCAGGCGCAAAGCTGGTGCTGGCGGCTCGACGACTGGAGCGCTTGCAGCAGATGGCGATGGCTTTGGAAGCTGAGTTTGGCACCCAGGCGTATTTGCTGGAAATGGATGTGCGCGATCGTTTCCAGGTGGAATCCACTCTAAATTCCCTGCCAGAACCTTGGGCAACGATCGACATCCTGATCAACAATGCGGGGCTGAGTCGCGGACTCAACAAACTCCACGAAGGCAGCATTCAAGACTGGGAGGAAATGATCGATACGAATGTCAAGGGCTTGCTGTATGTGACCCGATGTGTGGTGCCGGGAATGGTGAGCCGAAACCGGGGGCATGTGGTGAATTTGGGATCGATCGCCGGTCATGAAACCTATCCCAAGGGCAATGTTTACTGTGCAACTAAAGCGGCAGTGCGGACCCTGACTGAGGGACTAAAGCAAGACCTATTGGGAACTGCGGTACGGGTAACAACGGTCGATCCGGGGCTAGTGGAAACGGAGTTTAGTGAGATCAGGTTTCGGGGCGATGGCGATCGGGCAAAACAGGTTTACCAGGGAATGACACCGCTGACACCAGAGGATGTAGCCGAGGTCATTCTGTTTGCAACCACCCGCCCTGTCCACGTTAATCTCAGTGAAATCCTCATGGTGCCCACCGACCAAGCCACTGCGACTTTGGTGCATCGCCTACCCTGAACATAACCGAATCGCTGTGGAAGACACCATGCCAGATATTACTCACTCAGAGCCAGCCAGAACGACACAGCTAACAGCAATTAACACGGCCGAAGCAGTCACGATCGCCCTTCTGATTACCCTGGCGATCGGGTTTGGGGTGAAAGATATGCGACAGGTGATTTACCTTTGCTTGCACATCAGTTACTGCCTGTGGTGGCTATTGGAGCAGGGAATTTATCCGCAGCGAAAGCAGCTATTCAATAAGCCTATAAGCATTATGGGCTTCATTTCTATCCTAGGGTTTGTGGGAATTTTCTATACGTTACCGGGATACTTGGCATTCACTAATCCTCTGCCTCTCTCGTTTATTGCAGTGACGATCGCCCTTCCTCTCTATACTTTCGGTAGCCTGATCAATGCCAGCGCTGATGTACAAAAAATGACCGCAAAACAGGCAAGCATTGGGTTGGTAAGCGATGGAATTTGGCGTTTTTCTCGTAATATTAACTACTTCGGCGATCTCCTTCGGTACCTAAGTTTTGCGGTAATTTCTGGATCGCTTTGGGCGTATTTGGTACCAGGAGCCATTGCTCTCCTATACATTCAACGGCTAACTCAAAAAGAGCAAACAATGGGTGAGAAATATCCCGGTTACACAGCCTATCAGCAATCCAGTACCCGACTCATTCCCTTCATTTGGTAAGGGTATAACGAGCCGGTTTGATCTTGAAAAGCACACACAATCAGGTTTCAAGAGTTTGATCTATTCTCAACGGTTATCACTTATTGACAATTAGTAGCAAGAGCATTGGGTTTAGAATTTACATTTTTGAGAAATCAAAGATCTCTCAAAAATGTCATCGTGGTCAGCTTTTTAAGGGGAATTTGAAGGGAATCGAGAAGGTTTTGCTATTGACAGTGGGACTCTTTAAACATGCTCTCAGAGTTTCTCACGCTTACAAATGATTTAGGACTGCCATGTATCAGGGGTGAGTTGTGCCATCGGAAAGCGTAGCGCCCTGCAAATCCGTATTGCTCATGTTCGCCTTCCAGAGATTAGCGCCACTCAGGTTGGCTCGACACAGCCTCGCTCCATTCAAGTCTGCCGTAATCATATTGGCGCTGCTCAGGTCGGTTCCACTGAGATTAGCTTGGTTCAGATTGGCTCCGACTAAATCGGCTGAACTCAAATCCGCCTCAGTGAGGTTTGCTTGGCTCAGATTTGCCCCATTGAGATTGGCCTTCCAAAGCTTTGCCGTGGTGAGGTCAGCCGTACTCAAATTCGCTCTGCCCAATTCAGCCGCGATCAAATTGGCATTTTTCAAATCGGCTCCTGTCAAATTTGCTTCAATGAGGATTAGGGCGGTTAGATTTGCCTGGGTCAAATTGGCCTGGCCTAAATTGGCTTTCCTCAGGGTTGCTCGGCTCAGGTTGACCTGAGTCAAGTTGGCTCCACTTAAGTTAATTTCACTCAAGTCAGCTTTATATAGATCTGCTTTGCTCAGGTCTACCCCGCTAAAATCTCTTTCTCCTGCTGCGTATCGCCTCAGAAGCTCCTCATTATCCATGCGGTCTATCTCTCAACGTTTGACAGTTCTTGAGTTTCTTTGTTTTTGAGTTTCTGTGATCTTGGCTAGCTTTGCAAACTTCAACGCTATTTTCAGCAATCCCAATACTCTGGTTCAGAATGGATAGAAGAGGGATCTTTCTTCTGGAGCAGGTGAGTCTGCCATGTTGTTATTAGGCTTGCCTCCATAGCGATCCTATCTGGGTTGTGAACAGGGATACCACGGAATCCCTGCTCACAGAGCTGCTCATTCTCACAAATGATTCTGGATTGCTATGTTGGGGAGAAATTATCCGGCATGGATCATGGCTGCTCCAAAGTGGTTAGCATGGTTGCTCTTAGACCCTGATGTTCTACTCTTTAGCCTAGATTATTAAGATGACACCTTACCACGCTTCACCCAAGTTTATGGCTCGGAAAGAACCCTGGTTAGCAGTCAATTTATCTGTACTTTTCTCAGGGATAGGGCACGTTTATGCGGGGCAACGGTCGGTAGGACTGGCGTTTGGAGTGAGTCAGGTGTTGGCGATCGGCTTTGTGGTCTGGTCAATTTTTGGGGCAGATGGCAACACGGTCATTGGTTTAGCCCTGATTCTTCCCACTCTGTTTATTTACGTCACGAACTTATTTGAGTCCTACCGCAGCATTAGTGGCATCAGCATTCTCGAAGCCCAAGGCTCATTGAACCAACGGAAGGATGTGTGGTTTGCCATTTTTCTGTCGCAACTCCTGCCAGGGCTGGGACACTTGCATCTAGACAGAGCGTTGGTCGGGGCCTGGTTGATGGGGGGCACTCTGCTGGCGATCGGTTTGGCGAGCAAATTTCCCCTGTTCTGGATGGTGCCGCCGATTCTGTGTGCCGTTGCCTGCTACCACCTCTATGTCAGTTTTGCCAGCCGCCGCCTCGATCGCCAAATTATGACCGTATTTCTCGTGGCGCTCCTTGTTCTAAGGTTGGGAGTTGCTTACTTACCGCTCTGGACATTGCAGCATATCGGACAGTTCAAAATTCCCAGTGAGTCGATGGTGCCAACGTTGCAGGTGGGCGATCGGATCTTTGTGGCAAAAGTCTCAAATCCGATGCCACAACGGGGTAACCTGATCGTCTTCCATCCTGTCAAAGGAGAAAACGCCGCAGACTCCACCATCCAAAGGTTTTTTGTCAAGCGAGTCATTGGCGAACCAGGACAGCAAATCCAAATTCGAGGCGGCAAGGTATATGTAAACGGACAGCCCCTTTTGGAAACGTACATTGCAGAGGCACCGAACTATCAGTGGGGGCCAGAAATCGTGCCACCCGACTCTTACTTCGTGATGGGAGACAATCGTAACGACAGCTTTGACTCCCACGTTTGGGGCTTTTTACCTCAAGAAGATATTGTGGGGAGAGCTTACAAAATCTACTGGCCACCGAGGCGGATTCAGCCTCTTTGAGCTTGTCATTCCCAACATCTTTTAAACAGCTTAGAGGGTGTCTGAAAAATGCTATAGACCTTGCACTTGCCCCCTTTTCATGGATGCCTGAAAGGCTTTAAGGCCCCAATTCTGGGGGACTTCGATCTCAGAACCCCCCAGAATTGGGG
>JARCMD010000005.1 GCA_030248885.1 Leptolyngbyaceae cyanobacterium MP9P1.79 | reverse complement strand
CTAGGGAGAGGGACTTTGAATTCCGGCTCCCTTCTCCCCTAGGGAGAAGGGTTGGGGATGAGGGCGGATCGGAGATCTGCAAAAGTGAGATGCTCCCCTGTCAATGTTGTGACAGGTTCCATTAGGCTCTCCTCCATCTTTGTATTTTCTCTGGTCTACTTATTATGGTCGCTGTCGATCGGGTAAGTCAATCAGCGAACTGATGCAAAACACCCTCTGACAATACTTCGGACAGTTTTTGTGGAGGTGATGGAAACTCTGTTGTACGGGCAGTATAGACCCTCACCCTAAATCCCTCTCCCAAGCGGGGAGAGGGATTTCAATCCGGCTCCCCTTCTCCCGTTCTGGGAGAAGCAGGGCTAGTTTATTCAAAAAATAAAAACTCGGAAACCATCGTCAACTCGTTAGCTGCCCACAAAAATATAGGAAAGTAATACGGGAGAACGGAGCTTCCAACATTTTTCTACCTTTAATAAACCAGCCCTGCGTTCTGGGAGAAGGGGTTGGGGGATGAGGGCTAGCGATCGCAAAAATGTCCGAACTATTGAATCAGCGAACTGATGCAAAACACCCGCTTGTGAGGACTGGAAGATTAGTCTCGCTCCAAACTTTACGATTCTTAAGGTTCTTATTGCGGTTTTGCAGACAGAATGAATGGAATTTTAAGAGATCAATCGTTGCGTAGTCTGAGGGAGGACGTGAGATGAAGCGAGGGACAGCGGCAGTCGGGCTGATGCTGGCAATTCTGACGGGCCTCCAGCAGCCAATTGTGCGGGCAGAGGCGTTGGGACAGCGCCAAATTCTGGGGCAAGCCAGGGGGACACAACCGGATGTGGGGACGATCGGACTCTATGTCAATGCGAGTCGGGGCAGCGATACAGCGGGGGATGGGAGCAGTCGCCTGCCCCTGAAAACCATTACCAAAGCCTTGGAACTGGCTCAACCGGGGATGGTGATTCTGCTGGCACCGGGCACCTACAGCAGTCGGACAGGCGAGATTTTTCCCTTGAGACTCAAGTCAGACGTGACCCTGCAAGGCGATCGGGGCACAAAGGGCAGGGGAATTGTGATCTCTGGCGGCGATGCCTTTTTGAGTCCCACCTTTGCGAGTCAAAATATCGCCATTTTGGGGGCAGACCGATCGGGGTTGATGGGCGTGACGGTGAGCAATTCCAATCCCCGTGGCTATGGGCTGTGGGTTGAGTCGAGTAGCCCGATCGTTGCTGACAATACATTTACGGGCAGTACCCACGATGGCATTTCGGTCACGGGCAAGGGTGCGCCGCTGATTCAGGGCAATTATTTCTATCGCAATGGCGCAAATGGGATCACGATCTACGGCACCTCTCGCCCGGAAGTGCGGGAAAACGTGTTTGAGGACACCGGATTTGGCGTTAACATTGCTCAACGGGCAGTGCCCTTGGTGATTGGCAATCGCATTACCCGCAACAAGGATGGGATTGTGTGCCAAGCAAACGCTCAACCTGTGCTGCGCGATAACCTCATTGAAGGCAATACGCGGGATGGGGTGGTGGCGATCGGCGCATCTCGTCCCGATTTAGGGTCAGCTACCGCACCAGGAAGTAACATTTTTCGCCGCAATGGCCGCTTTGACATCAACAGCAACTCTAGTCAAATCGTGCCTGCTTTTGGTAATCAACTCACAGCCAGCCGCACGAGTGGCCGGGTTGACATGGCAGGAATTTTGAGCCAATCTGCATCTACCTTTCGCACAATTCCACCCTCCACAAATTTGGGTTCCCGTTTACCTAACCCCACTCCCCAAATCAGTATGCCTATCCCAGTCCCGCCCCCAGCAATCATCATCTCTCAGAGCATTTCCCAACCTGCCCCAACCCTTTCCGCCGACTCGTTTCCCATTCCTTCAGTGCTACAGCGATCGGCCACTCCACAAATACCCCGATCGCCCACGCCACCAGCCCCCTTAAATATTCCCTCTAGAACGACTCCATCTGGGCCTGCTGCTGCGCTGTTGACTGTTCCTGTCCGGGTGTTGCCTGCGCTTCCAGTGCGGACTCCGCTCCCTGCACCCGCCCGTCCTGCCCCAAGACCCGCCCTCAGACCTGCGGTGAAGCCGATCGAGGAGGCCCCCATCCCCATTTTTGTGTCGCCACCCCCTGGTTACAGACGGCGTTCTACCCCTGTCAGCAGGCAGTCCATCCCCGTTCCCATTGTGTCGCCGCCCTCCAGTTACAGACCCAGCGCCACGTCTGCTGCCCGACCCAATGCAGCGTCTGGGGTGCTACCTGTCCCCACCCCCAATATTCCTCTAGGAAACACTGGCAAGCGTTCTCCGGTAGTCATGACTCCCGATGGCACTTTCAGCAACACCCCACCGCCGCCCGCCAATCTTGCCAGCCTGCGGTATCGAGTCGTGGTAGACGCGATCGATGATACCCAGCAAACCCAAGTCCGATCGCTGATTCCAGGGGCATTTCGCACCTTTTCTCGCGGCAGAATGGTGATGCAAGCCGGGGCATTTGGCGATCGGGGCAAGGCTGATGAATTGTTGCAGACTTTAGCCAGTCAAGGGTTAAAAGCTACGATCGAGTCGCTAGAGTGAAGACATCTGAACGTCGATCGCCAACTTAATAAGCCAACAGATGGGGGTAGTCACCTGAGATAATCTCAGCCCCTCACCCCCAACCCCTCTCCCAGAGGGCGAGGGGAGCCGATCCAAGTCTTGTTCCCTCTCCTTCGGGAGAGGGCTAGGGTGAGGGGGTTCGGATGGATATGAGATAATCTCACGTTTCCACTAACAGATGGGTAGCTCAGTCGTTTTAGAAAATATTTATAAGAGTTTCTCCAGTCAGGGAGTCGTGACAGCGGAGTTGACCGAGGAAGCAGAGGTTGACTCGACGACTCGATCGCCAGGCTCTCCAGTGTTGCGCCGGATTAACGTGACCGTGCAGGATGGGGAATTTATGGTACTGGTGGGCCCGTCGGGGTGCGGCAAAAGTACCCTGCTGCGGGTCATTGCAGGCTTGGAGGAATTGACAGCGGGCAACATTTGGGTGGGCGATCGGCTCGTGAATGATCTGCCTCCCAAGGCGCGGGACATCGCCATGGTGTTTCAAAGTTATGCGCTCTATCCCCATCTGACGGTGTACGACAACATCGCCTTTGGCTTGCGCCGGGCCCCAGAGCCACGATCGCCGGAAGCTACTCCGGCGCTGAAGTCTGGCATCCAGGAACGTGCTGCTGATCTATTGGCTGCCCTCACACGCAAATTGCCGAAACGCTGGCGCTATTCGTCGGCGCGAGAAACGGCGGTGGATGAACGGGTGAGAACCGTGGCGCAACTCTTGCAAATTGAAACCCTGTTGCATCGCCTGCCCAAGCAACTTTCGGGGGGACAAAAACAGCGCGTCGCTTTGGGGCGGGCAATGGCTCGAAATCCCCAAGTGTTTCTGATGGATGAGCCGCTGTCGAACCTGGATGCCAAGTTACGGGCAGAAACCCGATCGCAAATCGTGAAACTACAACGACAACTGGGGATCACCACCATCTACGTGACCCACGACCAAGTAGAAGCCATGACGATGGGCGATCGGATTGCCGTGATGAATGGGGGCAGAATTCAGCAAGTTGCGCCGCCCCTGGAGTTGTACAATCGCCCCGCCAACCGCTTTGTGGCAGAGTTCATCGGTTCACCACCCATGAATTTTTTGACGGTGGAATTCAAAGCGCCCCTATTGGTGACCCATCCCCAGTTTCGCCTCACCCTGCCGGAGTCGTGGGCGAAGGCGCTCCAAAGTTACGATGGCCGATCGCTGCTCTTGGGCATTCGACCTGAGCATTTGAGCATCGGGGCCCCGGCTCCTAAAAATTTGCGTGTCCAAGTAGAGCGAGTAGAAGCCTTGGGCAATGAAACAGATCTCACTGTGAGTCTGGAAGGTGAATCCTCAGCGCTACAAGTTCGTGTGGCTCCTGATCTGCCCGTGAAGCTAGGGGAGGAGTTGTGGCTGTCGATCGCCCCTGACAAAGTTCACTGCTTTGACCTTGAGACCGGAATTGCTTTATTTGTGGACTAAGTGTGGGCTAAATCGCAAATGCTCTAAAAAGATATAATCCGTGATTATTGTCCTATGACTTACATCCTGTCGCAACGCTTCACAGTTGAAGAATTTGTTGCCCGATATGGGGATGATCCACGCTACGAGTTGATCGATGGGGAACTACGAGACATGGAACCGACCGGGCCCCATGAGTCTGTAGCAGGGAAGCTGGCGGGTCGGCTGTTTATGGAAGTTTTGCGCTGGAATTTGGGTTGGACAATCCCCAAGAATTGCCTAATTCAACCGCCTGCGGCTAAGGCAACGGCACTAGAGGCAACGGCACTGCGCCCGGATGTGATTGTTTTGAATGAGGCGCAACTCGTCGCTGAACCGCTATGGCAGCGGGAACCCATTCTGACGGGTGGCAACGCGATCGAACTGGTTGTCGAAGTCGTCAGCCGCAACTGGCAAGATGATTATGCCCGTAAGGTGGAAGAATATGCGTTGCTGAACATTGCCGAATATTGGATTGTGGATTTTCGGGCATTGGGCGGCGTTGACTCTATTGGCAAGCCGAAGCAGCCAACGTTTACAGTCTGTCAACTTGTCAACGATGGGTATCGCCAACAGCCATTTCGCTTGGGTGAGCCGATCGCCTCCACGCTGCTCCCCAATTTGGTGCTGTGCCTGGATGATGTCATACCGTAAGGATGGGTTGGCGATCGTAAATGAGTACCCATCGACTTAAACTCCGGGATCGGGCAAAATAGGGATAGTATTTTACCCGCATCGCTAGTATTCTATGACCTACTGTCTCAGGGTTGCTGATTTACCGACCAGTGAGCGTCCCCGTGAACGCCTCTTGGCTCAGGGCGCTAAGGGTCTGGCTACGGCTGAACTCATCGCCATTTTGTTGGGTACGGGGCAGGGGCCCGGCAAGCTCTCTGCGGTTGGGTTGGGGCAATATATTTTGCAAGAATTGAGCCAGCATGGGCGCGATGCCTTGGAAGTGCTGCGGGATGTCAATGCCCAGGAACTTATGCAGGTGCCGGGAGTGGGGCCGGCCAAAGCGACGACTATTTTAGCAGCGATCGAATTGGGGAAACGGGCGTTTCAATCTCGCCCACTGGAGCGCATTCCGATGGACAGCCCCGCTGCTGCCGCCGCCGCCCTCAGCAATGACCTGATGTGGCAGACGCAAGAGCGGTTTGCGGTGCTGCTGTTGGATGTGAAGCATCGGCTCATCGGCACCCAGGTGATCACGATCGGCACAGCAACGGAAACTCTGGCGCACCCACGAGATATTTTTCGGGAAGTGATTCGACAGGGAGCCACACGGGTGATCGTGGCCCACAATCATCCCTCTGGCAATGTTGAACCCAGTACAGAAGATATTGTTCTCACCCGCCAACTGCTCAGCGGGGCCCAGTTTTTGGGGATTCCGCTGCTCGATCACCTGATTTTGGGCAACGGGGATCACTGTAGCTTGCGTCAAACCACGGCGCTGTGGAATGAGGTGCCCCAAGGCGATTGAGGCATATTTCGATTTTCAACTTGTAAAGTAGTGATGTATCTCTCTTTTTTCCTAGATAGCTTATGTCTTCTGCCAACATAACTACACTCATTACAATGGTTGAGTCCTTGCCTGATGACATGCAGGCGCGAGTTGTAGAGCGCCTTCGCGAGTTTATTACTGATTTAGCAGATGAAGCGCAGTGGGAGTCTTCATTTAAGCAAACCCAAAATAGTTTGATTGCGGCAGCCCGACAAGCAAAGCGAGACATTGCAGAGGGGCAAGCAACGAATATTTAATTTATAGAGGTTGCGCCAAATGTCAAAACTACTAGAACGCATTACTGTCAACCCTAGGCAATGTGGCGGTCGCCCATGCATCCGTGGCATGAGGATTCGGGTAT
>JARCMD010000404.1 GCA_030248885.1 Leptolyngbyaceae cyanobacterium MP9P1.79 | reverse complement strand
TCCCTAGGGAGAAGGGAGCCGGAATTCAAAGTCCCTCTCCCTAGGGAGAGGGATTTAGGGTGAGGGTGGATCGGGCGGTTGCAGAACTGGGATGCACCCAGTGCAAGGTTTCTGGCACTTTTAAACCAGCTTCCGACAAGTTCAGCAAGTTCTCAAAGAACCTGGTGAACTCGCTCGTCGGCACTAGGAACATTTCCCTAAAACTTGTAGCTTAGGACTCGAATCACTGACCCTTCCTTGGGCAAGTCAGAGGGCTTCAAGCTGAGAGTATCTTTACCAACCTGTTGCACCGGCACTCCAGTCATTAAGGTCAGAAACTCATCTAACGACACAATGTCACAGGCACCCTTGGTCGCTGCCTGGGTGCGGTAGTGGGTGGGAATGATGACCTTGGGATTGAGGGCTTGAATTGCCTGCTTTGCTTCTCCTGGTAGGTAAGCCTTGGGGCCGCCGCCCACCGGAATGAGCAGCACATCGGGGCGACCCATCAAAATTTTCTGCTCTAGGGTAATTGGGGCAGCAGCGCCTCCTAAGTGGAGGATTTTCACTCCAGCTTGCGTCCATGTCCAGGCAACATTCATGCCAAACCTACGACCACCCAAGCGATCGTGGTCTGTATTGATGCCTTGAATTCGCAAGTTGCTGAACTGAAACACCCCTGGCTCGTGCAGAAGCTTAGGGTTTCCAGGGAGAATTTCCACAAATCCTTCGTCTAGAAGATTGCTGCTAATCATGACCAGATTGGCATTCACCTTTGGTTGACGGTAACCCGCTGTACACCCTACGGTACGAAAGGGATTGACCAAAACCCGCTGTTTCCCTCCGCTAAACAGGAAACAAGTATGCCCTAACCATTGCACCGAGAGCGCATCTGTTCCCTGAGCCTGGTAGGACTCCCACCCAGAGGCAATTCCCATCCCCGCCGTTGCTAGTAGACTTGCTTGGGCATAACGCATCAATTGTCGCCGTTTCATTCTTTTCTCCCTATGAAGGCTGACCCTGGTGTAATTGTTCGCGTAACTTGTTGAGTCACAGGTGAAGCCTGGGAATGAGATTACAGGACAAAGGGACAGTGTACAAGCAGAACCTTAGCAAAGGCTAGTGCAGCAGCAAAAACTAGTAGTCTGTCAATCATTAATTGACGGGTAGCTAAAAGCCGGGAGGTTAGTGGGAGTTAAATTTTGAGGGTCTTCGCTCCTCAAAATTTTCTTGACAGAACACTATGCAGCTTGTTTTAAGGACAGAGCGATCGAGACTGGCTAGATCTGGTCTGAGGCATTCAAATAGCGGCTAAGAAATTTTTCAATAGCTGCCGACCCGACTGCGTTAAAATGCTCTCTGGGTGAAATTGTACGCCTTCAATATGGGGGTACTGGCGATGCCGCACACCCATAATGGTGCCATCCTCCACCCAAGCAGTAATTTCCAGCACTTCAGGACAGGTCGATCGCTCAATCACGAGGCTGTGGTAACGGGTGGCTGTGAGTGGGTTTTCCACCCCTTGGAACATGCCGACATTGGTGTGATGAACTTGGGACGTTTTCCCATGCATCAATTCAGGGGCGCGCACAATTTTACCGCCGAAGACTTGCCCAATACCCTGATGTCCAAGGCATACCCCCAAAATAGGCAATTGACTTCCTAGTGTTTGAATCAAGGACTGGGAGATCCCCGCATCTTCGGGTCGTCCTGGGCCTGGGGAGATTACGGCGGCATCGGGTTGCAGTTGGCGGATTTCTTCCAAGGATATTTGGTCATTCCGGCGCACGAGGATTTCCTTGGCGATCGGCAACTCAGCGGCTAACTCTCCCAAATATTGCACTAGGTTGTAGGTGAAACTGTCGTAATTGTCGATAACCAGGATCATGGAATTTGTCAGAAGGAAGAAGGTGCAGAATGCTCAATGCAGGGCTGAGGCGAGCAACGTAATCAATGGGGGGATGACCAGGAAACTGGTTACGACAACAGAGGCAACGGCTGACACCAAGACGGCGGCGGCGGCACAGTCTTTCGCAATTTTCGCAAGTTCGTGGTAAGTCTGCTTTACGGTCAAGTCAACCACAGATTCGATCGCTGTGTTCAGCAGTTCCATCGCCAAAACCGCACCGATCGTTAAGGCAATGACTGACATTTCTATGGGTTTAAGCTGAAGGAAAATAGATAACGCAATCCCCAAGCTGCCAATGATGGTGTGCAGACGAAAGTTGCGCTGAGTCCTAAAGGCATAACTTACGCCATTCCAAGCATATTTAAAGCTGATGAATAAATTAGCAGCTACCTGCCAGGACAACTCTCGATTGATCCCCTCGGTCGAAGTGACTCGTGGTGGGGTTTGTGTCGAGGTCTCTGGAGGCATAGCGATGTATTGAGGATTTGCTGACTCAGCAGATTTGGTTTTAGAGGAATTAACCATTTACTCTACTCTTCTATAGGTTAAAGATTCTATGGGTTAAAGATTGGTGCGGGCGATCGGCGGGTAAAAGGTTTACGCTCCGTTTACTTGGATCACCTTTGGAACATTTAAATCTGTTGCGATAAGAAATGGGCTAATACACTCTTCGATGACGAAACCTTCGATGACGAAACATTTAACGGAAACTCAACGTTTCAACCTCTTGCCAAGAGATTTTCCAAGCTAATTGTTGGATATCCAGACGGTCTTACCCTTAATTTCCAAGAATAGGTGCAGGGGGTATAACCCCTAGTGAGGAATGCAGATCTACTTCTCCACTATTGCTCAATCTACAAGCTTACAAAGTATAGATTCAGACTAAACCCATGAATGTAAATCTATCTATGTATCTATCTACTCATAATTCTCTAGTGGTAGAGATGCTACATCCGTACAACCTACTGATTTTATGGCTCTCCTAATGCAGCTTGGCAGAAGTTTCTGACCAGTTAGGTGGGGATTGTTTTGAGTTTTGAGTGCTACCCACTTACTTCTGCCAGCCTGCACTAAATTCTTGTTAATAAGCAGCACTTACCAACAAGAACTCTCGACACTATGGGATTTTTAGGAGAGTGAAAAGAGCATCTCTCCATACTCTTTTCACCAACAAGTCGGGAGAGCCTGAATCGTGGATGAAGTAAAATCTGGTTTTCTAGGGACGCATTGGACATGCTGCAAGAAAATTAGAATCCTGTTGAATGGGCTACTAAATTCACGATTCCACGTAAACTACGGCTGTATAAATTAAGTTTGTTACGTTAACTTAATTTACACGCTATCTCCAGGATCTGAATGATTCTTAACGCGACTTTAAGGCACGGGCTAACCCACTGGAATAGTGAAACCGATCGCTTTCAATAGAACCTGTTGCTGGGTTAGCATCTCCAATAAACGCTCATCATCGGGGTGATCCCACCCTAAGAGATGCAGCAACCCGTGGGCTGCTAACCAGGCAAGCTCCTGAGCTAGGGTGTGGTGCTGTTGTTGGGCTTGCTGCTTGGCTGTATCAACTGAAATGATAATGTCACCCAAATACAACGGCATGAATGAGGATAGGGCTGCCACCTGGGGAACCTCAACTTCCAAGGCGGCAAATGCCAAAACATCGGTGGGCTGGTCTAGGTGCCGATACTGGAAGTTGAGGCTCTGAATTTCAGCGTCATCGGTTAGTCGTAGGCTTAACTCGCAGGTTGACGATCGCTGCCAATCTGCAAAGGGAGACTCGATCGTTGCCATCAGCAGCACCCATTGCTCAATCCACGCTTCCCAAGTTTCCACTGGAATGGGATACGAGGTGCCAGCACTCAGACCAGACTCCTGATTTGCTCCAGATCCCGCCGATGAGGACTCGGCATAGTAGTCTTGCACATTGACTTCAACTTGCACCTGCATTCACTCCTACACTAGTTGTTACATTCGCACGTCGTTCAGGCACATCATTCAAGCACATCATTCAGGCACATCATTCAGGCACATCGTTTAGGACAGGTATTCACGATCAAATATGAATCCGATCGATTTAGCATTTACTCCTGCCTTAGAGCAAGCTCAACTGATTCGTTGCGGTGAAGTTTCTCCACTGGAACTGGTCAATCTCTACCTAGAACGAATTCAGCGCCTGGATGGACAATTGGGAAGCCACTTTACGATCGCCGCAGACCAAGCGCGGGCAGATGCTCAGGCTAAAACAGAACAGCTAGCTGAGAGAGGCAAGGATGATCCGTTGCCGCCCTTTTTTGGGGTGCCTATTTCTATTAAAGACCTGAATCCCGTCCAGGATATGCGCTGCACCTACGGCACCAGAGCGCTGTCAAATCACATCGCCACCCACGACGCGGGGATCGTCACCCGCATCAGGCAAGCGGGATTCATTATTCTGGGCAAGACGGCAACCTCTGAATTTGGCTCCCTCCCCTACACAGAGCCAGCAGGATTCCCGCCTGCCCGCAATCCCTGGAATCTGGACTACACACCTGGGGGATCAAGTGGGGGAGCGGCAGCGGCTGTGGCAGCGGGGTTGTGTCCGATCGCCCAAGGTTCCGATGGCGGCGGCTCCATTCGGGGGCCCGCATTTTGCTGTGGCTTGGTGGGGCTGAAACCTGCACGGGGACGAGTGACCCACGCTCCCGTAGGCGATTCCCTCAGCGGCATTGCGATCGATGGGCCGCTAGCCCGCACCGTCGCCGATGCAGCGGCGCTACTGGATGTGATGGCGGGCTACACAACGGGCGATCCCTACTGGTTGCCGCAGCCAGAACCCTCCTTTCTCAGCGCCGCACAGAACTTTGCTTCCCTGAGTCCGCTTCGCATTGCCTACAGCACGGTTGTCCCCCCGATGGAAACTGCCCACCCAGACTGTCAGCAAGGCGTGATGGATATGGCGCACCTGCTAGAAGGCTTGGGACACCGAGTTGAACCGGGATGTCCCGATTTCACAGGGTTGCTTGAGCCATTTACGATCGTTTGGCAGGCGGCAGTGGCAATTCCACCGATTCCTGGCGAGTTTATGGAGCCTGTGAATCAGTGGTTACTCTCCCGTAATAGCTCTGCGGGAGAATATTTACGGGCAGTGGGAGCGATGCAAACGATCGCCCGGCGGATTGTCAGTTTCTTTGACAACTTTGATGTGTTGCTGCTCCCCACCAATCTCCATCCCACGATTCGCATCGGGGAATGGGCAACCCTCAGCCCAGAGGAAACCCTGGAGAAAATCATCTCCTGGATTGCTCCCTGTCCTCCGTTTAATGCCAGTGGTCAGCCGGCGATCGCTCTCCCAACTGGCTTTGATGCCAACGGGTTGCCGATCGGAGTGCAACTGGTCGGCCGTCCCGCCGCCGAAGCTACCCTCATTTCCCTCGCTGCCCAAATCGAAGCCGCCAAACCCTGGAGCCAAAATCGTCCCCCCTTCGCGACAGAGGAGGTTTGAGTCCCAGGTTTTAAGGATCATGGATTAAATAAGTTACAGAAGTTGGAGATTTACTGTAACTACTCAGCCTACCCTCACCCTAAATCCCTCTCCCTGAGGAGAGGGACTTCAATCCGGCTCCCCTTCTCCCACTGGTAGAAGGGGCTGGGGGATGAGGGCAGGCTCGACATTGAGCTAGCAGCCTGAGTAGTTACCAAAAATCTATCTCATCAAATGTGAATTCCGCACTCTGTTTTGCCTGTGCCCCGCCAGCGGCCCGCTCGCTCGTCCTCTCCCTCAGCTACGGGAGTTGTGATGGGTTCATCCCCAATGCTGAGGTAGCCTTGGTCGTGGAGGGGGTTGTAGATGACGTGGTGTTCAGCCACATAAGCCCAACTTTCCTTGCGCGTCCAACTGGCTAGAGGATTGACTTTGAGCCGCTGTTGGGTATCCAGTTCAAACACAGGCATGTCAGCGCGGGTTGTGGCTTGGTCGCGTCTGCGCCCCGTAATCCAGGCGATTGTCTCCAATTCCTTCAGACTGCGTTGGAGGGGTTCAATTTTGGTGATTTGGTGAAATTGGCTGATATCGGTATCCCAAAGTTCTGCACCGTAGCGATCGGCAAAGACTTCACGAGAATTTACACCCTCAGTCTGATAAATCTTCAAGTTCAAGTTGTATAGCTTTTGAGCCTGAGCGACTAATTCCAGAGTTTGGGGAAAGTGATGTAAGGTATCCAGAAATACTACGGGGACTGGGATCGCAGGCTTGAGGTCTCGATAAAAAATATCAGTGATGATCAAATCATCGACGTTAAATGCGCTGGTCTGCACCAAGCCTGTAGGGATGTTTTCTACACACCAAGCCAAAATTTCTCTGGGATGGGCAGTTTCAAACTGCTGATTCAAGGGTTCTAAGTCAAAGTTGGTAGCCGTGGACGAGATAGATTGGGTCATAACAGCTTTTGGATTACAGCAATATCTACAATCCACGATACCGAACTGTGGCATTCCGTAGCACAAGAGAGTTGAGTCCAGTGCTGAGACAATGGAAAGGGATTGTACAATACTTCGGACAGTTTTTGTGGAGGTGCTGGAAACCCTGTTGTGTAGACAGCATAGACCCTCACCGTTCGGCTGAGCGCTCACGTCGAAGCCTAAATCCCTCTCCCAAAACTTGTCATTACCAACATTTTTGAAAAATCTTCGATTTTTCAAAAATGTGAATTCTAAACCTCTCAGAAGTCCCAAATTGTCGCCCGAACCGCCCCCCTG
>JARCMD010000403.1 GCA_030248885.1 Leptolyngbyaceae cyanobacterium MP9P1.79 | reverse complement strand
TCTCCGATCCGCCCACCCTTCGGGAAGCAAGCTACATCCCCAACCCTTCTCCCTAGGGAGAAGGGAGCCGGAATTCAAAGTCCTTCTCCCTAGGGAGAGAGATTTAGGGTGAGGGTGGATCGGGCAGTTGCAAAACTGGGATGCACCCCAAGTTGGCTCAGCGATCGTAGAATCTGAACCCACAGGGCAAGCCTTGGCAAGTGTTTCGCCCCAAGGAGCGGGGAATTAACCTAAAGGAATTAATTGAATCTAGCCCTGATGGTAGGATGAACCTATTGCAGCAGCACTTCATCCCTCCATGACTCGGATTCGCCTCGACCAACTCGCCAAGCAATACCTAGACGAATTTCTAGAACCTCTGGGCAATGTTCAGTGTCATCCTGAAGTGCCGGGTGAATCCAAGTTTGTTGATGTTTGGTTTACTCCCAGTTCAAATTCAACCTCAGGGATCGCATTGACTCTTTCGTTGCGAAGAGTTGTCAGTGTTTGGTTCACTCCCAATTCAAATTCAGCCCCAACCCCGATCGATTTAGGATTGCTGAGTCAGATTGCCACCACACCCTGCTTGCTCGAACCCTTTCGTAACGCCCCGACTCCCCAAGACATCAGAGCTTGCCTCTTCAAATTGCTGTGGATGCAAGAAGACCAGCGGCGCAAAATTGAGCAGAACCAAGGCATTCAGACTGAAGAGGATCTGCACTGGCTGTGGATCCTAGCGGCAAATGTCAGTCCGCCAGTTATTCGTGAGTTTGGGGGACGACAACGCCCCGATCGGCTGCCAGGGATCTATTTTCTACCAGAGGCATATATGAGTGCGATCGTCGCCCTCGATGAGTTGCCGTTGACCCCTGAAACATTGTGGTTACGGATTTTAGGGCGAAATGAAACGCAACAGCAAGCGCTTGTTGAAATACTAGCAATGCCCAAGGATGATCCCCAGCGATCGACGGTCTTGCAATTGCTGACAAATTGGCGCACTACTGTGGAAATTACCGGCAATCTGGATGAAGAAGAGCGATCGTTGATGACAACGCTGTCGCAGATACATCTGGAGTAGGGGCAAAGAACAAACCAACAAGGACGGCAGGAAGCAGAACAGTGTCGCTTCAGAAACTGCACCCAGGTTGCGATCGATCGCATTCAATTTTACCCTTCTGGGATTAAATCTGAATTGCCTTCATTATCTTTAACCATGCTTTATCGCACTGTAGAGGCGAGGACTGCCCTATTTGGCTGATTTCCAGTCTACTTGAACCAGATGTTCGCCCTAGGTGGCATAGGCGATCGGATCTACCTGTCCCAACTCGGCAAAGGCAGCGAGGCGGAGGCGGCAAGCATCGCACACCCCACAGGCAACCGCTTCCCCGGAATAGCACGACCAGGTTTTTTCCCACGGCACCCCTAATCGATCGCCTAGCTGGATGATTTCAGTTTTTTTCAGTTGGATCAGGGGAGCCACAATCTGAGTTGCCTGTCCTTCTACGCCCTGCTGCGTTCCCAGGCGAAACACGGTTTGCATCGCAGCGATATACTCTGGGCGACAGTCGGGATAGCCGGAATAATCCAGGCTATTGACTCCGATGTAGACGCGATCGGCTGCCAATGTTTCGGCATAGGCCAGGGCAAAGCTGAGAAAAATGGTGTTGCGGGCGGGGACATAGGTGATTGGAATGCTTTGAGCCATTTCGGTGAGAGAACGATCGCTGGGCAAGGCGATCGTGAGATCTGTCAATGCTGAACCGCCCCACTGGGTGAGATCAAACCGCACCACCTGATGCCCCGCCACCCCCGCAGCAGAGCCGATCGCTGCTGCCGCTACCAATTCCCGCCGATGTCGCTGCTGATAGTCGAAGGACAGCGTATAACAGTCGCAGCCATCCGCCTTAGCCTGATACAAAACTGTCGAGGAGTCCAACCCTCCTGACAGCAAAATAACTGCTTTCATAACCCCAATCTCCCTAGTGAACCAAACAACGTGAATCAGGCCCGATCGCAAATTTATAAGCTTGAGATTAGGTAAATTTGGTAGGGGCGAAGCATTGGGTCAAAGATTCTGGATAACTACAAAAATTATCGCCCCAATGCTTCGCCCTTCCGGGTTGCAGCAGAGATTATTGCTCTTACCCTCTTTGCCTTTCAAGATTAAATTCGATCGCCCTCCCCCTCTTTGTCCTTCCCCTTTTTTGTTCTATGGCGTTACACCTTGGGCGAAGCATTGGGGCAAAGATTTTTGCACACTTGCAGAGGTTATCGTCCCAATGCTTCGGGAGCATCTCAGTTTTGTAGAGGATACGCCAAAACCCCCTCATCCCCCAGCCCCTTCTCCCAAGAGGGGAGAAGGGGAGCAAGATCCAAGTCCCTCTCCCCACCTGGGAGAGGGATTTAGGGTGAGGGTTGCAAAAGTGAGATGCTCCCCAATGCTTCGCCCCTACAGCAGGACAGTGACTTTATTCCCGCTCGACTCGGATCACATTTTCGGTGATCGTTTCAAAGGTGTCATCGTGGCTAATCACCAGAAGTTGGCGAAACGTTTTCAAGTTTCCTAAGGCTTCTGCCAAGTGTCGGCGACGAGTTATGTCCATGTTCATGGTTGGTTCATCGAAAAAGGCAACATCAATATCGGCAAAAACCCGAAGCAAGGCAAGGCGAACGGCCAGGGCCGCCGACATTTGCTCCCCGCCTGATAAGGTTTTGAAGTTGCGCCAGTATGCCCCTTCCTGCACCTGAATTTCGTAATCTTCCGTCCACCGTAGGGCCAGATTTTGCCGATTCATCAGTTCCCGGAAGAGGCGATCGGCTTCCCTGGAAATTTGCTCAATGTAAAAGCGGGTAATCCGGGGAGCGCCATCGTTATAGATTTTTCGGGCATCTAGGATAAATTGTTGCAGGGTTTGTTTTTCTGCCAACTGTGCCTGAGATGTCGTCAGTTGGGTGGCGATCGTGGTGCGGCGATCGAGTTCTCCTGCCAACCGATGTAGGTTTTCGCGCTTGCCTGGAAGTCCTCCTAGAAGATGGTTGCGGCGATCGTTCCCCTGACTGTAGATGGCTTCTACCTGGGCCAAGCGCGGCGCATCATGCTCCTGGGCAAGCTGATTCCGTAGGTGGGACTGCTGGGTTTGCTGGCGTTCCACATCAGCCAGTTCTTCCACAGTTGACTCCAAGTCGCGCTGGCGGCTGGACAAGCTGTTCGCCTCGTTCTGGTTCTGTACATAGAGTAAATAACCGGGCTGCTGGGTTTGCTTGTGTTCCTGCTGCTGCTCAATTTGCTCCTCCAAATCCCCAAAGGATGCAAGTTTTTCGTTAATGGCAGCGACCTGGGTTTGCATCGCCTGTTGGCGCTGACTCTGTTGCTGGAACTCTGCCTGAATCTGGGGTTCCTGCTGAAGTTGCTCCTCCAAGAGCCGATAGCGCCCGTGGGGATCGTTCAACGCTTGCAGGTCAGCCCCGCACTGCGATCGTTGCTGCTGCAAATCTGGCTCTTGGGCTACCTGCACTTGCAACTCCAGCAATTGCCCCCGAATTTGCTGCAACTCAGCCTCCAAACTGGTGTACTGCTGCTGCTTGCTGGGCAGGGTTTGAAACTGCACCCGCTGATGATAGAGCGTTGTCAGTTGGTTGTTCGTGGTTTCAAGCTGCTGCTGTAACTGGGCTTCATCGGCTTGGTCGGCAATGTCGTCGTAGATTTTCTGAAGCCGCTCTAGCAACTCCAAGGTCATCTCTTGCCCGGTATCGATCGTGGCCAAGGCAATGTCGATCGCCGGGGCATAGGTGGGAGAAATGGAAGGAAGAGCGCGCAGGAGCGTAATAGTTTCCTTTGCCTGATGCAGATAGAGATCAAATTGTCGCCGGCCTTTGATCAAAATATCGCCCAACTCAATTTGAAATTGCTGAGCGGCATTCAATCGAGCCAGATGTTGTTGCATGCGTTGAACCTGAGCTTCCAAGTCGGGAATGTGCTGAATAAAGGGGTTTAAATCGCTGAGCCGATCGCACTCTTGGAGGAGGGCAGCTTGCTCAGTTTGCTTCAGCAATTGTTGCCGTTCCAAGGTGTGCAATTCTGTCTTTAAGATCTGCAATTTTTGAAGCTGCTGGTCAAGGGATTGCCGCCGAGACTCCAAATCGATTTGCTGTTGAATCAAGGGAACAAGCTGTTGCAATTCCGATCGTTTCATGGTGAAACTATCCAATTGCGTTTGCAACTGAACTGAGCGAATTCTAAGTTCGTTGAGTTGGGCTTGATGCCGATCGCGCTCCGTGATTAACCGCTGTTTTTGTTGGTTACGTTTCCCCAATTCGTGCAGCGTTGATTCGGCTTGTTGATAGTCTCGATAGCTTACTTGATTTGCTTGGCAAATAATCACCGCCTGCTGTGCTGCCGCTAACAGATTGCTCTGATTTTGTTGAATGTACTGGTAATTAATGAGGCGCGTCTTGAATGTCTGCAATTCAACGTCTAACTGCTGAAGATCCTTTGCTTGGGTCGTCATTTGTTCCTTTTCAATCCGCCACTGGTCAAGTTGCTGCTCAAGCTGCTGAAGCTCGCTTTGTTGGTGTTGGATTTCCTGCTCACAGGTGGCATAATCTTGCTTCAAACTATCCCAATCGGCGAGGCTAGTTTGGTATTGGGCGATCGTCTGCTCTAACTCCCTAACCTGAGCTTTGGCGTAACTTTCTAAGGAAGCTGAGTCCTTAAACGCTTGCTTGTAAGCCTCAACCTTCAAAATTGGATCAAACACCCGTCTGCGCTCCGTAGCAGACTTGAGAAAATCAACCGTAAAGGTTCCCTGAGGAATGCCGATCGTGTCTGCAAATAATTTACTCAGTTCCACACTTTCAGCGATTCCCAAGTGCTTTTTCAGCCAGCGAATCACATCTCGATCGCTTTCTTCTGCCAGCTTTTTGCCCAACTGGGGATCATAAAGTTCATAGCCTTTCGTTGTACAGCGTTTCACTCGATAGGTGCGATCGTCGTCGGCTGAAATAAAGGTGACCGCAACCTGAGCGCTGCTGGCTCCCTGCCTAATTAATTCCTTTTTGGTGTAGCCGCTATTGCAATCAAATAATGTCCAAGCGATCGCTTCCAAAATGCTAGTTTTTCCCGCGCCGTTTTCCCCAGAAATTGCATTGATCCCCGGTTCAAAGGTAATCGCCCGATCGCGGTGCGTCTTAAAATTAGTCAGAACAAGTGAAAGAATTTGCATAGTATTCTTAGATTATTAATGCGCCTAATTTCTTTAATACTGCTAACACATCATAAAGTTCATTTCGTCGATTGGAGAGAGCAAATGCATCTGACAATGCGTAGTGGGGTGGCTCCGTTTTATCTAACTTAATGAAAATGAATTCTCTGCCATTTGTGACAGCACCAAAGACTGGATTTGTTATCGGCGGACTCATCAACATATAGGATAATGCTTGCGGAATAGCCAAGGTGACATCAAACTTAGTTTGTTTTGATTCGATCGCCAACACCCAAAGTTGAGATTGTAAAACCAAGACATCTAGCCTACCCTTCAGCACTTCATCTCGATTCTTAACAGCAAGTTCCACCGAATATTCTGTGGCAATTTCAAAGGGTGGCAAGTAGAATCCTGCTAAATCTAGAAGGCGAGAAAGAACCACCATTTTCACCAAGTCTTCTAACAGAATCGATCGCTGATTGAGATGCAAATAACATTCTTTGACGCGATCGAGGGCTTGGGCTTCTGAATCAGTCACGGAGGGCAAACCTTCCATCCATTCTGGGAAGAAACTCTCATCTTTGACCATTTGCAACCCAAACTTTTTCTGCAAATCATACAAACTTAGCGTGTTCGCTTGAATTATTAGTTGTGTCATTGGAATTCTTCCCCGTTCAAAATCCTTAATCTTAGAGAGTGTTTTAAAAGTGATTGAGGTCTTGCACTTGCCCCCTTTTCATGTATGCCTGTCATGTATGCCTGAAAGGCTTTAAGGCCCCAATTCTGGGGGACTTTAACCTCAGAACCCCCCAGAATTGGGGGGCTGGGGGGCGGTTCGGGCGACGATTCGTAGCTTTTAAGACATCCTCTTAGAACTCAATTCCCGCTTGAGCCTTCACTCCTTGCTCTCGAAACGGATGCTTAATTAATGTCATTTCTGTCACTAGATCAGCCCGTTCAATTAAGGCTGGAAGTGCGCCTCTACCCGTAAGAATGACATGGGAATCGATCGGCTTTTGGTCGAGGGCAGCTAACACTTGTTCGAGGGTTAAATAGCCTAACTTGAGCGCAATGTTCACCTCGTCTAGCAACACAGTTTTAAACTCAGGATTGCCAATGAATTCCATTGCCTTTTCCCAGGCTAATTGAGCAATTTCGGTATCTCGTTCCCGGTCTTGAGTCTCCCAGGTGAAGCCCTCTCCCATGGCGTGGAACTCTAACTGCTCACCCCACTGGGCAAAGGCGGCCTTTTCTGCGGGTTCCCAGGCTCCTTTGATGAACTGCACGATCGCCACCTTGTACCCATGCCCCAACGATCGCAACACCATCCCCAAAGCAGCGGTAGTTTTGCCCTTCCCATTGCCTGTGTGAACAATAATCAAACCTTTCTCGATCGTGCGTTCTGCTAAGCGCTGTTCCTGAACTTGCTTGCGGCGCTCCATCTTGCGCTGATACTGCTCTGCTGTGAGCGCATCTTTAGGGCGATCGGTTGTAGGGCGATCGGTCGTGGGGCCATCGGTCATGGGCGGCTATATCTCCTGAATTGGTTTAATTCTAGCGAGAATGGATGCCCATCCCTGATGAGATTAATTTTCTAGCTTGTCCTGGGGCGATCGGCTCAGCCAGAACATCTCACCCTGATAGCTAGAAATCATTCGGTTAGCATAAACTCAGCAACTGTAGGGGAATAGGGCATGTTTGCTTACGTGATTCAAACTCAAAGTCGATGTTTTCCAGACACCAATCTTGCAGATACGATCGCCCGCTGTTTGCACCTTGCCTATGAACGCAACACCAGCACCGCAATTCGGGATCTGAAGCAGCAGTTACTGCAAAAGAATTTAAAAGTTGCAGATAGAAGTATAGGGATATGTGTGCTTAGAATCTGCACGATCGCAATCTACGGGAAAGCTCCACGGGATGACACAATGGACTATTGAACGCCTTCATTGCGATCGGCTTTCCCACCTCCCTCACTCCCCAACTTTTCCTATGAGCATTGGCTATCTCGCGCTTGTTCTCCATGCCCATCTGCCCTTCGTTCGGCATCCCGAAAGCGATTACGTTTTAGAGGAAGAATGGTTATTTGAGGCAATTACTGAAACCTACATTCCCCTCCTCAAGGTTTTTTCGGGTTTAAAGCGAGATGGCATTGACTTCAAAATCACCATGAGCATGACTCCGCCTCTGGTGTCGATGCTGCGTGATCCCCTGCTGCAAGATCGCTACGAAGCCCATCTCACCCAATTGCAAACCTTGATTGGGATGGAAGTGGAGCGCAATGAGCATAATGGTCACATTCGCTACCTAGCCGAGCATTACGCCCAGGAATTCAGCGAGGTGCGCCAGATTTGGGAGGAGTACGATCGCGACCTAGTGGGAGCTTTCAAGCAGTTTCTGGATAGCAACAACCTGGAAATCATCACCTGCGGGGCCACCCACGGCTACTTACCGCTGATGAAAATGTATCCGCAAGCCGTGTGGGCCCAGATTCAGGTTGCCGTTGAGCATTACGAGCAAAACTTTGGTCGCCCGCCCAAAGGCATTTGGTTGCCAGAGTGCGCCTACTACGAAGGACTGGAGCGGATGTTAGCCGATGCCAATCTGCGCTACTTCCTCACCGATGGTCACGGAATTCTCTATGCCCGTCCCCGTCCCCGTTTTGGCACCTATGCCCCCATCTTTACTGAAACAGGAGTCGCTGCCTTTGGACGCGACCACGAATCCTCCCAACAGGTTTGGTCTTCTGAGGTGGGCTATCCAGGCGCAGCGGAGTACCGGGAGTTCTACAAAGATTTGGGCTGGGAAGCAGACTACGAGTACATCAAGCCCTACATCATGCCCAATGGCCAGCGCAAGAATACGGGGGTCAAATACCACAAAATTACGGGGCGCGGGTTGGGCTTGAGCGATAAGGCGCTGTACGATCCCTACTGGGCGAAGGAAAAAGCGGCGGAACATGCCAGCAATTTTATGTTCAACCGGGAGAAACAGATTGGGCATCTCCAAGGCATTATGCAATGTCCGCCCATCATCGTTTCGCCCTACGATGCTGAGTTGTTTGGTCACTGGTGGTATGAAGGGCCAATGTTTATCGACTTCCTCTTCCGCAAGTCCTGGTATGACCAAAGCACGTATCAAATGACGCACTTGGCGGATTATTTACGATCGCACCCCACCCAACAAGTCTGTCACCCATCCCAATCCAGTTGGGGATTCCGAGGCTTCCATGAATATTGGCTAAATGAAACCAATGCTTGGATCTATCCCCATTTGCATAAAGCGGCGGAGCGCATGATTGAACTGGCACGTCGGGAACCCGCCGATGAACTGGAGTGGCGGGCCCTCAACCAAGCTGCCCGTGAAGTGCTACTTGCCCAATCTTCCGATTGGGCCTTCATTATGCGAACCGGAACGATGGTGCCCTATGCAGTCAGACGCACCCGATCGCACCTCATGCGCTTCAACAAGCTCTACGAAGAAATTCTCAGCGGCAAAATCGATAGCGGTTGGGTAGAAAAGGTAGGGGCGATCGACAATATTTTCCCTCAGATCAACTATCGCGTCTATCGTCCGCTCTAGCTGCTTAGAATTGTGGATTGAATAGCGGAGAAAAGTTTAATTGTAGAGGCGTTCGCATAGCATGTGCTTCGTCCCCACTAAGTCTCAAACTTGAACTTATTTAATTCACGATCGTTACTCTATTCAGAGAAGTCCTACGCGGTCTTTGGTTCTACCTCTGGTAGTCGGGTTGCGCTAAGGTTTCAAAGTTAGAGGGGTCGTAGAGATAGCGGGTTACTTCTTCCTCTAAGCGGTTAATTTGGTAGGGTTCGATCGCGTTAGTATGACGCAGGGCAGCCATATAGCCATCCAGATACTGCCGCATGTCATCATAGCGATATCCCCGATTCCACAACTCTACAAGGGCATCAGTTACCCTTTGGTAGTAGCGAATAGTTAAGGTGTCCTGAAGCATAGCGTAGGAATGTTGTAAGAGTTAGGAATTTTGTCAGACTATCGACGCGACAGGGGCGATCCCCATGCTTAGTTCTTATTCTAACTTTAACAAACTGGAAACTGAGGGATGGGCGTTAACCTTCACCCCCAAGGAATATGAACGTCTCCTTACAGCATTCCCCAGATTTCGCTCCCCAACCCACAGCGGATGGCTCATTTACATTTTTCTCAACTCAATTTAATGAAGCGTTTCATAGCCAATTCGGGGCCCGACAGGAAGCTGAGGGTAAGTTTGTTCAACCCAGTGGGTTAGTGGCAAGAGCCAGAAAACCGACGTTGCGCCTACTCGATATCTGTTACGGAATGGGTTACAACACTGCCGCAGCTTTGGAAGCGGTTTGGGAGGTGAATCCCGCTTGTTGTGTGGAATTAATTGCCTTGGAGCTAGATGGGGCAGTGCCCAAAGCGGCAGTGTCCCATCACCTGCTCAACCTGTGGAGCGGGCCTGTGCAAGAAGTCCTGTCGCAGTTGGCGCACGAGTTGCGGGTGAAGACCGATCGCCTCCATGCCCAACTCTGGGTGGGGGATGCTCGACAAACTTTGTCTCAGGTGCGATCGGCGGGATTTTTGGCCGATGCGGTGTTCCTTGATCCCTTTTCGCCACCGCACTGTCCCCAACTGTGGACAGTCGAATTCCTGAAGCTGGTGGCTCAATGTCTCCAGGCTGAGGGTCAATTAGTGACCTATTCTTGTGCTGCGGCAGGGCGATCGGCGTTGCTGAAGGCAGGGTTGCACATTGGGGCGACTCCGGCGGTTGGGAGGCGATCGACGGGCACCATTGCTAGCTTTTCTCAGGCTGGTCTGCCTCCACTCTCGCTCCAAGCACAAGAACATTTGCTCACCCGCGCCGCCGTGCCCTACCGTGATCCCAGCCTGGGCGATCGGGCTGAAGTGATTGTCCAACGCCGGATTCTGGAGCAGCAAACCTCCACCTTAGAACCGACGGCGCTCTGGAAGAAGCGATGGACAAATCGGTAGGCTTAAACTTGATTTCCTTTTAGGAAAATGTCTTAGCAATGGCTTACGCTCTTGCATAGGGTAGTTTACAGATATAGCGCCCCTCAAGCTCAAATTGTCTATGCTTATTTCTTCATCCATTTATATTCCGTTTCCTCGATCGCTGGTCTACCTCACTTACCGCGATAAATTGCTGGAGATCGTTCCTTACTTATCCAACGTGCGGCGCATTGAGATTAAGTCGCAGCGAGAGGAGAACGGGTTGACTTATTTTGTGAATGAGTGGCACGGGGGCGGCGAGATTCCAGCGTTGGCCAGGGCTATTCTCAGCGATGCCATGCTCTCGTGGACGGATTACGCCACCTGGCAGAATGCTACATTCCTCACCGATTGGCGCATTGAAACCCATGCCTTTACGGAAGCGGTTCACTGCGCGGGACAAAATCGCTTTCTTGAAGAGGGCAAGGGCACCCGCATTGAAAGCCGAGGCGAATTGGCGATCGATCCCCGCAAAATCACGGGAGTCCCGCAGTTTCTTGCTGGCAGCGTGGGGCAAACCGTGGAGGATTTCTTGAGCAAGAAGATTGAGCCAAATCTACTCCAAGTCAGCGAAGGAGTGCGGCATTATTTAGAGCGATCTCAGAAGGGACTTGCAGACAAATAATGTACCCACGTATAAACCTTGCAGGGCGAAGAATCCGGGCGATCATTCTGGGGTTGTATCTAACCTTAATTGCCGAATGCTTCGCCCCTACAAAGGTAAGGGAATATTATTTTTCTGTAAGTTCCTAAGGGCTAGACTTCAATAGAGTTAGAGAAGAAATCAAGCGTTATGAATTGGGCAATGCATCATACTCGCAGTGAGGAGTATGCAAGTCAAGCAGAAGTGTTCAATAGACAGCAAGAGGCTAATCGTGCTGCTGAATTCTATCGATTGGCTGCGGAAGCAGAGATGAATGCCTTAGAGAGTCTCGCTCTTGATAAAACGCGAACGATCGGCATCACTGCTGTTAGTGCCGCATCGCTTTATTACAAAGCTCATGAATCTTCACAGGTAAGAAACTGTTTGTAAACATAAATTGCGCTCCCGATCCGCCCCCCAACCCCCCAATTCTGGGGGACTTTCGAGCCATTTTCGTTCAAAATCCCTCAATTCTGGGGGATGTAGGGCGCGAGTGTAAAACG
>JARCMD010000064.1 GCA_030248885.1 Leptolyngbyaceae cyanobacterium MP9P1.79 | reverse complement strand
GGGTGCATCTCAACTTTGCAACCACCCGATCCACCCTCACCCTAAATCCCTCTCCCTAGGGAGAGGGACTTTGAATTCCGGCTCCCTT
Source organism: Leptolyngbyaceae cyanobacterium MP9P1.79 (assembly GCA_030248885.1). Classification (GTDB taxonomy): domain Bacteria; phylum Cyanobacteriota; class Cyanobacteriia; order JARCMD01; family JARCMD01; genus JARCMD01. The sequence continues at coordinate 15,397 of JARCMD010000064.1, read as the reverse complement.
CTCCCTAGGGGAGAAGGGTTGGGGATGAGGGCGGATCGGAGATCTGCAAAAGTGAGATGCTCCCATTCGCATAGATATACTTCTATCGTGGTTGCCAAAATTTGAATTTCAGGACACGATCGCTGTAGCCATGAACGGCTCCCAGACTAAGCAATAACCAATAATCTTCCTGAACGTCATGAACTACCGTCGTAGAGTTACTGTCCTCGTCGGAATTACTGCCCTCCTTACCGGACTGATGGGCGTTGCAGAGTCTCGCCTGCTTCCCAATACGTTGAACCTGGGATCAAGGATCAGTCGTCCTGCCTTTGCCAGGAGTAGTGGCGGTCGCTCCAGAGGGGGATCGTTTAGTCGTCCTTCGTCTCCTTCGCGATCGAACTCCAGTCCCAGCCGTTCCAGTCCTTCGCGATCGAACTCCAGTCCAAGGCGCTCCAATGGCGGCCCTGTCGTTGTCCCCGTTCCTGTTCAACCTCGGTATGACTCGCCCTATCGTCGCTCCGATCCGTACCCCACTAATCAGAATCCAACCTACCGTAACCCAGCCTCCTCTTCTTCCAGCGATGGAGGTGTGGTCATTGTTGTTGTTCTTATTCTTCTCGTGATATTGCTTGTTGGCGTGGCGCTAATCGGGTGGCTAGTCTTTAGGGCTGTCACCGCAGGGAGCCGCAGTGGAGGCGGTTCTATGGCATCGACAGCAGGAACTAAAGAACTGACCAACGACACCGTAACCGTGAGCAAGCTGCAAGTTGCCCTCCTGGCCGAAGCCCGCGATATCCAAAGCAAGCTGACTCGCCTGACGGAGAATGCCAACACAGAGACAGCGGCAGGACTGGCGCAATTACTCCAGGAATCAGCCTTGGCATTGTTGCGGACTCCTGAAAATTGGAGCCATGTGGCGGTTAGTTCTGTGGCGATGCACCGAGATCAGGCTGAGGCAATGTTCAACAATTTGTCGGTCAAGGAGCGCAGCAAATTTAGCGCTGAGACTTTGACAAATGTGGCAGGGCGCGTCGATCGCCAAGAAATGGTGGCTCCGGGAGCCGAGGAAGACCCAGCAGCCTATGTTGTGGTGACGTTGCTGATGGGCACTGAACACGATAAACCTCTATTCAAAGACATTCGTTCTACCGAGGCGTTGCAGCAAGCTCTAGAGCAAGTAGCAGCTATTCCGGCTAATTATCTGCTGATATTTGAATTGCTCTGGAGTCCCCAAACGGCCAATGACAGCCTGACCTACGACGAACTCCTGACTGAGTATTCAGACATGGTGCAGATTTAGGAACCGATTTAGGAACCGATTTAGGAACCGATCGCCCGTAAACCTATAAACCTGTAAACGTGGGGCTGTAAACGGTATAGCTTTGTCCTAAGCTGTTAGCTGAAGGCTCAAGACTCAGGACGATGAATTTCCGAATTGGCAATGGCTACGATGTCCATCGTTTGGTTACGGGTCGCCCGCTCATTTTAGGGGGTGTGACTATTCCCCACGAGTTAGGATTGCTGGGACATAGTGATGCAGATGTACTAACTCACGCTATTATGGATGCTATGTTAGGTGCTTTGAGCCTAGGGGATATCGGGCACTATTTTCCACCGAGTGATCCCCAATGGGCAGGCGCTGACAGCCTAGTGCTACTCGCAAAAGTCAACCAACTTGTGCAAGCTGAGGGATGGCATATCAGCAACATCGACTCAGTGGTCGTGGCCGAGCGCCCTAAACTCAAGCCCCACATTCAGAACATGCGGGGTAAACTGGCTCAGGTATTGGGACTACAACCCACGCAGGTTGGGGTGAAAGCAACAACGAATGAGAAGCTGGATGCGGTGGGACGGGAGGAGGCGATCGTTGCCCATGCCGTTGTCCTATTGATGCGTAGCTCTGCCGATGCTTAACAACACCCGACTAGTGGTTTGTTAATTGTTGATTTGTGAGTTTGGGATTAGTAAGGGATGATAATTTTGGGGTTTTCAATCCAGCAAATCATTTTTGAACAGACCCCTAGACTCACTTCTCGATCGCCCATCACTAATCACTTAAGTCCGATCGCTCAAAATCAAAATAAACCCCTTTTCCAACCTATGGTTCAATACACGCTCGCCCAAAGTCCAGAAGTCATCCTGACTGTTCCTGGCAAAGACTCAGCTAAGACCCGTGAAAAGGCGATGGATCAGTTGATGGAACTGATGGATGAGGGCAAACTACCCACTAATCTTTCAGAAGGATTTGACCCAAAGCAGTTTATCGAAATTAAGGAAGGGGCGGTTTCTGGCAAATCCGCCAATGCAGCAGCGGATGAAGACGCGATTAACCAGGCAGTACAAATTCTGAGTAATTTGGCAACTCTCAAGCTCAAAGTGCAGGAATCCCGGACTGAAGCGCTAAAAATCCGATCGCAGATTGATGTTTTATTTACCGACGAATCAGTGACTGAGACAGAAATCAATCAGTTGAAAGAGGGATTTAAGATCCTGAAAACCTACGCCCAGGCAAACTTGCGCTACCGAGAAGCCCGATCGCAAGCCGAAGAAGCCCGGACTATCCTCGATCGGGCCCTGCAATCCACTGATGGTTCTACGGAGAGTCCATCCAAGTAAAAGGCAGAACTGCCTCGGGCAGATGTTGTATTGTCTATCGCTAATGACGTACCGTGTATTCACGATCGCCACAGTACGTCATTTGTCCAACTTGCTTCAACATCAAATACTAGGCAAAACCCTTGTGATGTGGGCAAAAGAACATGCCCCCGTAACTTAGACCTGCTTCATTGCATGGGCGCACTTTGCGTTGCCTTTCCCTATCCGACGGACTCTAATTTGCCGGGGCTTGCGCTTCTTCCAGGGAACGGATTGTACCGTCAGCTAAGGCCTCGATCAAAATACTCAAGGCCGCCATTTCGGAATTATTAAATTCTTGTGACCAAAACAACTCATCAAGCTGTTGCTCCAATGCCGGTGTCATTGTTTTAGTTTCTAGTGCTTTTCTCACGACTTCCAGGAATTGCATTGCCGATCGCCCCCTAACCTTTACCGAATTCCCTGATGTGATTAATATTCAAAAGATGCTGTAAGGATTCCGGCACCACTTGATATTTTGGTCGGAACCTTCACACTTAATCACAATCTGTTTTGACTGATTCCTGATTTACACGTCGCGTCTGTCTTTACTTACAAGACCGAATCTATTAATCAGTATTCCTCGTAACCTTATCCAACCCATCACTCCATGGGTTAGTTTAGGCTAGACTCAGGAAGTACGCTTAGATTCTGTATCATAACATACAAAATTAAGATAACCATGAGATATTGTATTCTTCCTGCGACTTGTCTAGTTGCCATTTTGGGAGTAGCATCTTCTGCTCACGCAGAAAGCAGGCTGTCGGCTGTAACCCAGAGCCAGCAAATATTGACTGCTTGTACTCAAGGTCGAGCGGAAACGCTACCGATTCCCTTTACAGATTTGTCACCGAACCATTGGGCCTTCAAGGCAGTGATGACAATGCACTACTGTGGCGCGTTTCGCCAAGCAGCCCCCAAAACCCTTAACCCATCATTAAACTTCAAGCCGGAAAACCTACCCTCTAGCCCGCTGTAGGGGCCCGCAGTAAGGGCAAAGCATTCAGGATGAAGGACTTGCCAACACTTCCCCACGGTTACAAAGACGATCGCTCCACTGCTGAATTCCCAGTGCAGATTGCCCAGCCCACCCTACGCGAACATTCCTAGAGGATTTATGTGCAAATTCCAACCCTCTGTTTCTGGTGTGAGAGCATGTATTTAAGGCGATCGTGTCAGTTAAATCTGAATTTAAGTATCTGCAAATAAACAGTAGGGTCACTCAAATGCAAACCGCTTTGATTACAGGCGCATCCTCTGGGATTGGTAAAGTGTTCGCTCAGGAGCTAGCAGCCCGTCAAGTTGATTTAGTCTTAGTTGCCCGTTCAGAAGCAAAACTGCAACAATTAGCCGCCCAATTGCGTGAACAATTTGGGGTGCAAGTGCAGGTGCTTGTTCAGGATTTGATTGAACCGGGGGCGGCAACACGGGTGTTTGAGGCGGTGACGGAGAGCGGATGGGTGATTGACCTGTTGGTTAATAATGCTGGGTTTGGCGACTATGGCGAATTTGCGGAACGATCGCGCTCCCGTTACCTAGAGATGATTCAACTCAACGTGATGTCATTGGTTGACCTGACCCATCAGTTTTTACCCGGAATGCAGCAGCGGCGCTCTGGCAGCATTATCAACGTGTCGTCGATCGCAGGGTTTCAACCCTTGCCCTACTGGTCGGTTTACGCCGCCACTAAAGCCTTTGTCCTCAGCTTCAGTGAGTCCCTTTGGGCAGAAAATAAAGTATACGGGGTGCGAGTGCTAGCACTCTGCCCAGGCACTACAAAGACTGAGTTCTTTGATGTGGCCGATGCGACTGGAAATACTACTGAGGGGGGACAGTCCTTGACTTCGCCTGAAGAGGTGGTGCGAGATGCCCTCAAGGCCTTGAAATCTGGGGAAACGAATGTGGTGACTGGCGGCTTGGGAAACCAGATTATCATCAACTTGCATCGCTTCTTGCCCCGCCGCTTATTCGTGAGCCTATTGGAGCAACAAACCCGTCCTAAGAAATAGTCGAACGTTTGACGTTGAGAATCGAGCAGTTCCCAGCGAGACGGCAAGGTTGAACCCATAAGTTAAAATGCAGAGACAACGTTGAAATGGGATCAAACCTATGACAGTTCATCAATTTCGTTACAGCAAAGAGGAATTTGCTCGACGCGGTGATGAGATCTATCAGTCTCAGGTGCGGACTCAAGTTGAGGAAGGCAATTACGGCAAAATTGTGGCGATTAATATCGAAACAGGAGCTTTTGAACTAGCGAACGATACGATTGTTGCCTCCGATCGATTGCTTGAACGGGTTCCAGATGCTCAAATCTGGTGCATTCGGATTGGGCATAAAGGGGTGCATCGCTTTGCTTCTCCTTGCCTGTTGTAGTTCAATCTTTCCCATCCTGATTTTTATTGAGACTGTTCCGATCGTGACTGCGGCTCCTTTTGATACCGAACGGTTATTGTTTGCCCCTGCGATCGCCAAAGCAGGGGCAATTCCGACTGTTTTTGCGTTCCCCAACGAGTACAGCGTCGGCATTACCAGTTTGGGATACCAGGTCGTGTGGGCCACCTTGGCGGCTCGTCCTGATATGCAGGTCAGCCGCTTATTCACCGATACTCAGGAATCACTGCCGACCCAACCGGAATTGGTGGGCTTCTCCCTATCGTGGGAACTGGATTATGGGCATATTTTGGATCTCTTGGAGTCTCTGAAGATTCCGATTCACGCGGCGGAACGCACCTCAGCCCATCCCCTGGTATTTGGCGGCGGCCCAGTGTTAACCGCTAACCCAGAACCCTTTGCTGCGTTCTTTGATGTTATTTTGCTAGGGGACGGAGAAAATCTGCTGGATGATTTTGTCAACCAGTATCAGGTGGCGCGGCGGGCCGATCGCTCCAATCAACTCAGGCAACTGGCACAGGTTCCCGGCATTTATATTCCCAGTTTGTACATGGTGAGTTATGAGGGTAAGGACGGGGCGATTCAGTCCATTCAACCGATCGAAGCCAATGTACCTAGTTCTGTAACGAAGCAGACCTATCGCGGCAATGTGCTGTCTGCTTCAACGGTGGTGACCGAAAAAGCAGCGTGGGAAAATATTTATATGGTGGAAGTGGTGCGGAGTTGCCCAGAGATGTGCCGCTTTTGCCTGGCTAGCTACCTGACTCTGCCCTTTCGCACCGCTAGTCTGGAGGAATCGTTGATCCCGGCGATCGATCGGGGGCTACAGGTCACCGATCGCCTGGGCCTCCTGGGAGCCTCGGTCACTCAGCACCCAGAGTTCGAGGCGTTGCTAGACCACTTGAATCAGCCCCAGTACGACCAGGTACGGGTTAGCCTCTCCTCAGTCAGAACTAACACGCTGACCCAAAAGCTGGCAGAAACCCTGACGAAGCACGATTCCCGCTCAGTCACGATCGCCGTTGAAAGCGGCTCTGAGCGAGTGCGGCAGATTGTCAACAAAAAGCTGCAAAATGACGAAATTACCCAGGCAGCGATTCATGCCAAAGCCGGTGGGCTGAGCAGTTTGAAGCTCTATGGCATGGTGGGAATTCCCGGCGAGGAACCCACGGATTTAGAACAGACGGTGCAAATGATGCGCGACCTGAAAAAAGCTGCGCCTGGGTTGCGGCTAACTTTGGGGTGCAGCACCTTTGTTCCCAAATCCCACACGCCGTTTCAGTGGTTGGGTGTGAATCCGCAATCGGAAAAGCGCTTGCAGTTTTTGCAGAAGCACCTCCGCCCCCAAGGAATTGATTTTCGCCCCGAAAGCTATAGCTGGTCGGTGATTCAAGCGCTAATATCGCGGGGCGATCGTCGTCTTACTCCGTTGCTAGAACTGACGCGCCACTACGGAGATTCTTTGGGCAGCTACCGCAGGGCCTTCAAGGAACTGCGGGGACAATTGCCGGATCTGGATTTTTATGTCCATGCCAACTGGTCAACGGAGCAGGTTTTACCCTGGAACCATCTACAAGGGCCACTCCCCCAAGCCACACTGGTTAAGCATTTAGAGACAGCCTTGAGCCATTACTAAAAAATGCTTGCAAAGCATCCTTCACAAGCATTCTTCAATTAGATTTTATTTGCAGGAGATTAGACTAAATCGCTTGGTTCGGTCTCCCTGTCCTTTTAAAAAAACGCAGGTTGGTGACGAATCAGACTGAGAAATTCCTCACGGGTTTTTTGGTCTTCTTGAAACACTCCGACCATGGCGCTAGTCACTGTCCAAGAGCCGGGCTTTTGCACCCCCCGCATCACCATACACATGTGGGTCGCTTCCATCACCACCGCAACTCCCCGTGGTTCCAGCACAACTTGCACTGCTTCGGCAATCTGACGAGTCAAACGCTCTTGCACTTGCAAACGACGGGCATACATCTCCACAATGCGGGCCAGTTTACTGAGACCTACGACTTTTTGGTTCGGGATGTAGGCCACATGGACTTTACCCATAAAGGGCAGCATGTGATGTTCGCAAAGGCTGAAAACGTTGATGTCTCGCACTAGCACCATTTCATTGTGACCTTCATCAAAAATGGCTCCATTGACAAGCTGTTCCAGGGATTGATTGTAGCCACTAGTGAGAAATTGCAGCGCTTCAGCGACTCGCTTCGGGGTTTTCAATAGTCCTTCGCGCTCTGGATTTTCTCCCACGCCCAACAACAGCGTCCGCACTGCGGCTGCCATCTGTTCATCGTTTTCAGCAGGTGTAGGTTGGATGTCGGCGGGTTCGGAGCCGTTTAGGGTGTTGCGATCGGGACGAACTTCAGGATTGATAGCACTCGGTGTAGCAGACGGAATGGAACCATTGGAAGTACCGATAGTCATGATGATTCTAGGATTAAGTTCTACAAAAATAATGAAAGGGGGCAGAAAACTGGAGAATGCAAAACCAGGACTCAGAATGTTCCTGCGTTGGGCATGAGAATGAGTTCTTCAATCACTGCTGAGTCTGGGAGAAGCGCCGCGTGAAGAATCGACTGGGCCACGACTTCGGGGGTCAGCATAGTTGAGCGATCGAAATCAGCTTGTACAGTCTCGGTGTCCCAGAGGGGCGTGTTAACTGAACCTGGACAAACGGCTGTCACACGAATGCCGTTGGGTCGCTCTTCTAGGGCTAGGGTTTTGGAGAGAGCCAGCAGACCAAATTTGCTGACGCAATAAGCGCCCCACCCTGGAAACACTTGATGGCTGGCGATCGAGGCCACATTAATAATAGTTCCCCCCTGACGGCTCCTCATCCCAGGCAAAATGGCTTGAATGCACTGAAATGCACTGGTGAGATTAAGGTCAATGACCTGTTGCCAATCGGCTAGGGGCGTATCCATTAAGGTGCCTGTGTAGCCCATGCCAGCGTTGTTGACCAAAATATCAATGGTCTGATCAGCGACGATCGCACCCATTCGCTCTTTGACCAAGGACAACTCAGACAAGTCCAAACTATGCACCTCTGCCGTCACGCCAACCTCTCTAGCCGCAGTGGCAACGGACTGCAACGCTGGCTCAGAGCGGCTCACCAACACTAAATTGATGCCAGATTTAGCGAAGGCAAGGGCAGTTGCCCGCCCAATGCCACTGCTAGCTCCGGTAATTAAGGCGCGACGGTTAAGAGAGTCAGTCATGCAGATTCAGGATGAAGGATAGGCTGTCTTATCTGATTAGGCTTTCATTTCAGCGATCGGCCCTATGGGGATCAACCGAGATAAAAACCGTCAATCATGAACGAAAATGAGAAATTTTAACAAAACGTTACCTATGAATTATACCATCTACAGAAAATCGATCGGCATCTCATCGTTCACACTAGATCTATGGTTGCCATAGCAAGTTAGTTCTACGGAAATCTATGAGGTTGTCTGAGAAATATCGATCGTGCCCTCGCCCCCTAACCCCCAATTCTGCTAATTACTCAGGCTGCTAACTCAATGTCGAGCTTGCCTTCATCCCCCAGCCTCTTCTCCCATTGGGAGAAGGGGAGCCGGATTGAAGTCCCTCTCCCCAGGGAGAGGGATTTAGGGTGAGGGTAGGCTGAGTAGTTACCAATTCTGGAGGAACCGGGTTGGAAGGCACCCAAGATCGGTGAGTTGGGGAGCAGTTCGGATGGCAATATCTATTTCATGCAATTTAATAAGTCTAGGCATCAAACCTCGATGCTCAGAACTTCTGGATGAGCTACAGCATCACTGGGTTTGATCCCGTCCAAAATCTCGATCATTTCTCGCTCAAACACAACTTGGGCCCGGTTGGTTCTGCCGCCAACGTAAATACGGTTGTGTTCTTGCAACGCCCAAACCTGGGAATGGGAGACGTAGCTCATGACGACTCCCACCATCAATAATCCAAACCCGGCGTAGACGATCGGGACTCCGGGATCAGCTTTAATTTGCAATCCTGTGCTGCCAATCAGGTCTGATACTGCTAGCGTCACGCCATTCACCTCAGTGGACATGCCCGATCGCACCGTGGAAATTAGCTTGCCCGCTGGGTCATAAATCAGCAGCATTCCTTGTAAATCTCTGGCCAGCAGTGACACGCCTGCGCTCAAGTCGGTTTTTGTAGGAATCCAGGTGCCCCAGATACGGCCATTGCCATTGGTGTCTAGCTGCGCCATCGGCAATTGAAAGGTGGGGCTGTTGTTGACATGCACTCGCAGGGCGGAAATGCCCCAATCTGCCTGATACAGGGTCACGCCTCTGTAGCGGAGCGGTTCGTTAACGTGAATCGTCTTGCGCTTGACTTCTTGACCCTGGCTATTCAAGACGGACAAATCTGAGTAGAACTGGTCGATCGAGCCTTCTGGGGTATAGTCGATCCAGAAGCGATTGACCCGTACTGCCCAATCCTTGGGCAATTGGCGCTCTGCCCACGGGCCAGCATCGACAATATTTTTGATCTGGAACGTTGAACCACTCGGCACCATTTCCTGGGCAAAAAATCCCGTCAGTGCCCCCCAAATTGCGCCGAGCAGAATCAGCAGCATACTTGCGTGGACAACGATCGGCCCAATGCGACCCACAATCCCTTTGCGGGCGTAAAGCGTGTTATCTGCCTGAAACACTCGGTAGTTGCGCCTTTGCAGCCATTCGGCGAGGGGTTGCAAGGACTCCGATTCTAGTTCTGCGCTCAGGGCTAGCTTTTCGTACTGGCGGGGCTGATCGTAAAATTTCCAGTGGCGGGCGGCTTTGAGGGCAGGAAACTGGCGAGTGAAGGTGCAGGCAGTCAAACTAGCGCCAAATAAGATTAACAGGGCTAGAAACCACCAAGTCCGGTAAACGTGGTCTAGCCCGATCGCCAGCAAAACTTTCCAGGTCAAGAAGCCAAAGAGCGCTGGATGTTCTGGGTAATTCGCCTGGTAATAGGTGACAGGCTGACCCTGTTCCAGTACGGTGCCAGAGATGCTGAATAGGGCGATCGTCAACAGCAGGACGATCGCTAACCGCAAGTTTGCCAACAGTGGCAAGAGTTCTTGACGAAAAAAGCTTCGCAGCGACGCGGATTTAGGCGAGTTGGAGGCGTTCACAAAAATTTTGGCAGTGTTGCACTTCTAAGGGTGTCCCCAACAAAATTGTAGAGTTTATTGGGGGACTTTATGATTCCATAGAAGTAATATTTGCTTGTCTTGGGGGAGAGGGGCGATCGGCAGCCTGTCCTAGAAATCGAATTTTACTGATATTTAAAGATCTCAGGTGCTGTCACTGTAGAAGAGTTGCTGGTGGCGCGTTTGTGCATTACTCCAAGAAGTGGGAAAACCACGCCTTTTAAGTACAACATCCTCGATCGCTGTCCGTACTTGATGGGCACACGTACTAGGACTAACCTGTCCTACACCAGTCCCCAATCCTGGAAATGCAATGGTTTGAACAATATCTTTAATGGGTTCTCCAACAAGTAGCCCATTTGGAAAGTGACCATGTTCAACCAGCAGCAAGACAGCACGAGCAGCAAGGTAGGGATTGATAGTATCGTGTAAGTTCATGGGTACACGCATGGTTGGAGCAGCTATGACATAAGGAATGCGTCGATGATTCGTTTCAATGATTTCCGCTACCCCAACCAGCAACTCGCCATGATGTCGTTGGTTAATCAATTCTTGCAACTGCGCTTGAATATGCCAACCGAAAAACTGGCTGTAGATCCTATCAACACCGCCATTCATGAAGCCGTAGCTATTAGCGGGACTGACCACAGCATCGCAGGTCACGTCAAGAATCGATCCATGATGAACTTGTACATTTGGTAAATCACCACAGAAGCGTTGCCAGGCATCAGCAAGGGGGGATTCCATAGCAGCTAAAACGATATGCATAGGCAACCCTTATAATCCTTGACCGTAGCAATTTAGCAAAATTCACTCTAGGACGGACACGCGTTGCTTTGCCCATCCTACCCGCCTGCAATGATACGGATTTTGGGCTAATCTCAAGCTGTAATTGTGAGTGATGGAAGCAAACATCAAATTCCATGAACTAGACAGGGTATGAGATAACTATGACATGACCTCATTTATCGAAGAAATCTGTCAAAGATTTGCTGAAGAGCAATTTGAGTTTTCCAGACATGCTCTTGATCAATCGATCTTACGACGAATTCAGGTTCAGGAAGTCAAGGAAGCGATCGTCAGTGGACGGGTTATTGAGGATTATCCGAATGACAAATACGGCCCAAGTTGTCTTATTAGTGGCTTGACTCAAGGCAAACGCCCCATTCACATTCAATGTAGTTACCCTTCTCGTTCTCTGGTAAAAATTATCACCTTGTACGAACCCGATCCACAGCGATGGAATGATGACTTCACAAAGAGGAAACCTACTAATGATGACTGATAGTCCAGAAACTCTAGTTGAAAAACAAGTGACTTATGTGCTTCAACTCAATGGGCAAGTCTTCGTAATTGAGAATGTGCCTGCTCGTGTTAATGAAGAAACTGGAGAACAGTTTTTTTCACCCTCAACAGTGGAGCATTTACAGAGAATTATTTTGACTGGGCAAGCACCCTATCGCCTAGCTGAAGTTCCCGTATATAGTTTTGCAGCCAAGAATCAGGGCTTACCCTTGCAAAAGCTAGCTTAGGAGATTTCCAGAAAAGATTATACCAGGCACTGGAAGGGCGAAGCATCCGGGCAATGACCTTCTGGTTGATTCAAGGGCTGATCTGCCGGATGCTTCGCCCCTACAGGGGTAACATCTTTCTCAGAAATCTTCTTAGATAAACGATCCTAAACTGGCTCTTGCTGATCTAGGGGAGGCGCGATCGGAATCTCGATCGGGGTTAGGGGAGGCGCTAGAGGTTGCAGCGGCACAGCGCTAGCAGTCGGAGGCTGAGAAAATCGTCTGGCTAAGTCCATAAACTCCGAGGGCATCATCAGAATCGTTGTCGTGTTGTTTTCTGCCCCGATTTCCGTCAACATCTGCAAGCGTCGAAGTTCCAGCGCGGCAGGGTTTTGCATAATGCTTTTAGAGGCTTCGGCTAGTTTTAGCGAAGATTCCTGTTCAGCGGCAGCTTTGATGATGCGGGCGCGCTTTTCGCGAATCGCTTCTGCTTCCTTCGCCATTGCCCGCTGCATCGCGGTCGGAATTTCTACATCCTTCATCTCAACACGCTCAATCACGATGCCCCAAGGTTCCGTAATCTCGTCTACGATCTCCTGCACCTTGATATTGATTTTGTCGCGATTTTGCAGCACGTCATCCAAAATATTCTGACCAACGACATTCCGCAGCGTTGTCAGGGCAATTTGATAAACCGCCATCTGGTAGTTTTCTACTTTATTAACCGCTCTGGAAGGCTCAAGAATCCGGTAGTACAGAACAGCGCTGACCTTGATCGTCACGCTGTCAGCAGTAACGGTTTCCTGCGGCTCAATGCTGACGGTTTTGGTGCGGACATCAATGAGGGCTTTTTGATCCATGAAGGGCACAATCCAGTAAAGTCCTGGCCCCATCACTCCTTTCACTCGCCCTAAGCGAAAGATCACGCCGCGCTGATACTCGCGATCGATCTTGACTCCAGATAAGGCAAACCAAGTTATTAGCGTTGCGACAGTCCATCCTAAAATTGGTCCCATAGGTCACCTACTGAATCTCGGTTAGCTCAATTGTAAGTCTGCCGATCAGATCCACCTTGATTCAACCAGAATTAAGCTTTATGAAGTCGATTTGTTGCGCTTCTAGACACCGATCCTGCCCAGACCAACCCTTTTAGGACCGATCGGATGGCTCGCTCCAAACTCCTTGGATGTCCGATCGCCCACCCGTTGATGAGGGAACAAGTGATTGCCAGCACCAAAAGAATATAGGTTGGAGCCATCACTACATTGACCAAGAACCAAATCCCAACATGGAGCAACATCAGCCCAGCGGCGAAAATAGCTAGGGTTGCCGATCGGCGCACTTGCACTGCCGGACGCGCCAACCCAACTAGGGCGATCGTCAGACAGGTAGGCAAAAAGGTGAGCGGAACTAAAACAGCACAAATGGCGATGCACTGACTACAAGAAAATTCAGTTAGGGCATTTGCTAGCGTTGTAACATCTATCATTAAATCCATCAGGGACTTTATTCCTGAATAAATAGCTGGGAAATTGGCGTAAAACAGTCACCTTTAAAGTCTAGGTTGCCTTTTGCGAATCCCCCAAGTCATCCCAATATTTACGGCTTTTGGATGAGGGATGGCACGGGGTTGAATTTTAAGCTTTACGAAGCTATCCGACTCTGAATCCAGCGCTTCCCATTCTTGCTGAAAAGTATAAACCAGAGGCTTGAGCTACTTCGAGCAGTGTTCCGATCGCAATTGGTTAGGAATTGTCATAGGCACCAAAGCTCCATGATAGAGTCAGTTGATCCCCACATCCTCTCCCCGAATTTCTATGTCTTTTCTTAGATCTAGCGGTGTATTGCTCCATCCAACATCGTTTCCGGGCCGGTTTGGCATTGGTGACTTAGGGCTAGAGGCATATCGCTTCGTGGATTTTTTAGTGAACAGTCGCCAACAACTGTGGCAAATATTGCCTCTGGGGCCTACGGGATATGGCAACTCGCCCTATATGTCGTTTTCGGCGATCGGCGGGAATCCATTGTTGATTAGTCCAGAACTGCTGAAAGATGATGGGCTGTTGACAGATGAGGACTTTCATAACTTACCAGAATTCTCTGCGACTAGAGTTGACTTTGGGCAGGTGGAGCGGGTGAAAATGCCGCTGTTTCGACTGGCGTGCGATCGGTTCAAAACCCAAGCATCCCCCATTCGGCGTACTGAGTTTGAAGGCTTTTGTGAAAGTAAAGCCTATTGGTTGGAGGATCATGCCCTGTTTATGGCGCTGAAAGATGCCCATGACGATTTGCCTTGGAATACTTGGGAGCCACCGATCGCCCAGCGTCAAACCGCCGCCCTTCAAGAGTGGCGCGAGAAATTACAGGGAGAAATATTCTTCCAAAAATATCTGCAATTTGCCTTTTTCCAGCAGTGGGCTGCCCTCAAAAGCTATGCCAACCTACGAGGCATTGAAATCATTGGCGACATTCCCATCTACGTTGCCCACAACAGCGCTGACGTGTGGGCCCACCCCGAAAATTTCTGCCTTGACCCCGAAACCGGAGAGCCGACGCTGATGGCAGGGGTGCCCCCCGACTACTTCAGCAACACGGGGCAACTATGGGGCAACCCGGTTTACAACTGGGAGCATTTGCAACAATCGAATTTCAAGTGGTGGGTGCAGCGGTTTCAGTCCATGTTGGACTACGTGGACTTGATTCGGATTGATCACTTCCGGGGATTCCAGGCGTTTTGGGCGATTCCCCAAGGCGAAGAAACGGCACTGAACGGCACCTGGATTGAAGCTCCTGGTGCAGCATTTTTTCGCACCTTGCAGCAGACGCTGGGTCGATTGCCCATCATGGCTGAGGATTTGGGTGTCATGACTCCAGAAGTAGAAGAACTTCGAGATGAATTTAACTTCCCAGGCATGAGAATTTTGCATTTTGCCTTTGGTTCAGATATCGAAAATCCTTTCCTGCCCTTCAACTATCCCCGTAATTGTGTGGTTTACACAGGCACCCACGACAATGACACCACTGTGGGTTGGTTCAACCAACTCTCTGATTACGAAAAGGGAGTTGTGATGCGTTATGTAGGACGCACAAGTTCAGAAAATATTTCCTGGGAATTGATTCGTCTCGCCCTCAGTTCGGTGGCTAATCAAGCTATTATCCCGTTGCAAGATGTCTTGGAACTTGGCAACGAAGCCCGGATGAATTTCCCTGGTACGATCGAGAAGAACTGGGAATGGCGCTACGAATCGGGAATGTTGAGTGAACAACGGAGCGGTCAATTGAGAACGATGACTGAAGTCTATGGTCGGGCCCCGATTTCTAGGGAGTGATAGCGTTTATGGAAGCTGTAGCTTCGATCGCACCCCATACTTCTAGGCGACGATCGTTCGACTGAGAGCCTTCAACGTGCTGGCAACGGCATATAAATCGTTCTCGCGGCGCTGTAAAGTTAGTAAATCTGAGAGGGCATACTGGGCGATCGGTAGCTCCAGTTTGACAAACAGAAACTCCCATCCATTGGTGAGAAAGCCAAAGGCTGGTTTTTCAGGCTGGGGCGTGGCAGCGAGGTAGGTGAGGGATTGAGCAATGGCATTTTTGAGGGAGAACCCGGCTTCTTTCGATTCCACCACTAAAACCCAGAACTGATCCTGAAGCACCAACACATCAATGCGTCCCCTCAGAATTTCACCTTCGTCTTCTAGAGCAATGGTGATCGGAGCTTCAGTCTTACAGCAGTTTT
>JARCMD010000063.1 GCA_030248885.1 Leptolyngbyaceae cyanobacterium MP9P1.79 | reverse complement strand
TGCTTGTAACCAAACAGATAGTAACTGGCAATCCGATGGGCTTCCAAAAGTGAAGTCGTGAGAATTCGCTCTTGATTGTTCTCCTTGATGATTGCTTGCACATGGGGTAAGCCCTTCAACGGTGTCACCAATGTCACCTCATCGGGTTCACACATCAGCGGAGCTTCCAGCCAATTTGCCATTGCTGCTTCTGTGTCAATCAGCAGTTCTTTGTGATCTCCCATTCGGTAGGGAGCAACATTGCCAATATCCTTAAAGCCAACTGGCTGAATCAGGTCATCTGCCGCGAGGTCAGCCGTGATGTAAATTCGGTGCGGAGCAGTGTTCAGGTCAATCATGGTCTTTTTACGATAGTGATTAGGTGTTGAATTTGAGAGCGGTGTAACGAAAACCGGAGGGCAGATGCAAACCGACGCGCCGTTTCAGCAGACTCCGGGATCGGAGAAGACAGGCGCACAGGAATATTTGCCTGTTGTAAACGAACCAGGGCGATCGCAGTAGCATCCAGGCAATTGCCAGATTCCAACAACGGCAAAATTTGTTGGTTGTCCCAGGAATGGGCGATCTCACACAGCGCAAAACTGGCAGGTATTACTCGCTGCAACTGGGGAGTAGACCGCTCAACTTGAGGAATCTGAATTAGCTTCAAGCCCTTCACAATCTCGTCGATCCGGTCATCATCGGTTTCATGGTGTAAAAAAGCAGCTACATCATCCAACCCACAAAAGGCATGAGTAGGTGTCTTTTTAGCGACCTCTGCCAGTGCCAAGCGAAACTCGATTGAACCGTCATTAGCAGCCCGAATCCAGTCAGACGATAAAGGGCGGAGCCGAGTCCGAATAGATGAGCGATCGCGTGCCTCTTCTAACTGACCCAAGGCAATCACCACATCTAGCAAACTTCCACCACTGGCATGGTCCCACAACGCCAACCGCACCCGATTCAGCGCCGATTCAATACTATTGGGGAGCCGTTTTACTCGCCCAATCTGCTCTAACCAAGAGTCAACTTCAGCCGTAATCACTGCCTCTGGACGCTGCTCTGGATTAAACCGACCCAATGGAATTGCAAACTGAGCATCTCCATTCCGAACAAAGTAGCCATATCGCACAAACTGGTTGATACTCCGATTGCACCCTAAAGACGCGATCGCCCGACGAGCATCTAACCCAGTTACAGCAGGGCGATTCCCTAGTGATAATCTAGCTTCTGTAAACAAATGCTCCACTAAACGCCAGCGCAATGGTTTTGCCCATAGGGGAAACCAAACTTCGCCCCGACAAGTTTCTGCTGCTGTCAATGTTCCTTGCCCAGCAGTGGATGGGCGCACAGCAAACGGTAGGCAGGCAATTTGCAGATCGTTAGTTTGAGTGTATCGCCGTGTCACCGTAGGTAAAATTGACAGCAGCCCTTCCAATGCCAATAAATAATCCCAAGGGTTAGATTGAGCCTCGATTGATTCTCCAATCGTTCCATTGATGCTTCCAGTCGTGCCAGGGTCAAGAAAAACAATACTTTTAGCGATTCGAGTATTTTTCAAAGATTCCCGAAACACAGAGGCTTTAAAGCAATCTTCAGAAGCAGTGAGTGGTTGCCCCACATCAAAGTTAAACAAGAGTTTGAGTGCAGTACTTTGCAAATCGCCCAAGTCTGCATTGCCGCTCATTCCTCCGTTAGCCAGTAGGAAGTTCAACTTCTCTGCATCTTGAGTCACAATCCAGGCTGCCTCAATGCCTCGGCGTAGATGAGAGGGAACCCGCAACCGCAACTCCCGAAGAACCTGCTTTTTTAATTGTTTCACCTTATCTTGTTGGTTTAGCCCAGTCGTCACCGCGACCTGCTCACAGACTTGAATCAGGGTACGTATTCCTTTAAAACGCAATGCCTGCGGAATCGTTAAGTTCTTCTTGCCTTCACGAGTAAAGCCCGTACCGTTGTTCCAGGGTTGAACTACTGGGGTTGGTTGCCAGTCTTTGCAGAAGAATTCAATCAGCCGTTCCTGAGTAATTCCTTCCAGGTGAAAGACATTTTCGCGCCAGAAGCCACGGATGCTAAGGTCAACCTGTTCCGCCAAAACTCGCAATACTCCCAATGCCTTCAGGTAAGCAGCGATTGGCTCTGGAGTACAGCCAGAGAGTTGAATCCCATTAGACATCAAAGGCACCTCCCAGCGCAGAGGCTTTCCAATCAGCCGCTCGAATAACGGTTTCCAGAAATGCCAGCCGAAAGGCACCCTGTTCATCCAGCAATTGGTAAACCTGATCTTCCCAGTCCAACGATTCAGGCAAACTTAGCAAGGTTTCTTCGATCTGCACATCTGCGCCTAAGTCTTGAGCAGGCACCACATCACTGGCTTCGCATCCATAGAAGTGAGGGAGCGATAATCGCACCCGTCCATGATGGGCAGCTACCAGGTATGCCAGTAAAAACGGCTCTCCACTCTGTAGGGCGAGTAAGGCTGAAGCAAATTCATGACGAAATCCTTTGCGCTCATACCGCAGGCGATCGCCCCGTTTATAGGGAGTTTTTGCCCATAGTTGCTTAGCATCTAACTCTGGATGCTTTGCCAGAAAAGCATTTTGCTGCACCGAATGCGCCTTTCCTGCATCATGCCAACGGCAAGCCCGCACCAGCAGCGAATCGGGCAAATCAGGATAGTTCAATGCGGTGCAAATCGCTTTACCCTCTTGAGCGGCATCCCCAGCATGTTGAGTTTGCGTCACCGCAAATTGGCACCCTTCAGCTAACCAATCAGAATCCTCGGTATCCAGCGGAATCTCCTCACCCGGCACCTCAGTAGGCTTATCTGAAGGCTCACCTGTAAAGCCCAAGTTTGGGTCATAGCCCCCTTCAGAACAAAGCAGCAGCACCATCTGCCCTGGATAAAAAACCGTTGTCTTCACCCACTCCTGTGCCTTCCGATCCCAAATCCGTGCCCTCGCTTTTGCTAAAAAAGCACGAGTGTCTTTGGTCAATGGCACTGAACATAGTTCCTCTCGACGGATTTCGCCCCCTGCAAATTGGTTCCGCCAAGCTACAAAGATGGAAGCCCCAGTATCTCGGATGTAGGGACTAACATCCTCATGCATCCCCTCTAAAGTTGGAGAGGTATCAAACAGGGAATCGAAGGCTCTTTGGGTCAGCAACTGTCCTTGAATTTTTTGGTCTGGCAAAGGAACTTCTTGCAGAGCAGCAATACCGCAATCCGAAAGCGTTTTCAAAATTTCACGAGAAGCCTTGAGATCATCAGCAGTATAAGGAGCAGCGTCTTTATCCGCCACATCGACCCAGAACACGCGACAATCTTCACCCCGCCGTCCTGCTCGTCCAAAAATCTGCACCATACTAGACCAGGCAGCTAGATCCGTGATCAGCAACCGGGCAGACACATCAACCCCTGCCTCAAGGCATTGGGTCGCAACTAAAACCCCTTCGTAAGACTGTATATCGTCCAGCAATTGGGCACGTTCATGGGGGCGAAAACGCCCATGTACCAACCGACAGGGAATTTTACCCTGCAAGGCTTGATAAATATTTTGAGCACGCCCAACGGTATTACATCGAATGATGGCTAATCCCCTGTCGTATTCCTGTAAAACAAATTTGGCAACGTCAGCAGGCTTCTTCTTTTCAAATTGCTTGATTGGCTTGGCTGCACGAACCAGCTTACCCACTCGCTCATCCTGGCAATCTCCATTGACCAAGCCAAATTGATTTAAAGTTGGCTGATAATCAGCCGTCTGAAGGACATTCGGCGCAATTGTGGCAGAGCACCAGAGCGTGTGCGAGATGCCAAACAGCTTCATCTCGTTGCGGAAATGCTGTAACTGAAGGGAGGTCAACACCCCCACCCCCATTAGTTGAATTTCATCCAGTACCCACAGCACATCATTATTTAGCAATGAAAAATGCATCGTCCAACGGTGGGGATTCATCGCATAACCCCGGTGCAGCGCCCGACTGAGCAACTGATCTTGAGTCCCGATCAAAATCTGTTCACTTGCAACCTCTCTATCCCAGGAATTCGCGATCGCTCCTCCCATCAGCACATGCACTGGAACACCAAATCTAGAAGCGATTTGATCAATCACTTGATATTGCTGCTCTACAAGACTTCGCAAGGGTAGACAAATGACCAAACGGCGAGGGACATTACGCAACGATTGAGGAGAATATCTACGTCTCCAGAGCCATGCAAGTGTGTAAGTTAATGTTTTTCCTAAACCAGTTGGAAGCTCTAGGGTGTCTGGCAGTACTAGAGCTTCAGCAAAACGAACCTGATAGCGATAAGGCTCAAAACCTGTGCATTCTCGAAAGAAGTCAGAATAACTTTGCGATCTCTGGGCTACTATCTTCATACTCAAAACAGGCTTACAAGAAATTAATCGCCAAATATTTAGAATGTCCCTTCGTTGCTACTCACTTAATCATCTGATCAAGTGAATACAAGTGTACTTAAAAACTTCTTAGATGGAGAATGAATTTTAGTTAAATTCACGAACTCTTCACCCTTCCTGCTCAAACTAGTGATCGCCTCCATCCGTTTCATTCGTTTCCAAATCCCCCACCTCCACCCGCTCCCCCAACTCCAGCGGCACCCCTTGAGCCAAGCGATCGCCCAAACCCTCCTCTTCTCCCTTATCCATTCCTTTTGGACTGTTCTTCGCCGAACCCTTCCCCCTTCTCACCACAGGCGGCGCATCCCTCGCCGTATCCAGCCGCCCCGCCATTACCCGCATCACCTGGGCAAAATCCCGCGATGGCATCACCTCCACCCGATCGAGAATGTCCTTACTCGTCACCCCACCCGTGCGCCCATACAGATGGGCAACAAAGTCCTCTACCAACATCCCCTTGATCCGGGCAATCCTCTCTAGATTCTCCAAACTCGGCACATTCTTGCCGTTCTCCCACTGCTGCACCGTCGATTGCGACAC
>JARCMD010000062.1 GCA_030248885.1 Leptolyngbyaceae cyanobacterium MP9P1.79 | reverse complement strand
GTCAAGAAAATTTTGAGGGGTCGAAGACCCTCAAAATTTAACTCCAACTAACCTCCCGGCTTTCAGCTACCCGTCAATTAATGATTGACAGACTACTAAGAAAGGTGGGTTACAAGTTGCCGGAATCAGTGGCACTGATTGCACCATTTCACACTCAAAACAGCCCCTATAAATCACGGAAATAGGTGTCCGTTATCTCTCTCTAAAGCTACCCCAACCCAACCTGCGCTCTCTTGCAAGTGTGGAGAATCGATCGCCTTCCTGGATGAACGAGAGACAGCATTGTTAGGTAAGGTAGTTTCGATACCTTTCCACTGACCGACTAGCCTCTTGATTATGTAGTCGGTAAGATAGGTGTAGGCGATCGGGATTAATATCACACAGGTATGGATAATAGTGAGCTACAGAAAAAGCACTTTGCTGCTCTTAAAGAGAAATATCAAGTAGGTCAGTATCAAAGTGCTGCGTCTGATAGTTTTCTATATCTGATACTGAGAAAAGCCGAGCTGGGTATTCAGATCACCAGCATTGAGCTTCAATGGCTAGTAGAAAATTGCCTTTCCAGAACCGTTGAAATTATTTCTTTACAGCAATACCAAGCAGCAGACCAGCAGAGGCTAGAGGCTGAATTTCTGCAACTGCGTCTTAAATACCTTATTCCAGAAGAGTTAGATCTTCTAATTGCTAGCCCAGTCTATTCAATACCTTGGAAATTGGATAATGGATATGTTCTTACAGATTCAGAACTTGAACTGCTAAATAATCACGGTCTTATAGCCACAATTATCTTGATTCAGAATATTTTGGATTTTTCAAGACTAAAAGTTACCTATAAAGCAATTAAACATCTAAACCAGTTTCCTGAAGAGCCTCTCTATTCAATTCTGAAAAAGCTTGACGTGAAGGAGCAATTATCTGATTCTGAGGCTGAATGACTTTTGGATTTAGATTTTGAAGAAACACTGGAAATTCATTGGCAGCAGGAGCATGAAAGGAAAGCTGAACTTGAATTTTTAGAACTAAAGTTTAAGTATCGGATTGATTCTCACTTATATACTTCTATTTCTAGTCCGCTCTATTCTATTTTAAAAAAATCCAATTCAGAAGGAGAATTAGAGGATGGTGAATGTGAATGGTTAAATCAGCAAAACTTAACTGAGTTAATTGCGATCGATCGCGATCGTAAGGACAAACACTTCTTTGCAGAACTTAAAGATAAATATAAGGCGACTCAATATCAAATCTCTGATCCTTCTAGCCGTTTATTTCTAATCCTTAAAAATCTTGAACTTAGTAAATCAAAATTAGAATTTCAAATATCCTAAAAGGACATTCAGTGGCTATTAGAGGAAGGGCTGATTGAAACAGTAGAGATTGCCAAACAAACCCACTTCAAAGTATTAAAAAGTAAGTATCAAATTGTGGGTCAATTGGCGATCGATCCATTTTACGAAATTATGCTCAAACTTGAGCGAGAGGAGCGACTCGACCCAAAACAAGTGATTCAGCTTATTAAAGAAGAGCGTCTTTCTCGACAGGGAAAGATAGTGATCGCCCACTACAAATTAGAAGCAATTTTTTATGAAAAAGAATACCAACGAACTAGCAACAGGCGGAATTTACCGAGTGCGAGTAGTAACTGGCGTAAGGCAAACGAGCCTGAAAGAGCACTGAAAATCACAGAAAATGTGAACTGGGACACAGTGCAAGAATCTGACCTGAAATCAGCTTTGTGGGTAACGAGAGGTGCAGCATTTCGAGATCTTGACCAGTTAGATGAAGCAGAAAATTGCGCGACGCAAGCAAAGGCATGTCAACCTGATAGCCACCAACCCTACACCTTACTAGGGGCAATTTGCTTCGATCGAGGCAAATATGCGGAGGGTGATAACTGGTTTGAGATGGCGGCAGAACGTGGGGCTAAGGCTAATGATATTGATGATGAAATCAAAAGAATTGTCAGAATGATAAAAGATAAGGATAAACGTAGAGAAGTTGAAGAGTATCTTCTCAATAAAGATCCCGATCGCTATCAGTGGGCGAATTCGCCTCTCAAATAGGAGGAAATATGGAAATATTAATTGAAGAAATTGTACGAAAACTCCATTCTCTACCCGAAGTCAAGATCCTAGAAGTTTTAGATTTTGTTGAGTTTTTGACTTTGAAAAAAGAGCATTTAACTTTGCGACAGATGGGAAATGATCTTCTTCAAGAAGATGAAGAATTTGAGGCGATCGCTGATCAACTAGCTGACGAATTCAAAGTGTACGTCGGAACCACCGTACCTGTTCTATCAGACTATGCTGTTAGTCGAGCGGGAATTTATGAGGAGCATCCCTGATTGTGTTTTATTTGGTGGATACAAATGTCCTGTTACGATTTGCCGATCGCTCTCATTCCCTCCATCCTTCGATTAGAACTGCTGTCCGAAGGCTGCATCAAGATGGACACAATCTACAAGTTACCTCTCAAAATTGCATTGAGTTTTGGAATGTTGTAACTCGTCCTGTTGAGAGGAATGGATTTGGATTAACTCCTTCTAAGGCTGAACGACTGTTGCAGCTAATTGAACGGCGTTTTCCAGTGTTGCCTGACACTTCCGAGATTTACAAGGAATGGCGCAGGCTGGTTTTTGCTTTTGGCGTTTCAGGGGTTCAGGTTCACGATGCTCGACTAGTTGCATCAATGAAAGTCAATGCTATCTCGCATATGCTCACGTTGAATGTAGAGGATTTTAAACGATACATCTCTGAAGGAATTGTGGCTGTTGCGCCAGGAACTGTCGGTGGGGCAACCACCTAACAATGCGTTGGTGTGGACGAAACAGAGGTTATCGGTGAAAATTCGAGGTTATCTACTGCCGCACAACTTCAGCGTTAGACTTTGCAGTAGACCTGCTCCTAGCAATTGGATTGACTATCCATCATCGATCGCCCTACTAGACCAAGGCATAAGTTCTTCTAGCCTTGAACAAAAGGCTTAAGCCCCTTACCTGAATCTTGGGTCAGGGAATGGTAGTTAGCATTAGGCTGTCTGGTGCTAGCAGTTTGTCAAGAATTGATTGACGGATAGCTGAAAGCCAGGAGGTTGATTGAGGTTGAATTTTGAGAGTCTTCGACCTGTTAAAATTCTCTTAGCAGAACACTAGGAAAAGCACCCGCATGGACAGTCAAATTCTGCACGGCCGCTACGACATTCAACAGCAACTCAGCAAAAAAGCGGGACGACAAACCTTGCTAGCCCGTGATGAGCAAACTCAAGAGCGCGTTGTTGTCAAAATTTTGTCCTTCAACGAAGACTTTTCCTGGGACGACCTGAAACTATTTGAACGGGAAGTAGCCACCCTCCAAGCGCTCTCCCATCCGGCGATCCCCCGCTATTTGGACTCCTTTGAGCTAGACTCTGCCCAGAAAAAAGGCTTTGCCTTGGTGCAAACTTACATTGAAGCCCAATCCCTCGACCAATGCCTACAAGCTGGACGCAGCTTCAGTGAGGCAGAAGTGAAGCAAATTGCGCGGGATTTGCTGGGAATTTTGACCTATCTCCACGGACGACAACCCCCCGTGATTCATCGAGATATCAAGCCTAGCAACGTGTTGTTGGGCGATCGATCGGGCAACAGCGCGGGGCAGGTCTACCTTGTGGATTTTGGATCTGTCCAAACCCTTGCACCCAAAGAAGCCAGCACCTTTACCGTCGTTGGCACCTACGGCTACATGCCCCCAGAGCAATTTGGCGGTCGCGCCGGCCCTGCCTCTGACCTCTACAGTTTGGGCGCAACCCTGATTTATCTCGTGACGGGCAAGCATCCGGCCGACTTTCCCCAGGACGACCTCCGCATTGAATTTGAAGCCGAAACCAACCTCAGTGTCGGTTTCACCCATTGGCTGCAACGCATGGTGCAACCCAGCTTGAAGCAGCGCTTTACCTCCGCAGAGGTGGCGCTGACTGCCCTGGATGCGGACTTTTCTCCTCTGAATGCGCTGGTGAAACATAGTCAACCGATCGCCAGTAAGGTCACGTTATTGAAGGATGCGCAGGCGATCGAGGTCATTATTCCGCCAACCGGAGTCAACGTGGGCACTGGCTTTTTAGGGTTGTTTGCGATCGCCTGGAATTCCTTCCTTGTGGCATGGACAGGGGGAGCATTTTTCATTCCCTTCCCCATCAACGTGGTCTTTTTGCTGTTTTCCCTGCCCTTTTGGGGAGTAGGCGTAGGCATGGTAGTGACGATTCTGTTTTCTCTGTTTGGGCGGACTCGGCTCCGCATCGACCCCCACCAAATCTCCCTAGTGTCACAACTGTTTGGCTTTAGACGCAACCATCCAAAACCTTTACTCCGCCAACACATTACTAAGCTGGAATACATGAAAAAGTGGTTCACCAAAGACTCCGATGGCTCCCACATGGAAATTAAACCCCAGATTGTGATTTGGGCGGGGACACAAAAATATGAGCTTGGAGGCAACGGGATTCTGAGTGAACCCGAACTGGATTGGCTGGCGCAGGAATTGAGTGAGTGGCTGGGGCTACCGATCGTTCAAAACCAACCCTAGTAAAGGCTGGTAGAAATAGTGGATTAAATAATAGGTCACAATCCTTCATACCCGCAGCAAGGGAAGATTCAGCAATAGGTGATGGACTGAACCAGCCAATCGTTGCCAAACCCACCTTACCGATCGGTTACTTCCCAAGAATCATCTAAACCTTCCACTTCACATTGCCGTAGATATCTTCAACAGTGACCGTTGCCTTCTTCGTTTCACCAGACGCTGCCCGCACTTGGCAGGTAAACACTTCCTTCGCCTTCACAATTCTAACTTTGCCGCCACCACAGTTGGCAGTGACATCCACCCCATTTTTCTGCTTGATCGTTGATACAATTTGCTCTTCCAGCGGAACTAGCCGTAAAAGTCCTTTCGTCTGAAACTCATAGGCACCTGAGTTACTGGTGGGTTTAATTTCAACCAAGAACGATTTGCCTTCAGCAGTTGCCTGGCAGTCGAATTTCCGCCCTGAAACAAACTTGACACTCCCAGGACACTTGACAACTGCACTTGCACCAATGCCTTTGGTTAGTACATCCTTCAGGTTGCTTTCTAACTTCACAAGCTTCTCATCTTTTTTAGGGGATTGTTTAGGCTGTGCCCCCAAGGAGTTGGATAGCTCAGCCTGAAGGTTCGCTGACTGAGGTGCGGCGTTGACCATGGCAGAGGTGAGGGGGGCGATCGTCAGCACACTTATACCCAGCACCAATCCCCGCAGTAACTGGGAAAAGCCAACGTGATCGAGGTTTTTCAAGCGCATCATAGGAATTCGAGGTAAAGGACTCAGACTCAGACTCAGACTCAATTGTGGCAAACGAGTTGCAAATCTAGCAATTGATAGTTGAGAATTAATAATTAATCGCTATCAACTATCAAATCTTGCGCTCCGTGACTAGGGTGAGGCTTGTCCATCCTCCTTGCGCGTCATAGCTGCGAATGAGCCGCTGGCGGAGATTTTCCTGGAGTAGCCATCCTACCTCCAGAAAAAATGGCTGACCTCTGGGAATGTTGAGCGGCGCAGTGCAAGAGGCTCCGTCGGGCAACAGCAAAACTTGAATTGGATAATTCCCTTGAGTAAATAAAAGCTGAGAGCCAACGATCGTCGCTGTTGAGGTCACGTCTAAATTGGGGGCAGTCAGGCGTTGCGAAAGATGGTCTCCTTGGCGTTGTAGAACCAATGTTGTGGTGTAGGTGTCGGACGATCGCCAGTCTGGGTAAAGCGTGACTGCCTCTCCCTGCCAGGTACCCAACAACATGTCTACCGTCAAGTCTGGGCGCTCTGCTGCGGCTGTGCCCCGTCGTTGCTCTCGAATCAGGGTGAAGCCAGCCAGGTGCCCCTCTGGGTTGAATAAAATGACCAAGCGTAAACGCCGATCGCCCGGAAGTCCTGTGTCATTGGGCGCTACAAACCCAAACTCCGCCCCAAACTCTGCAAATGGGCCATGCTGCATTGATCCCAGTGAAAAAGCTCCATCGTCATGGAATAGCACACTGTGATTCAACGACTCGTATTCCAGCACTTTGTTCTGCGACTCTTCCCCCGTTACTGCGGAGAAATAGTGAATCGTCTGCTGCATTCTACGATTTTCATCTAGTCCTGCCAGGGTGACTAGGGTGGGTATGTCTTCCACAGGTTGTCCGTTGGCTGAAAGGCGCATAAATGATCCCTTCCACGAACCCAAATGACGGAGCAAATTTTTCCACTGCGATCGAGGCTCAGAGGCGGAAGTCCCCAAAGTTAGAAGTCTCCAACGTTCTACGCGATAAAAACTCAGCAGCGAAAGTGCCACAAGCCGACACAACTCAACCACATCTTAATCGCTTTTCTAGTCTCCTTTACCCAGTTTCCCTTCCTCAGCCTGCCAAACTCATGCTTGAAAAATATGGTCTCGATACTCGATGCCCCGTTTACGACCTCTCTCAAAAGGGACACCTTCATATTGCTCAAAAAGACAGAGGGACAACTAAGCTCGGCTCTTTAAGCTGGTATGAGTATTTCTGACGAACCCTATAACGAAGGAAAACTGTCATGGCAAGTAAACAAGAAACGAAAGGAAAACAGAGCGCTGCCTCGGATGACGAGTCAAAGCAACCTAAAGCCGCCGCCAAAAATGGTAGTGACACCCATAAGGGTGATGAGTCCCACGACAAAGAGGAAAAGTCTGCATCTAAGAAAGCTGACAAGGCTGACAAAGATGAGTTGGACTTCGAGCCTTTAGTCGAACTGTTGCAAGGCGACTTGACTAGTGTGGACACTGAGGCTGCGATCGGCGCGATCGACCACTGGCACTCCTTCCTGAAAAAGGCTGATGCCCCAGAACTGAAGGAAATGGCAGAGGGTTTGAAGGAACTGAAGCGTTTGCTGAAGTTGAAGAAGCCCCATGTGGCTGAGATTGGTGAAGTGCTATCTGAACTGGGCGAACAAACGACAGAGTATTCAGCAGATGCTGAGCGCGGCACCAAGGGACATTTGCAGAAGCTTGGCAAATTGCTAACTAAAGCAGGTGGAGCTTTGGCAGAACCGGATGAGGACGATGAGGACTACGAAGCGTAAGATTTCCTAAACTTACAGCCGTCCAGATTCTTTGTGAGTACGAGAAGGGATTCCTACAGAGTCCCTTCTCGTCATATTATGTGTACCGTCAATTAAGTTTAAAGGTCATTACAACCTTTATTGACTTTGCAAGGATTGAAGCCTTGGGGATGCCCCCGCTTTACTACCGCATTCCCTCAATTTGCCCATTAAATGCTGGCACGGCCGGAGGCTTGTTGAAGTAAGTGTAAGTGGTGCGTGAGATCTTGGTGATCAGGTCACGGGCACGATTGTCGTTGAAGGGACGCTTGACTAGGACAGCCACGACATAGCGTTTACCGTTGGGGAGGTCGATCAGCCCGACATCGCCGAGGAGTGAGCCAATGTCACCTGTTTTGTGGGCGATCGTTGCTCCTTCCCCTAGTCCACTGGGAAGCAGGGTACGAGTCACTGTTTGGCGCATAATGTCGAGAATCCGATCGCGGGACTGCACAGAAACCAATTCTCCTTGGGTCACCCAGGTCATCAAGGTCGCCAAATCCCTGGGGCTAGTTGTATTGGTTCCATTCAAATCCGGCAGAACATTGCGAATTAGGGTTGCGTTGAGCTTCCAGAGCTGAAACCGTTGATTCAAGGCTGCCGGGCCGCCCAATCGCGCCACGATCATGTTCGTAGCGGTGTTGTCGCTAATCGCCATCATTTTGGTGATCACGTCCAGAGCGGTGTATTGGGTGCCCACTGGTTGATTTTGTAAATCCCCTGAGCCTGTAGCCATAAACTGAGCCTGAAGCGTGAGCCTTTCATCCAGATGGATTTTGCCCGCATCCACATCTTGGAAGAAGGCGACAAGAATAGGCAACTTAATTGTGCTGGCGGCGGGGAGCGGCGTACTACTATCCAAATCGACATAGGCATTGCTATCCAAGTCGAGCAGCAATAATTCAGCAGTTAAGCCACTCCCTTGCCCCTGTGTGATGAGGGCTTGAAGCTCGGTCTTGAGGGGGACAATTTCCTGGTCTGGCTTCAGGTTGATCGGGGCAGGAGCGTTGCTCGATCGATTTCCACCCAGTTCCCGGAGCGCACGGGGATAGGTGATGGGCTGGGTCGCTGTGGTGGGAGAGTAGCTGGAAGGGTCGAGGGTAGATAGCAGGGTGCCAGCAATGACCCCGATCCCCACTCCAGATATGAGCAATCGCACGAGATACAGCAGGGCAGAGGGGGCGCGCCGAGAGCGCGTAGGGCGTTGTGACGGAGGGGTGGCATCAGCGACAGCTTTTACTGGGCCAAAATCGACGGTATCTGACGTGGTGCGGCGACTGTAGCTCGATCGCCAAGACGATGCTCCCCGACTCCAATCGCTTCGGCTAGTATCGTGAACACTGGAATTAGTCCGGGGAAATTGGGCGACCGAGTTAGGGCGATTGAACTCTGGGGCCACAATCACATTTCCCATAGACCGAGGGCGAGGGGAGTCAGCACTAGCCCAGCGGGAGGGCAGCGTGTCGCTCACAGGGCGATCGACGATCGCGATAGGAGTTGCAACGAAGGGGGCATTGCGTCGCTTGCGCCGCTGTCGAGGGTTATGGGTTTGATCTTGAGGTTCAGAGGTACGGGTAGCCTTTTTCGTGTCTGGCTGAGCTTGCGATCGTCCTGTTCGTTGACGGCGGCGGGATTGCCCATCTTGCACCCCAGCTTGGTCATCTGCAACAGAGCGATCGATCGGAAAGCGGGAAGTCCCAGCCCCCGTCGGGTTATCTCTTAGCCCATAATTATTCGAGCTATCGGACATTAGAGGCACCTCCTACAACACCAGCAGAGAACATTAGACCTAGAGGATACAACATAGAATGCTTGAGCTTCTCACACTTTGGGCAAATTATTTAATCCGATCGCCCCTGGAAGCAAATCTTGCTCCAACGCCCACTCCATCTGGCTCAGAATCCCACGCAGCATCGCCACATCAGTTTCACTCAGTTGAGCGCGGTTGAATAAGCGTCTAAACTTTTCCATGCGACTCGCGGCCGTCTGCGGATAAAGATAGCCGATTTTGAGCAATAGAGCTTCTAAATGCTGGTAATAAGCTTCGAGCATTTCCAGAGATGCAGTGGCACGGGAGACAGCAGCATTGGGAATCGACAGCCCACTGCTCCCTGAAGCGGGGCGATCGGCATCCACCTCTTGCAGAGAATATAGATAAAGTTCATGGCAACAAATCGCTACAGCCTGAGCCAAATTTAGGGATGGATAACCAGGGTGCGCGGGAATACCAACACAACGCTGCGCGTAATTTAGCTCTTCATTGCTTAATCCCCGGTCTTCTCGCCCAAAAATCAAGGCTGAGTGAGTGTCAGTATTAGGTTCAACCAGCCAGGGGAGCGCAACACGAGGGCTTTCCAACGGGATCTCCAGAGAACGAGGCTCGGCAGTGGTGGCGATCGCCCGCTGGCATCCCCGCAATGCCTCTAACAAAGTGGGGACTTCTACCGCCGCTTCCAGAACATCGATCGCGTGTACCGCCATTTTTCTGGCATCATCACTGAACCGATCGCACTGAGGATTCACCAACACCAAATGCTCTAGCCCCATATTTTTCATCACCCTCGCCACCGATCCCACATTCAGCGCCCCCGCAGGCTCCACCAAAACAATTCGCACTTTGGATAATAGGTTATGGGAAGCGATCATTTTCATTCACGGTTACAGACATTCTTCTCTTTTTACAGACAAAACCATGCCCCGTCAACGCGCCAAATCTGACTTACCAACAAAAACCTGCATTGTCTGCGGACTACCCTTCACATGGCGTAAAAAGTGGGAGGGCTGCTGGGACGAGGTGAAATATTGCTCCGATCGCTGTCGCCGCCGTCGCTCCAGCACCAAACCCCAAAATGCACAGGAATAAAGGCACTTAGGAGATTTCCGAGAAAGATGTTACCGCTGTAGGGGCGAAGCATCCGGTAGGCAGAGCCTTGAATCGACCAGAAAGTCATTGCCCGGATGCTTCGCCCTTCCGGTGCCTGGTATAACCTTTTCTGGAAATCTCCTTATGTCAATTTCTTGTGAGACTGCATAGAACGATTTTCTGTGAGACGGTGTGCTTAAACCCCTTACCTGGCAGAAGTTTTCCATCCCTCCATATCAAATTAGCGTAAGCGCATTTGTCAATCTACTTTTAGAGGGATCAACCATCCCTTCTCAGAAAGCTCTAAGATTGCTGCTCAAGCACGAGTACGCAACTAACAGGGATCATCATGGCAACTGAAGGCACACAGCCCAAACTCATTATTCATGGCGGCGCGGGAAGTTCGTTGAAAGGCAAAGGAGGCGCAGAAGCCGTGCGGCAGTCGCTCTACAGCGTTGTAGAAGATGCCTACGCCCTTCTGTTGGCGGGAGCCAGCGCCTCAGAGGCCGTTATTAGAGGCTGTCAGCTTTTAGAAGATGATCCCCGCTTCAACGCTGGGATTGGTTCTGTGCTGCAATCAGATGGCCAAATTCGCATGAGTGCGGCTTTGATGGATGGGCTAAAACAGCGCTTCAGCGGCGTGATCAATGTCTCGCGGGCCCAGCACCCGATCGGCCTCGCCGAGTTCCTCCAAAGCGCCCAAGACCGGGTTTTGTCAGATCACGGGGCCGCTGAACTGCTGCGGGAACTTCAGTTACCCCCCTTCGATCCTATGACTGAACTGCGGTTGCAGGAATGGATTCAAGAGCGTCAGGGCAACTTTACGAGACGTATGGCCGACATCGTTGCTGTTGATCCCGTGCCGGAACTGGTTTTCCAGGACGAGTCCACCGCCCGCCGAGGCACGATCGGAGTCGTAGCCCTCGATAGCGCTGGACACTTAGCAGCGGGCACCTCCACAGGGGGAAAAGGATTTGAGCGCATTGGCCGCGTTAGCGATTCAGCCATGCCCGCAGGCAACTATGCCACCGCCGAAGCTGCCGTCAGTTGCACAGGCATTGGCGAGGATATTATTGACGAGTGTTTGGCCGCTCGGATTGTGGTGCGCGTAACCGATGGACTGCCTCTGCTGTCAGCCTTTGAGCGATCGTTTACCGAAGCTCAACAGCGGCAACGGGATTTCGGCGCGATCGGACTTGATGCCACAGGGACGATCGCCTGGGGAAATGCTAGCGGTATACTTCTCGCTGCCTACCATAATGGCGAACAGATCGGCGACACCCTCGATATTTCCAGAGAGAAAACCTTTGGTGTGGGGTGAGTTTCACTCGTAAAGCTTGGTAGAAGCCTTTAGGGGGATAGTTTTGAGTTTTGAATTTTGAGTTTTGAGTTAAGGGTGATGGGCTTCGACGTGAGCGCTCAGCCGAACAGCGCTCGGACGAACGGTGGATGAACTTATGTACGATCGGCTTCCTAGCGTCACAACCCTTGCATCCCCAGCAAAGCGAAGCGCTTTCGTCCTCCCACAATTAAGGAGATTTCCGAGAAAGATGTTACCGCTGTAGGGGCGAAGCATCCGATAGACAAGTCCTTGAATCGACCAGAAAGTCATTGCCCGGATGCTTCGCCCTTCCGGTGCTGGGGGAAGCGGCTTCCCAGAAGGGGGTTTGGGGGCACCCCCAAGGGTCGGACGGCTCGGAACCCAAACTTACACCGTGTTCCGTTCCTTAGCCAGGTTTAAGCCGATTCGCCCCATAGGATGAGACCAGCACCAGTCCTCCGCCAATCCATTGGGTCACACTAGGATGCTCACCCAGCAATAAAATAGCGCTGGACACTCCAAAAACCGGAACCAGGGCAACATAAAATGCTGCTTGGCTCACTGGCACCGTTTTTAATGCAGTCAAATAAAATAGAAACGCCAAGGCATATTGCATAATGCCCGAACCGATCGCCAGTAGCCAAAACTGAAGCCGGATTCCCGTAAAGTCGATGTTATGGTTTGGATTTACCAGAGAAAATATACCAAGGCAGATCAGGGTCACAATTAACCCAACAAGCTGCTGTGAAACCGTCATTTCCAGAGGGCTAGCTGTTGTAATCTGCACTTTGCTCAAGATGACATACCCCACTGCAATAACAGTCGCAAGTAAAACCAGTAAATCTCCTGTAAACGAACCACGCGCTGAATTGTGAAGCTTTTCTCCAATGAGGAAAAGTACACCTGAAAAACTAACGAGCGCCAGCAGTAATTTAGTTGGCGTGAGCTTCTCACCTAAAAATAGAGCCGCAAATAGAATGGTTAAAATAACTTCCGTTGAGCCAATCAGCGATGCATTGCTAACCGTTGTGAGAGAGAGTCCTAACGTTCCAGCCATGTGAGCAAAGGCCGGTTCAAGAATTCCGGCCATCCCCAATTTCAAACTTTTCCAAGATATGAATAACTTTCGCTCTTTTAGATAGCAAATTGTTTGCAAAAACGAGACACTAACAACAAGCTGAATAATCAATAATGTTGGAGCTGAGATTTCTGCCAAGGCAAGCTTGGAAAACGTCATGCCCACACCCCAACAAAAGGCGTAGCTTAGAGCCATCCAGATGTTCTTCATAGAATCACCGATCGCCGCTGTTTTCGTTCTACCTGGTTTGGTTCCAACTGGTTTGGTTCCATGGGGCACCGATCGTCAGGACAGGCAGTCCCATCACACAGCCGACAAGTAGTATCAGCCCGTCCTGCATCCGTCATCATCGCCTCCAAGCGATCGACTAATCGCACTGTGCCAGAATGGGACAGACACAAAATCTGCCGCAGAGCCTTAATCGAAAGTCCTAGTTCTGCGCCCAACCTTACCCAGGCGACAGAAAATTCCCCACCGTGCCCCGTTTTTGCCTCAACAATTGCGTTCAAGGTATTTACCAACCCCAGTGCTAAGGCACCTAGAAAATTTAACATCCACCCATCATTATTCATCGAACAGACAGATAAGGGAAGTACTTGCCATACATCAGTCTTTAGAGTTCCCATATCTACGCCATGAAGACTTTGAATCAATTCGCAACCAATGATTTATCCCGCATACCTCATGACAATCCGTTTCATTTTCCGAAATACCACCACCAATTCATGAAGGCAGGAGCTAGGCTAGCGGGTAACCTCGCACATAAACCTTGGTAGCTATTGCCCTCCTTACCCCCTGAATCTTTATGGCAACAGAACTCGCAATTCGTACCCACGGACTGACTAAGCAATTCGATCGCCACATTGCCGTCCACGACCTCGACTTGGAGGTAAAAATGGGTGAAGTGTATGGACTCATTGGGCCCAACGGAGCCGGGAAAACTACTCTGATTCGCATGTTGGCCACCGCTGAAGAACCCACAACTGGCGAGATCTACATCAATGGCGAACGCATCACCAGAGACCAAAGTAATTCCACCATTAAGCGTCGCCTAGGTTACTTACCCGACGACTTTCCTCTCTACGATGATCTAACCGTTTGGGATTACCTAGATTATTTTGCCCGACTCTATCAACTCCGCCAGCCCCGCCGCCGTCAGCGTTTGCATGAGGTTTTAGAACTGGTGCAACTGGCTCCAAAGCGCGATAGCTTGATTGCGACCCTCTCACGGGGGATGAAGCAACGCCTGAGTCTCGCCCGCACCATCATCCACGAGCCAGTTTTGTTGCTGCTGGATGAACCAGTTTCAGGACTGGACCCGATCGCCCGGATGCAGTTTCGGGAAATTGTTAAGGTTCTGCAAGAAGCCGGGATGACGATTCTAATTTCCTCCCATGTCCTCAGCGACTTGGCAGAGCTTTGTACCTCTGTGGGCATCATGGAACTAGGATTTTTAGTGGAAAGTGCCTCCCTCAAAGACTTATACGCCCGGATGAGTCGCCAACAAATTTTGCTCTCTACCCTGGGAGATGTGGACGTGCTGAAGGCAGAGCTACGCAACTACCCCAACATTGAGGACGTAGAAGTTTTGCCAGGCACCGAGCAAGTACGCATAGCCTTTGGGGGCAACCCTGAACAACGGGCAGACTTGCTCCGATCGCTCATTGGCTCTGGGATTCCTCTCACCGAATTCCACTGCACCCAAGAAGATTTAGAAACCATCTTCCTAAAATTAGGACATAAGCAAGCTTCTTAAAAACCTACTGGGCGATGTGCAACTTAAAGTCTGCCCTCATCCCCCAGCCCCTTCTCCCCCTGGGAGAAGGGGAGCCGTCCAAATCTTAGCCCCTCTCCCCTTTTGGGAGAGGGGTTGGGGTGAGGGCGGTTCGGGAAAGTTGCACATCGCCTCCTACTTTCAAATCGCGCCCAATTTCCTATCCCACACCCTGGAGCTTCCCTATGACACGCAACTGGTTAGACCGTCTCGGCGATTGGAACCCCCAACTATTTCGAGAACTCAAGGGACGTTTAAGTCCTCGCAATGTAATGATCGCCACTGCCCTCTCCTTGGTAGGTCAGGCTGTTCTCTTTTTCATGGTGATGACGAATAAGTCCTCTTACATTGATGAAGTCAGAGGCTCCGTGGTTGATTGGCCGGAATTTTGGGCCCAGTTATTCATTTCGCTCAACTGGATGCTGCCCTTTCTGCTCATTGTCCCCGTCGTCTATATGCTGATTGAAGACCTAGGACGGGAAAATCGGCGCGGCACGCTCAACTTTGTGCGCCTCAGTCCGCAGTCTAGCCGAGACATTCTGCTTGGGAAACTTTTAGGTGTACCGATTCTGGTTTACTTGGGAGTTGCCCTAATTGTGCCCTTGTACCTCTGGACTGCCTTTAACACAAAGGCTGACCCCGTCTTTTTACTCAGCTATTACGGCGTTCTAGGTGCGGCTTGTGCCTGCTTTTTCAGTGTTGCCTTGTTGGTGGCGTTTCTGGCAGGACGATCGCAACTCAGCCTTGGTGTTGCATCCCTGGAGTCAGGACTAGCCTTGTCCTCTATGGCAATCACAGGGTTTATGGTTGTCCCTGCCTACCTGACTTGGAACATCTACACCCTCTGGCAGCCCTTCACGCCGTACTTTCAAGGCTATGACTCTCCCTATTCCGGTGATCCGCTACATTGGTTTTCTCTGACTTTAGACCCTTTCTTAATGGGGCACGGGTTTGCATTGGTTAACTATGCCCTCGTGACCTATGGGATTTGGAAGTCATTAGATCGCTGCTTTTACAGTGCCAGCCGGACGATCGTCAGCAAACGGCAAAGTTATAGCATCGTGGCTTATCTGGAAATTCTCATGCTGGGATTCGCGGTTCAAGCACCCACCTCCCCCTACTCCAGCTATCACTTCGAGGCCTTAATTGTTGTGTCTGTCGTTAACATGATGATTTTTGCCATCCTCATGGCTGCTCTCTCTCCCCAACGGCAAGAATTACTCGATTGGGCCCGATATCGGCGGGAAAGCACTAAAGCTGAAAACCGCCAAACCCTCCTGAAGGATTTAATTTGGGGAGAGCGCAGTCCGTCTGTAGTCGCCATTGCTTTGAATCTCGCCATTGCACTTGCCTGCTTGGTCGGCTGGATTCTATTTTGGCCAGAAGGCACAGAGAAGCTGAAACCGATCGCCGGGTTGCTGCTCAGTTCCAGCTTGATTTTGATCTATGCCACGATCGCCCAGATGATACTGTTTATGAAGTCTTCTAAGCGGGCTGCCTGGACACTGCTAACCCTCGTGGCTCTAACGATCGGCTTTCCCATTGCCCTTGCCATTATTTCTCCCAGCGGTGCTAGTAGCGCTCCGTCAGGGATCGTAGCGGTGTTGCTGCTGTTTTCCCCGTTCCAGTGGGTAGCTTTGAAGGAAGTTTCAGCGCTGACGATCGCCCTCAGCATCTTGGCAGAATGGGCTATTCTGGCAGGACTCAATCTCCGCCTCACTCGGCAACTACGTAAAGCCGGAGAATCGGAATCCAAGGCACTGATGTCAGCCAACGCTTCCTCCCTAGCGAAGTAATTGTGGGTCAGGTTCTCCAAGTGAATTTGTATTCAAGTGAATTTGTACAAGACACACAGTTCCTGCCCAGGATGACGACTACCCTTAGAAAATGCCATCCTGGGTAATAACAAACCAATACGACATATTTATTTCGCTCTTAAACTATCAAGCACTGAGTCAAGGCAGAGGAAACCCGCAATGATACAACACTGGTTAGACCAATTGGGAGACTGGAATCCACAGCTATTTCGAGAGCTTAAGGGCCGTCTGAAGCCCCGCAATTTGCTTTTGGCAACCGCAGTGTCAGCGATCGGGCAACTGCTCCTCGTCGCCAGTTTTCTAGTGAAGCTGCCGTCCGTACCCACGCAAAGTGATAGCCGTTACTGTACAGGGGCATCCCTCTATGGTTATCCCATCTTTCCCTGCCAATTAACACCAATGGGCGACATCGCCATTAATTGGCAACTGTGGTGGTTAGATGTCTTTATGTCCGTCAGCTTGTTCGGGCTGATGTCGCTGCTGACCGTTGGCACCTACCTGCTCCTCAACGATTTGAACCACGAAGAGCGTCGAGGAACGCTTAACTTCATTCGCCTAGCTCCCCAATCGACTCAGCGCTTGCTGGTGGGCAAACTGCTCGGCGTACCCGCGTTACTTTACCTGGTCTTAGCGTTGGCGCTGCCCCTCCATCTGATTACCGGACTAACGGCTCAGATTTCTCCATGGCTCATCCTTGGTTTTGATGGACTGGTCATAGCAAGTGCGGTGTTCTTCTACAGCGTTGCCCTCTTGTTTGGGATTACAAGTAGCTGGGTGGGCAGCTTCCAAGCTTGGTTTGGAGGGGGTGCCTTACTGCTATCGCTGCTCATTGTCAGTTCTGCGGGCACTCAGATCGACTGGCTTCGTTTGCTCTCTCCAACCACTATTCTGCCTTACTTAATTCCCTCAAATTTATTAAGCTCAGGGCAAATTTTTGGTCAAGGAGTGCCTTGGATATTAGAGAATTTACAGCCATTGCAGTGGTTTAACCTTCCTATAGGCAGCAATCCTGTCAGTTTAGGTACTGTGATGCTAGTGAACTTTGCTGTAGCCACCTACTGGGTTTGGCAAGCCTTAGAGCGCTGTTTTCGCAATCCCAATGCCACCACTTGGAGCAAGAGCCAGAGTTACTTGCTGGTTGCCTGCTTTGAAGTGGCGATCGTAGGCTTTGCTGCTTCTGGAGTTGAGACCAAAGATTCTTGGATCGGGATGCACCTCAGCCAACTCTTGGGTATGAACTTGGTCTTCTTCTTGGGCTTAATGCTGGCAATGTCTCCCCAGCGCCAAGCCGTGCAAGATTGGGCCAGATATCGTCGCGAACAAGTGACAATTCAGGATGGACACAAACGCAGTCGCCTGCTACCCGATTTGATTTGGGCTGAGAAAAGCCCTGCGCTGGTGGCGATGGCCCTCAATTTGACGATCGCTGCTGCGATCCTGCTGCCCTGGGTTGCCCTGTGGGATGGGCGGGAGTCAGATGTGTACAAGGTTGCAGCCACGATTAGCGTGGTTCTGACCCTGAGTATGCTCATGGTCTATGCCACGGTTGTGCAACTGATGGTGATGATGAAAAATCAGTGGCGCACCTCCTGGGCCATTGGCACCGTTAGCGCGATCGTCCTGTTGCCTGTTGTAGCCCTGTTCACGCTGTCCCTTCCTGAGAAAGTACCTGCTGTTTGGCTACTTACTGCCTTCCCGTGGATGGCTTTGGAGCATCTGCCTACCTTGGCAGCCTGCATGGGAGTCCTAGCCCAATGGACAGCGACAACCGTGTTGACTGCCCAATTAACCCGCCAAATTCGTCGGGCAGGTGATTCAGTCTCTAAAACCTTGTTGCAAAGCGATCGAGTGTCTTTGCCGATGTAAATTGGTGAAAGCTAATTCAACACAAAGTCCGAGGGAAGTTTCTCTCGGACTTTGTGTTTTAACCCCCCAAAAGTGTCCACAGATTTTATTTTCACCACTTCATCCTAACCAACCACTTTTTAAGCATCCTTCAAGATTTAAATATTCCGTCTAAAGGGGGAAGATGGAACATAACAGTAATAAGATCATGTAATGTATGCTTTTATTAAAGTATCTAGTTTATTCTCTTATCTATCGCTTTTCTTGCTCCAATGTGGTGTGGCGCGATACTTAAGAGGGAATCACCTATCTTGTAGCTGCCTCTACTAGTTGCAGGCGTTCTAAAGTCCCTAATAGATTTCATACTTTATATGCTAGGGAGTTGAGGCAATCTTAGTAAGCCCTTGAAAGGGGTGACATAATCTGGGGTTAACTTTTGCTAAGTTTCCCTTCCATTAAACTCGTCAGATCACGGAAAATATGTCATCAGTAGGTAATTCGCCCTGTTCCAAAAAGTTAACTCTGAAATCTCAGCTACCTTGTTTGAATCAATGAGATTTGAATCTACAAGATAGACAAGCGGTATAGGTTCAAAAGCTATAGTTTTGAGGACGATTGCTTAGTTGCTCGATCGCGCCAGTTACTAGTTCTTGTGAAATGTAAAGTATCGATTTTGACAAAGCTATGGAAACACTAGAGTTTACGATCTACCCTGACGGACGGGTGCAAGAAAAGGTACACGGTATCCAAGGAGCTTCTTGCACTGAAGTAACAGCGGCGATCGAGGCTCAGTTGGGCGAGGTTGTCAGCCACGAGTCAACTTCTGAATACTTTTCCCCCTCAGTTTCTCAATCCTCACTTCAGCCCTCAGCAGTCGCGGCTCAATCAGTTTTTAGTGAGTGGTAAGTAAGTTCGCTCCATTAGAGTCCTTCGCCGAGCAAGTTTTTCAATTCCTCTACCCTTTCAATTTTTCACTGCTGCTATTTAACTCAAAACGCCATGTCACACTTTAGTCAAATTAAAACTCAGCTTCGGAATCTGCCTTGTTTACAAGCTGCTCTTACGGATTTAGGGATTGATTGGAAGTCGGAGTCTCAAGCTATACGGGGCTACAGAGGTCAAACTCGCAACGCTGAACTCGCAATTGAGCAACCCAATGGCTACGACATTGGCTTTAGTTGGAATGGCAGCGAGTATGAATTGGTCGCTGATTTGCAGTACTGGCAGCAAGATTGGTCGGTTGATGGCTTTCTGAGCAGAGTGACTCAGCGCTATGCTTACCACACTGTCTTGAATGAAACTGCACAAAAGGGATTTCAACTCACTGAGCAGAGACAGAATGGCGATGGTTCTATCTCTTTGGTTCTTCAACGTTGGAGTGCGTGATGTCTAAACCTCTTCCTTCCTCTGACAGCCCTCAGGAGCAGCCCTCTCAGGTTTTATTTCGGGCTGCCGTGCCACGAACTGATCTGGAGCCAGAACTGGGGGGAGTTCTACGGGACACTTTGCTGTCTGGGTTAGAGCCAGAGCTAGGGGGTTCCATAAGGCAAAAAGGAGTCTACGTGGATGAGGTAACTTGCATTGGCTGCAAGCACTGTGCCCATGTTGCCCACAATACTTTCTACATTGAGCCAGATTACGGACGATCGCGGGTGGTTAGGCAAGACGGAGATTCCCAGGAGTTAATCCAGGAGGCGATCGACACTTGCCCTGTCGATTGTATCCATTGGATTGCCTTCACTGAATTGAAGCAGTTAGAGACGGAGCGCAAGTATCAAGTGATTCCAGTGGCGGGCTTTCCAGTTGATCATGCCGTCATTACTGCCAACCGTCGGCGACAGAAGAAAAAGCTGAGTTCTTAACAGGTTTTTGGTCAAATTAAAGTTGAGAGTCAGGGAGGAGGTTGTGTAGATTAATCCGCTCCCTGATCCATTTGCTCAAAATCTACCAACCCCGGATCACATACTCTCTGAGAAGCTCACGGGTGCCACGAGTGACTGTCAAGAACTTGCCTTTGGGAGTTTGAGCCAGAATATAGGTATATTCTCCATTAACCGCCTCAAAGTATCTGCCCTGTGGATCGTAGTCTTTAAGGGGTAGACGAATGCTTTTACGGGTTTTTTTGTCTACACCCACGTAGGTGTAGGGATTGTCTCCACCGCAAATATTAACTAAGAAGTTCTTGGTTTCGACCGACAGGAACATGCTTTCTCCATCCCGGCAGTTGTTGACGGTGCGCTGAGCCAAGAGAGTGGAGTTGCTAGCTGAAGTGCCTTGTGGAATGCGCCGATCGGCTGCCACGGCTGCGGTACAGAGTGGAAGCAATAATCCACTGGTGACTCCTAGCATCTGTAAGAGTGCTTTGAAATTCAATCCCGTTTTCAAGTAAGTCATGGGTTGTGATGGTAACGAGGGTTCGATATTACCGTAGCCTTCCATCATCCCTGTCGTAAATACTTTTAGGCTCGCTTAACTGAATCTACTTATTTCAGTGAGTCAACTTAGTTCGGTAGGAGGTAACTACTCAGCCTACCCTCACCCTAAATCCCTCTCCCAGGTGGGGAGAGGGACTTGGATCTTGCTCCCCTTCTCCCCTCTTGAGAGACTTGTCATTACCAACATTTTTGAGAAATCTTCAATTTCTCAAAAATGTAAATTCTAAAACCCAATGCCTTCGTTACTAACTGTCAATAAGTGGTTACTGTTGAGAATAGCAACATAGTCTAGAAATCTGACTGTGCAGGCTTTTTAAGAGATATTGGTAACGGCAAGCTTGAGAGAAGGGGCTGGGGGATGAGGGGGTTTGGCGTATCCTCTACAAAACTGAGATGCTCCCCACCCTAAATCCCTCTCTCTGAGGAGAGGGACTTCAATCCGGCTCCCCTTCTCCCACTGGGAGAAGGGGCTGGGGGATGAGGGCAGGCTCGACATTGAGCTAGTGTTCTGTCAAGAAAATTTTGAGGGGTCGAAGACCCTCAAAATTTAACTCCAACTAACCTCCCAGCTTTCAGCTACCCATCAATTAATCATTGACAGACTACTAGCAGCCTGAGTAGTTACAGCAGGAGACTATTTGAAACCTGACGACATGATTTGCAATATAGAGACTGTAAAGCCGATCGATTATGAGAGATATAACGTTGTGCAATTGTCAATGGGGGCGAGTTTACCTTCGTGGTCGATCGCCCCAAAAGAGGCAAAATGACGGCTAACAGAGGCTGGTAGACCGGGAAACTCGAAGACTGCATCTCCGCCAGCGATATCTGCCCAAAAGTAGCGGAAGTGAGGCACGATCGCCTCAGCACTTGCCAAGGATAAACCCAGTTGGGATTGAGTTAGCAGCTTGAGCATGAAGGGTTGACTGCGATCGGCCATCCACTCACGGGAGAACTCTTGGAGTTGGGGAAACTCTGGTACAGCAGCAACCCGACTCGATTCAATGTGGAGCGATCGTTTTCCCTGCTCATCAGTATGGAGATTTATGACCCGGTAAGGATGCGGATAGCTGACCAGAGATCCCGTAGTGATATCGTACACATTTTGCCAACGCGCAATGTCCTGCACATGCAAGTGCCCCGTGAACACAAGCTCTACCTTAGCTTTCTGGAGGATCTGGAGCAGAGCGGCAGCATTATCCAGCATGTAACGACGACCCAAAGGGTTATGGGCTTGGTTCGGTAAGTGTTCCACAACATTGTGATGCACCATCACCATGATCATCTCTTCACGCGCATCCTCCAGCACTTGGCCCAGCCATTGCAATTGTGCTTCATCCAGACAGCCCAGTTGATTGCCCTGATCATCAAATTGATTGGAGTTCAAGCCAATCAGTCGCAGTCCCGGCAGCACTTCGCAGGTGTAGTAAAGTTGGTAGGGGTCACTGTAGCCGAATTTATGGTAGTACGCGGGGAAATCTGCCAACCCGATCGACTCCTGGCTGGCAAAGAGTCTTGGCACATCATGGTTACCGGGAATCACGTAGGTAGGGAAGGGCAACTGAGAGAGCCGCGTTGCTAACCAGCAGTGATTTTCCGGCTCTCCGTGCTGCGTCAGATCTCCAGGTAACAGCAAAAAATCCAGATCAAGCTGCGCCAAGTGAGTCAGCACTTGCTCCAACGCAGGAATGCTAACTTCTACTAGATGAAAACGACTGGGATGCTCCCAAATTGTGGAGGGTAGGGCAATGTGCAAATCACTAACAACTGCAAACCGGAAGTTGAGAGCCATAGCAACCCTGTTTAAGATCTCATAACTAAGATAACGTATCTCTAAACAAGGAGCTTTCCAAGAAAAATGTTATCGCTAGATAAGCGTTTCCGTAGTAGTGCTTTGCATCTAGCATTCGGCAGATAAGCCTTTGAATTGACCGGAAGATGACTGCCAAGCTTCGTCCCTGAGTGGGATGCTTCGTCCCTACCTTCGTTGGTAAGTAGATGGGTGGAATTAAATATAAGATGGGCGTAGGTTGGGTCGAGGAACGAAACCCAACGCCCGCATGGGTTTCGCTATCGCCTTTCTGGTATGCCGGAACGGCTTTACCCATCCTACAAATAATTGCGCCTGAATTATTTATACATTACATCGTGGTTAAGAATACAGGTATTTCAATCATTTGAGATTCCTAATTCTGTAGATAAAAGTTCGTAGCTGGATAGGGAGGATTACTTACAGTTCACTAGGTAACAGCATTACCACATAAATTTTACGTAGTAATGCCATAGGAAGTATAGCTTTAATTAAGCTATTAAGAAGATGTTTGAAAAGTTATCTATCGTATACTTAGCTACTCTAGCTACCGAGAAGCTACTACAAGAAAATTAGGGTTCTGGGACTTGGAATCACTCCTCTGAGTTGTATTTCAAGTTCAAGTCAACCCCTTTAGAACATCCTCTATTGTTTGATCTCTGATGTTACATCTGTGGAGCTATCAGGTTAGCTTTACATGCACATGATCTAGTTTTACTAATCTTGCTGTTTGGAGTGGAAATGTGAGTCATCTTCTATCTAAACATCTTCACCTTGACGCTCTCCTTAGCTTAAAGAGACAAAACCTAGCTCGGTGCCCCTTACTCTTTAGGAAGAAGATTAGGGGTGTAGGATTGAGATGATCTCAAGTTATTAACTACTCTCTTTAATTGTTGGATTAGATTCAAACTTGCTTTTTCTACCAGCTATTTTCTCTTGTTATATATTTGTTATGACTTCACAACTCCATGCTGATTTTAAAGGATATGGACATATTGCAGGTACATCTAAGCTTCATCGAAATGGTGGTCTAAACCTTGTTTCAAGCCAAGCTCCCTACAATGTTCTGGGAGTTGCAACATTTGACACGAATGGGTTGATTGAGGAGGATTTTACCCTGCTAAATATTAATGATATGGACTGGGTGCAAACTAGTTTCCAAGCCATTAGTCTGCAAGTTCTCTTAAAGTGCTATTTGAGTTTGGAGGAATTCGAGCATACAATCGTACATGGTAAAAACTTTGATATCGTGATTGTGAATCAGAAGAGTCGTTATACAAGTTTACTCGTGTCTAGAACGACAACCAAAGACATGCTGGATGCTATTATTCAATGGGCGCGGAGAACATCTAATTTTCACATTCTCCATCCTGATGCAGGGTAGTAGAAGGTATGTGATTAAGTAATAGTCCAACAAGGTGGTTCTAAGAAACTGTTTGTAGACATGAATTGCGCTCCGATCCGCCCCCAAACCTCCCAATTCTGGGGGGTTTGGGGGGCGAGTGTAAAACCACACGGTAATTTGCAAACATTTTCTAAGGTACTAAACCCTTTTTGGATGGGTGAAGTGGTGGGAGAAGGAGAGAGGTAAGGTTGGCGATCGTAAGAGTGCGGGAACATGTCAATCCCTTGAGTCGTAAGTATCAGACTCCGGTAACCCCTCCTGATTGGACAAAGATTTATGCCAAGGATACACAACCCTTGCATTTGGATATTGGCTGTGGTCGCGGTTGGTTTCTGCTGAACCTGGCTGAACTCCAACCCGAGTGGAATTTCCTAGGTTTGGAGATTCGAGAACCCTTGGTGGGGCAGGCGATCGTCCGTCGCAATGAACTACATTTAGCGAATCTGCATTACCTGTTTTGTAATGCCAATAATTCCCTTCAGCCCTTGCTGGCTTCGCTCCAACCCAATACATTGCAACGGGTGACGATTCAGTTTCCTGACCCATGGTTTAAGCGCAAACATCAAAAGCGGCGGGTGGTGCAGCCAGAGGTTGTGGCGGAACTCACGAAATATTTGGCGATCGGGGGCATGATTTTTGTACAATCCGATGTGGAGGAGGTGGCGATCGAAATGCGCGATCGGTTTGCGATCGATGGGTCTCTGCACCTCCAGGCAGCAGGCTGGCTGAAGGATAACCCATTTCCTGTCGCCACTGAGCGAGAACAATCAACGCTAGAACGGGGCGAACTCGTCTATCGGGCGCTATTTATGAAGCAGCCTCCCGATTTTCCTGGCTAGGAGCTTTGATTTAAGATTTGTAACTACTCAGCCTACCCTCACCCTAAATCCCTCTCCCTAGGGAGAGGGATTTCGATCCGGTTCTCCTTCTCCCACTGGGAGAAGGGGCTGGGGGATGAGGGCGGCTCGATATTGAGTTAGCAGCCTGAGTAATTACTAAGATTTTTTGTCTAAGGTATTCTTGGTCAATCGTTCAGACAGTTTTCTAACAAGAAAGCTACCCATCGATAGCGTAAGCGAAGAT
Organism: Leptolyngbyaceae cyanobacterium MP9P1.79; assembly: GCA_030248885.1. Lineage (GTDB taxonomy): Bacteria > Cyanobacteriota > Cyanobacteriia > JARCMD01 > JARCMD01 > JARCMD01. The sequence continues at coordinate 3,591 of JARCMD010000062.1, read as the reverse complement.
TTACGAAGTCACTGATATCCACCGGAGTCCGACCTAATAGGAAAATTTCTCCGTTGAAATAGAGGATTTAACGTGATCTGCGAGTACATCAGATAAACTTTTTGAGTAGGTTCTTGTTCCTACTACATTAGACTTGTTGGGTTATAAGGTTAAAAACCTTGAAACCTCCTTGTAGAAAGACTTTCAGCGATTTCTGAGCAAAGTCTCTGAAAGCTAGACAGGACAAGACCTTCAGCGATTTTGGCTGCCCTTTCCTAACAGGTCTATTAATAAGCGCCGACCTTGGCGAGAATAACGTACACTGTCTTCAACAAAATCTCTACATCATACAAAGGATGCCAGCGCTGTTGATATCGCAGATCCAAATCCACAATTTTCTCAAAGTCCCTGACCGTAGAGCGCCCATTCACTTGCCATTCTCCTGTCATTCCAGGTTTGACGTTTAGGCGCTGCCAGTGTCGCGGGCTGTAACGTTCAACTTCGTTTAGGGTCGGAGGGCGAGTACCTACTAAGCTCATCTCTCCCTTCAAGACATTCCAAAACTGGGGAAATTCATCGACGCTACTTTTACGCAGGAAGCTGCCAACACGAGTGACGCGAGGGTCATTTTGATTTTTGAAGACTAAACCCTGTGCTTGATTTTGCACATTTGATTTTAGGCTCTCTGCATTGCTGACCATCGATCGGAATTTCCACATCCGAAAGGGACGACCTTGGAGTCCACATCGTTCTTGCACGTAGAAGACAGGGCCAGGACTGTCGAGCTTAATGGCGATCGCCACAGGTATAAAAATTAAGGCTACAAACAGCAGACCTAACAAACTTCCCGCGATATCTAGCAAGCGCTTAAGAGATGAATAGGTAGAGGGATGAACTTCTGCAAGTTTGGTTGCTGTTGACGTTGCAGGAGTCACTAGTCTAGATACTGGTAAAGAATTGGCTGTCATGCTTCAGTTCGCTTTACGATAACCGTACAAGTACCGAGAGATTCTTTACTAAGGTAAAGTCAGACTGGACATTCGGGTAGAGCAACTGTGGTAACTTCGCAAAATCTTCATGAGTTTCAGAAAACATAGAAGACTTTGCAAAGTTTATGTAAATGTTTCGGAGATAACTAAACTCTGTTCAACATATTGCCCTTAAAAAGAGTACGAGCGTAATTTTCTTAGAGAAATTACGCTCATATTTAGTCACCTGGTGGTATGTCAAGAAGTGTTCTGCGGACTGAACACCTGGAAATAATTAGCCCTTATGATCTCAGACTCACACATTGAAAGCGGAGAGACGGCTAGTAGTCTGTCAATCATTAATTGACGGGTAGCTGAAAGCTCGGAGGTTAGTTGGAGTTAAATTTTGAGGGGTCGAAGACCCTCAAAATTTTCTTGACAGAACACTAGGACTGCGATCGTTTCACACTCTATGCAATGACTTGCTTAGTAGAGCGCTTGCGGAGTTGAGTGACACCAAAGCAAAGGGCAACTGCACCCAACCCTAGAACAGGGGAGGCTTCAGGCACAGATTGAGCGAGGTTTTTGCCAGCGATCGCAACACCATCGTTACCGCACTCAAGGAAGATGTTGGCAAGGAAATTACCTTTCTGGAGGAGTGAGCGATCGAAGGAGAAGCCGATCGTTTGAGGAGCATTGGCAGAGAATTGACCAAAATCCAACCCAGCACCAGCCAACTGGCTACCCGTCAGCATATTGATGTTGCCTACTTTGGTTCCAGAACCAATGACGTTCAGAATTGAGCCTTTGCCAAAATAGTTGTAGGCAGCAGCCTTGGTTGCTATGTCATCTCCTTGAGTGTTGGCGCGATCAAAACCGGAGTTATAGTAACTTTCTAGGCTGGAGTAACCGCTGTTTACAGTAGCGACGCTCGTGGCTTTAGCGCCAGTGTAAACCCCAGCGGAAAGCTTAGAATCACTTGTAGGAGAGAAGCGAATACCCATCAAGCTACCTTCATTGCTGGCGGTCTTGAAGTCTTTGCCAGAAAAGTTGAAGAACAAGTCGCCCCAACCAATGGTGCCACCAAGGGATCTGCTGTCATTGACTCCAGCTAGGGGAGTGCCACCAGTTAAAGCTACGTATACGCTGCTACCAGTTTGCTTAATCGCGATGCCTTTGATTTCGTAACCAGAGCCTCCTGAACCGTCAGTGAAGGAGTCAATACCGTAGCTCCAACCCTTGGAGAAGGTTGCAGCGCTGGCTGATTTAACGGTGAAAGAAAGGGTGGAGAGGGCAGCGAGGGCAACAATCCCTAAGGTTTTGAGTTTCATGGCGTTTGGAGGTGTGTGGGTAAGTAGGATATTGAAGCAATCTTGTATCTTTTATCATCTTGCCCGAACTCCTCAAGGAAAGGATCATCCTAACTTGAACTTTGAATGAACTAGCTGAAGCTTTTGATGAAGAGATGAATAATTGTGGATTACCTTCCTCCGTTTGTACTAGCTGAATTTACTCCAAACTCTTGGTGTGTAAGCGGCATAGTGATTTTAGACCCCCTAGTACAGTTTGGTGGGAGTGTTTGATCCGTGGCGTTGTCGATACTGAGTTTTGAGCTTGAGTGCTGGGGTGATGGTTAGACCGTTAATTCTGCTAGCCTCTACCGAGGTATCCATCTTGACCGTTGTCGGATTTATTTGTTCAGGATGAGTCGATCGCCTACCCTCGATCGCAGTTGCTCAATCGCTCCATGCAAGTCGTCCTGATTAAGGCGATAGCTCAGGGGATGGGCGATGAGGCGGGCTGTGCTTTCAAATAGCACCTCAATTTCGATGAGTCCATTTTCCTGGAGGGTGCGTCCGGTGGCTACCAAGTCTACGATCGCCTCCGACATGCTTGTGATCGGGCCCAGTTCCACTGATCCGTAAAGCGGTACAATCTCGACCTCCAAGTCTAGGGTTTGAAAATACTCATGGGCACAATGGACAAATTTAGAGGCGACTCGACCGTATAGGGGTAATTCGATCGCAGAGCGGTAGGGGCTGGATTTCTTCACGGCCACAGACATACGACAGCGTCCAAACTGAAGATCGACTAAATGTGCGACCTGAGGCTGTTTTTCGCGCAACACGTCATAGCCAACAATGCCCAACTGAGCCTGCCCGTACTCAACATACACTGGAACATCTTGCGTCCGTACTAGCAGGGCTTTGGCGGTGTATGTTGGGTCAAAGATTTGAAGTTGGCGATTGGCTGGATTTAAAAAAGCGCTAAAGTCCAAACCAATGGACTGGAGTAACTCAATACTTTCGGTAAGGAGGGCACCTTTGGGTAAAGCGACGGTAATCATAGGTATCTTAGGAATCAGGGGGCAGGTCAATTGTGACTTGGATGGGTTGGAGGGTTTGGAAATCCAGTCTTCATTGTCTCAGAGCATGAAGTCCTATCGCCGCTGCATCTAAATCTGAGATCATCAAATTCTAGGGTTTGGTGTTCATTAAACCCTGGCTCAAAAATTACCTTGTAATTTCCAGTTTCCTTCCTGTTTCAATAGTTCGGACATTTTTGCGATCGCTAGCCCTCATCCCCCAACCCCTTCTCCCAGAACGGGAGCAGGGGAGCCGGATTGAAGTCCCTCTCCCCTCTT
>JARCMD010000402.1 GCA_030248885.1 Leptolyngbyaceae cyanobacterium MP9P1.79 | reverse complement strand
TCCCTAGGGAGAAGGGAGCCGGAATTCAAAGTCCCTCTCCCTAGGGAGAGGGATTTAGGGTGAGGGTGGATCGGGCGGTTGCAAAACTGGGATGCACCCTTTGCCTAACGCATCACACGATCTATTACCACTTCGGCTCAGTTGCCAGCAACGCTTCCACTGCAATATCACTTAAAGGCTTGGCGAACAAATAGCCCTGCCCATATTCACACTGGAGCGCGCGGAGTTGGGCTAAATGTTCTGCCGTTTCGATGCCCTCAGCGACGACATCCATCCCTAAGTCATGGGCCAGCGTGATGATCGTGCGGACAATTTCGATATTCTCGCCATCTTTGCCCATGCGAATGACGAAGGAGCGATCGATCTTCAGGGTATCCACAGGGAAGCGGTGCAGGTAGCTGAGGGCAGAGTAGCCTGTGCCGAAATCATCCACACACAGCTTCAAGTTCAGCGCTTTCAACTGAGTCAGCATCGTGATCGCCGACTCCATATCCTGCATCACCATACTTTCGGTAATTTCTAGTTTCAGGTAAGCCGCATTTACCCGCGTCTCTTCGATCGTCTGAGCGATTTTTTTCACCAAATCCGGCTCTGAGAATTGTTTGCCCGACAGATTGACACTCATCATGAGTTGGGCAGTGTGGGCAGGCAAGGGGAAGCGATGGTTGTCCAATTCCTGCCCGTTTTCCATCCATCCATCCAATTGCTGCCAGATAAATAGCTGCTGGCACGCTTCCCGCAAGGCCCAATAGCCGATCGGGACAATTAAGCCTGTTTCTTCAGCGAGGGGAATAAACTTGCCAGGGGAAATATTGCCCTGTTGGGGATGCTCCCATCGCACCAAAGCCTCGAAGCCCACGATCCTGCCCGTGATCAGGGAGACGATCGGCTGATAGTGCAGATGGAGTTCTTGGCGTTCGATCGCTTGGCGCAGGTCTGCTTCCATTTGCAACAGCGTCACCACTTGCAGGCGCATATTGGCATTGAATAGCTCATATCGCCCTTTGCCCTGAGCTTTGGCGTGATACATGGCAGTGTGGGCATCCCGCATCAAATCCTCTGCCCAACATTGCCCCGTTGTCCCCAACGAAATACCAATACTACTGGTAATAAAAATTTCATGTCCCTTGAGATGAAAGGGCAGCATCAATTGATGTTGCACCTGTTGTGCCATCAAAACGGCATCTTGCACCCCACCAACATTTTGCAGAAGAATCATAAATTCATCGCCGCCCATGCGGGCAAAGGTGTGGTCGGGTGCCAGGGTTGCCGCGAGGCGCTGGGCAATGGACACCAACAATTGATCGCCTCCGGCATAGCCCAAACTTTCATTGATCGCCTTAAAGCGATCGATATCCATAAATAGCACGGCGAAAGAGTAATTTTTTCCCTGTTTAGCGCGCTGAATTGCCTTTTCTAGTTGACGAGTAAATAATGACCAGTTGGGTAACCCTGTCAGACGATCGTGGAATGCCTCATAAATCGGCTTGTAGGCGAGAATTCCCCCAGCGGCTGTGCCCAAAGCCACGACTGGCGCTACCCAAGGTACCCACCCCATCCCCAGAAGCAACCCCAAGCAAAGGATACTCAATCCACTCAACGCCAACAGCATAGCCAGCCCAAGATGCAAGGGATTGCGAATGCGCCAAGCCAAAACTGCGCCCACCATTGCCCAGGCTCCAATCCACGCTACCTCTGCCCAATTAGGGAGAAACCAGAACAGCGATCGGTCACTGGAAACGGCATCAATGAACTGACTCACCATTTGCGCGTGAATCAAGACCCCCGACATTTTAAAGCTCTTTGACTCTGCCGCACTGTAGGGCGTGAAAAAGAGATCCTTCGCACTCTCAGCGGTGGTGCCAATCAGGACAATTTTGCCGCGTACCAAGCGGGGATCAACGGTGTGGCTGAGCAATTCTTGCAGGGAGACTTCAGTTGCGATCGTCTCTCGGTAATTGATTAAGGTTTGTCTACCTTCCGTATCAATGGGTTGAAGTTGATAGCCTCCTGCATTGGTGGTTAGGGGAAAGAAGGTGGATTTCCCCCACTGAACGGGCCGATCGCTCCCCCAATTGGGCTGGGGTGAAACCGCTTGATCCCGCAAATAGTGCTGGGCAAGGCGCAGGGCAAAGGACGAAAAGGTGTAGGTTTGTCCATCCTGGGTCACTGTCGCGAAAAAGAAGTTGCGCCGCACGACCCCATCTGGGTCAAGCACCACATCATTGAAGCCCACCTGATCTGGCGAGCTAACTGAGGGCGGGGGCGGGCTGAACCCCGTACCATCGTCATTAATCTTGGCAATGACCACAATATTGGTCGCTTGCAACTGCTTGACTAGCGCAGCGTGTCCTGGCTCCTGGGGGAAATCGCGAAAGATGTCTATGCCAATGACCTTGGGCTGATGACGCTGCAATTCCGCTAGGGTATCGGCCAGAATCTGATCAGAAAGGGGCAATTTGTACCGGGCAACATCGGCTTCAGTGATGGCGACAATGAGCAGGCGGGGATCAGCGGGGCGATCGGGGCGAGAGCGAATTATCTGGTCAAACGCCCTCAACTCCAAGGGTTGTAGCCCTCCAAATTGCCTCATGCCCACTACCAAGGCTGTGGCGATCGTCCCCGCCAACAACGTGGAACGAACCCACGCCAAACCTAAAAATTGCGGTTTGAGCAGGTTAGATAGCGTAGCCCGAATGTTGGCAGAAAACCTAGTCACTACAAAAACGCTAAAGAAATGGACTGACTGAATGACTCACACTATTAACGAATTTCCCCAATTCAAAACCGTAGTCCGAGCGTCTCGCTCGTGACGCAGGCACGATACCCACACTACATTTAGTAACTTCTTTTGCGGAAATCACGCAAGCTCTCATCTGGCGCTTCCTATTCTTATGAGGTATGAACAAGGGTATGAGGTATGAACAAGGGGCTTAAGCCCCTTGTTATGGAGCGCTTTTTATATCGCACTTGTCTGGGAATCGCTCTATTAATTAGGCTCATATTAATTAAGGGTTTACATCGAGCCGTCAAGGTGTGTTTGAGTTGACTTCTCCTTAAAGCTGCTCTTGTTCACTTGAAAGTAATTGAGCTAGTATCTGCCCTATCATCCTGTTCAGCCCCTGCTTTCGCAAGGGCCATTGTAGACATAAGGAAGGCGATCGTCCCATCTTCATCACTACACCTATTACAATCTGTAAAGAAATGGATTAGGACACAACGAATGCGGGTTGCGATTATTGGGGCTGGGTTGGCAGGCATGGCAGCGGCCGTCGATTTGGTGGACGCAGGCTATGAGGTGGAAATTTTTGAATCGCGGGCCTTTGTGGGCGGCAAAGTCGGCAGTTGGACGGATGAGCAAGGCAACCACATTGAAATGGGGCTACACGTCTTTTTTGGCTGCTACTATCAACTTTTTGACCTCATGCAAAGAGTGGGTGCGATCGACCATTTGCTATTGAAACAACACACCCACACCTTTATCAATCGGGGCGGAGAAACGGGCACCCTGGATTTCCGCTTTCCCGTTGGCGCACCGTTCAATGGCTTAAAAGCCTTTTTCACTACCTCTCAGCTTTCGCTCCAGGATAAATTGCAAAACTCCCTCGCCTTGGGCACCAGTCCGATCGTTCTGGGATTGGTGGACTTTGAGGGAGCCATGCGGATCATTCGGGGACTCGATCGCGTCAGTTTTGCCGATTGGTTCCGCAGTCACGGCGGCTCTGATGGCAGCATTAAGCGCTTGTGGAACCCGATCGCCTATGCCCTGGGATTTATTGACTGTGAAACGATTTCAGCCCGCTGCATGTTAACCATTTTTCAACTGTTTGCCGTCAGAACCCAAGCATCTGTGCTGCGAATGTTGTCCGGCTCCCCTGCTGAATATTTGCACAAGCCGATCGTCAATTACCTGGAAGCACGGGGCGCTAAAATTCACACTCGCCGAGGCACCCGAAAAATTCTCTTCAGTGAAAATGGTACGACCCAAGTAACCGGATTAAGCGTTGCTCAGGGTGAAACCACAGAAACCGTGACTGCTGATGTCTATCTCTGTGCCTGCGATGTCCCTGGCACCCAGCGACTTCTGCCTCCAGAATGGCGACAATGGGCGGAATTCGACAATATCTACAAGCTGGATACGGTGCCCGTGGCTACGGTGCAGTTGCGCTTTGACGGCTGGGTGACCGAACTGCAAGACGAGGAAAAGCGTCGCCAACTGCAACAGGCAGCGGGAATTGACAATTTGCTCTATACAGCAGATGCCGATTTTTCTTGCTTTGCTGATTTAGCCCTTACCAGCCCTGCCGATTACTACCGCGAAGGGCAGGGGTCTTTAATCCAAGCTGTCCTGACTCCTGGTGACCCGTTTATTAAGCAAAATAATGAGACGATCGCCCACCATGTTTTGAAGCAAGTCCAGGATTTGTTTCCATCTTCCCGTGACCTAACGATGACTTGGTATAGTGTGGTGAAACTGGCGCAATCGCTTTACCGGGAATCGCCTGGCATGGATGTCTATCGTCCGCCCCAAAAGACCCCGATCGCCAATTTCTTTCTAGCCGGGAGCTACACTCAGCAAGACTACATCGATAGCATGGAGGGCGCAACATTGTCGGGACGACAAGCCGCCGCTGCGATTCTAGAGAGTTCAGCTAAATCGCTAAAATAAAAGTTCTGTCATTGAGCCTTTTTGAGAATAGTTGAGCGTTCCCCCATGTCTGACTGGCTAGAACATAGTGTGCAGGTTGAGATTGCGACCCCGATCGATTTTGTGTGGCATCTCTGGTCTGATCTAGAACAAATGCCCCGCTGGATGAAATGGATTGAGTCGGTCAAAGTCTTGGACGAAGATCCTGAATTGTCGCGGTGGAAGTTGGCAACGGGAGGGCTGGAGTTTAGCTGGCTGTCTCGGATTCTGAAGATGGTGCCTAATCAAATCATTCAATGGGAATCGGTGGATGGACTGCCCAATCGGGGGGCTATTCGCTTCTACGATCGCGGCAGCAGCAGCATTGTGAAGTTGACGATTTCCTATGCCATTCCGGGGATCATCGGCAAACTGATGGATAGTCTTTTCCTGGGAAAGGCCGTAGAGGCGACGCTACAAGCTGACCTCGATCGGTTTCGCGACTACGCCCTAGCTGCAAAAGCTAACGAGTAATGGTTTAGCTCTACCAATCGTCAGCGATCGACTCATCACCTAGTTCTTCTTCCTCCTCCTCGTCCTCATCCTCATCATCTGCCTCTAGTTGTCGTCCAGCGCCAACCAAGCCCCAGAGGGGAAGCAGCGCCGCAGTGCCAGCCATACCAGCCCCAGCACTCACTGCCAGCACCACACCAACCGGAATCTCGATCGATTTAAAGAAGAGAAACGTCAAGGCAACAGGAGTCGCATTTTGCACGGAGAGGACGGCGATCGTAACAACCCAGGCCGCAAAAATCAGAGATATCAATAAGTTAGCCATAGGTAGAGATATGCTGTGGTCAACCGTAGAGCCATATTTTAAGCTCAAACCAACGGGAAAAACAGCCGCCAGTAGAGCGATAACAAGGGTGCGCCCCAAATCGTAGCCACCCCTGCCCCGATCGCCAAAAAGGGCCCAAAGGGCATGGGTTGGCGGCGACCTAGTAGCCCGACTGCGATCGCCCCGCCCCCCACGACTGCGCCGATTGCACAGGCCAAAAATCCCGTCAATAGTAAAAACTTCCAGCCCAGCCATGCCCCAATCATGGCGGCTAGTTTGGCATCGCCGCCCCCCATCGCGGGTTGCCTCAGCAACATTGAGCCTCCCAGAGCAATCAGGTCTAGCAACCAGACTCCCACCACCGCTCCCAGCACTCCCTGCATCAGTTGATTCGCGATTGCTGAGGGAACACTATTGCCTAATTCGATCGCCCCTGCCAGCCCCATTGCTCCTTGAAATCCCAACCCAACGATCAAGCCTGATTGGGTCAGCGTATTGGGCAAGGTGAGAGTGTCTAAATCAATTAGCGCCAAAGCCAAGAGCCAACTGAAGAAAGCCCAATAACCCAGGGTTTGCAACGATGGCTCAAACGTCCAAAACACCAGGAGAAAAAGGAGTCCGGTGGCTGCTTCCACAAGGGGATAGCGCACCGCGATCGGGGTACGACAGTAGCGGCAGCGGCCTCGCAACAACAGCCATCCCACAACAGGCACATTATCCTTTGCACTGAGTGCATGGGCACATTGGGGACAACGGGAGGGCGGACGCAGCAGGGACAACCCAGCGGGCAAGCGGTAGATGACCACATTCAAAAAGCTACCGATCGCCGCTCCCCACGCAAACACCAGCAGAGTCGTAATGGCAAAAATCAGGGTATCCATACAGTGTGACTAGGCAGGTTGACACTCGGCATGTAAAACCTCACTACAGCATAGATAATTCGCCCACCACATCCAAACGCTTGTAGCCACTGAGGGTCATGTAGGTCTCCGTCAACGACTCAGAAACAGAGGGCGTAATCCAGCCAATTTGCTGCAATAGGTGAATGGCGACTGCATCCTTCGCTCGCTTCGAGCCATCCATTGCCTTGATGGCCAGTCCCAAGCCTTCCCCAACCCGACCAATACATTGAATTCCCTCTGCCCCTGACTTACTCACCAGTTCGCCCTCAGAAAGGCGCATGAGTTCGGTGTCAAATTCTCCCCCACCCGCCACCATATTGGGGTGATGGGTCATGGCGCGAACAATCCGCTCCATGTCCAAATTATCTCCAGAAGACAGTTGAGCGTAGAGGCTAGCCATCTGCCTCAGTTGCAGTAGGTAAGTCGGCGCACCACAGTCATCATGAACGGCAATAAATTCTTCCGCTGGCATTCGGAGCAATTCTGCCATTTTGCCTAAGATTAAGCGTTGAATGGGGTGATTGCGCTGAAGATACGTATTGAGGGGAAAATTACGTTGCTGACAAACTGCCAACATGCCCGCATGTTTCCCAGAGCAGTTGTGTTCTAAGGGACTCTTTTTACCTTCTGGAACTGGGCACTGCAAGGCTGAGGGGTCAACATCGCTTCGCCAAAGGATATTGAAGACCTGCCGAACTTGCTCTAATTTTCCCTTGTGGGAACTACAGATAATGGACAAGTCGCGATCGGTGAGATTGAACCGCTCCAAGGTACCGCTACCCGTAACCGCTAGGGCTTGAAAGGGCTTGAGTGAAGAACGGATAAAGGACGCTGTTTCATCGTTGCCCGCCACAGATAGCGTCCGCCCCCGATTGTCACACAGGACAGCCTGGACTTGATGCTGTGATTCGATAATACCTTCTCGCAGTAGCCTAACTTGGAGGTCTGCTGCTTGTGTTCGTTTTCCCCTAGTCATGGGTGAGATTCTGCCATATTTCTATCTTGAAGACAATTTCGATCGATAGTGTAGTCTCGATCGAGGTATCCAAACGCCACTCCAGAGTTCTAGAGGCTCAGGGTAAATAGATACGCTAAATATAGGTTGAATATATTTAGTTGATCTCTAGGGGATAGTCGCCTGAGGTAATCTCAGCCCTCCCCCCAGCCCCTCGCCACCTGGGAGGTGAATCCATCTAGTGTCAATCCCCTGAATGCTCTACTGAAGCGGATTGATCGCTCTCTTAACTTTACGCCACAATCCAGACTAAACCTCCACAAATAGAGGCAAGCGCCAGGAAAGCAAAGGTGCGATGCAGCCGTTGCAAAATGGGCTGAATCTCGTAGCTCACGATCAGCCGATCGCGCATCAAGACTTCTGGGGGCTTGCACCAAACTTGCCCATCGTACCAGCCAGACTCCTCATAGAACACAGTTTCATCCAGCAATCGGTTGCGAATGTAGAACCAACCTAAGTAGAGCCGCAGTAAGACTAAGCTCAAGCCTAGGCTAGCGCCTGCCGCACCCAGCAACAAAAATTGGATTGGGTCTTTTGTGGGAGAAAAACTCGCCGCCGCGATCGGCCCTGCCACCAGCCAACTCCAGCCCCACGTCCACCCAATCTTGGTCAGGTAATGCTGCAATCCGAGGGTTGCCCAGGAAAAGAGCCAGGAATCTTTCAATTCGCTGTACTCATTGATGGGCTGTTGCTCAACAGGCACCGGGCAGATTGAAGAAACGGGAGCATTCATATCAATAACTCGCGATTGGTCCACGACTGGGAATCGTTAGAGCAACTAACCCAACTATCTTTAGGTGATGTGCGACTTAAAGTCTGCCCTCATCCCCCAGCCCCTTCTCCCAGTGGAAGAAGGGGAGCCGATCCAAATCTTAGCCCCTCTCCCAAAAGGGGAGAGGGGTTGGGGTGAGGGCGGTTCGGGAAAGTTACACATCGCCTATCTTCCTCTTTTTATAGCAGTCCTAAACCATTTGGAAAAGAGAGAAGCTTTGTGAAGCAGAGTTCTGGAAAAACCTTGCTTCACAATTCAAAATAAGACCACTACATCTGCTCTCTGGGCGGAGTTGAGGGCAGAAATTCAACGCGCTCTGCATGGCCCCAAAAGGCTTCTAAGTTATAAAACTCTCGTTCCTGGGGCATAAAAATGTGGACGATCACATCGCCATAATCTTGCAACACCCAGGTTCCTTCGCCCTGTCCTTCAGTTCTGAGGGGAAGGCGATTTAATTCCAGTTCTACTTTGTCAGCGATCGATCGTCCGATCGCCCGCACCTGTACCTGGGAAAATCCGGTGGCAATGACAAAATAGTCCGCCAAATACGACACTCCCGTCACCCGCAGAATTCTAATGTCGGCTCCCTTGCGATCGTCGGCTCCCTGGGCGATCGTCAATGCCAACTGCTCACTGGAATCTACCGCATGAATTGGCATTACAGGAGATGAAACGGAGTTGAGGTGTATTTGCGGGTAATTTGACATCAAAATTTAAGGTCCTTTGAGTAACAACTGAGTCGTGGCCATTAGTTAGAGAGAATAGAAAGTTAGAGAGAATAGAAACATTTGAGCAACTGACGCGCTGTTGCTCTACAACCTAGGAGTCTGCCAATGATTGATTGAGAGATAGATGGAAGCTGGAATGTTGATTGAGGTTGAGAGTCATCGATCCATCGAAATTTTCTGGATGTAGAACTAGCCCAGTCCGATCGCTTTGATGGAACTGTACCTGATCTGGGAAAGCTAATTCCTTGAAGAGAAATTCACTTAACTTACTTTCTGGCTTGTAATTTTTTAGCCAAGATACAACCTGTTCTCGCTGGTCGAGCCTATTCCGTAGACATGGTGTTCTTAGGAACTCACGCATACTACTGGCAGACTCCTTGAGGAGAGGGCGAGATCAGTTGCATTCAGGACAATGGAGGAGGAGTAGGGAGAATTAATTTGAACCGAGAGGCAGAACTCAAAGATGAGCTTCAATGGATGTCATTTATCCTAGCTCAACTCTAGCTCGACTGACTTGAACTGTGGGTTACAAATGTTATCGATCGCCAGGGACGATCGCTGGCTCCCCAACTTCAGCGGAGGTAGAGAGTGTCCTGATTTGGGCAACCCAGATTGAAGAGATAAGTGAGCTAGCCGAAGCGCTGAATCTAGCCTGTTGAGTGCGTCACAACAGCTAGGCAGGAGCAAAACAGGCGCTGGATCACCCCTGAACCTCTGACAAAGCTTAACTAGCACGCTCGACTGGGTGGAGTCAATTCTTACCCCTGATTCTCCTTCTAGTAGTCTGTCAATCATTAATTGACGGGTAGCTGAAAGCCAGGGGGTTAGTTGGAGTTAAATTTTGAGAGTCTTCGACCCCTCAAAATTTTCTTGACAGAACACTAGTCCGCAGATTCTAGTCCGCAGAATTCGCAGAAGCGCGATCGTTTCAGAATTCAGTTATGAGAGGTCTTGTCAATTATTGCTTTAAGGAAGACTGTGAAGAATCGCCATTGGCTGACCGTTGTTGAGTATGCATCACTTGTCGGGTCTGGAGTTGGGTCGGCGATCGCCATTGCCTCTCAACAAGTTGTCTACGCCTCTGCTCCCTTGACGTTTTGTTTGTTGCTAAATCTGATCAATCGCAACCGCCAACTGCGGGAGGCTGAACAGAAGATTCTGCCCCAGTTGGATAAGCTAGATCACCAAGCAGCCAAGGACGCAAAGTCTACCTATGCCCTGCGTCGCCATGTGATGACTTTGCCGGCTCCAGAAGTGTTGGAGAGTATTCGTAAGGAGATGATTCAGGCAGATCGAGAGACGATCGCCATTGTCCAGTCTCGCTTACAGGAGCGCTTGGCACCCTTAGACGCGATCGAGCCTTTGCGGGTCGATGTGGCCGTGCTTCAAGCCCAAAATGACCAATGGCAAAGCTTCGCTGCCCAGACAACCCAGCAACTTGCAGCGGTAGCCCCTTCCCAGCGAGTGGAGCGCCTAGAAGAGACGATCGCCCAACTCACCACTGAGATTCAAACCCATGCTCAGCTTGTTGAGGACAATCGGCAATCTGCGGCAGAGCTAGCGCCCCTACAAACCAGGTTGGGACAGGTGGAACAGCAGGTGTCCCGCATTCCGCATCCCTTTGATCCCCATCCCTTGGAGCAGCAACTGAAAACCCTGAGTCAGGATGTGGAGACATTGAACCAGGCGGCATCCAATTGGGTACCCCGTCACGATCTCACTTCCCTACACGCTGAACTGGAGCGCGTGAGCCAACAGCACCACAACCAATCCCCTGCCCCCCTAAAGCAGGCGATCGTGCAGTTAAAGCAGCGAGTTGATACCCTCAGTAACCAATTCAACGCTCGCACCGAGCCGCAGTTAATTCAGCGTTTGAGAAATTCCCTGGTAAAGCTGTCAGAAACTGTAACTGCGGCCCAGCAACGCCTGAGCGAGTTGCCTACCACAGCTACCCTTACGGAATTACACACAGAACTACAGGAAGCCGTGCAAATGCAAACCGGGCACTGGCAGCGGCAAATTACAATGGTGCGTCGCTCCATGGGTGAGGTCGATGCCAAGGTGAGAGAGTTGGGAGACCGATCGCCCAATGTATGGGAATTAGAGCAACAACTCGCAGCCGTTCAGCACCTGATCCAAACCCTAGAAAATCAGCAAAAAGCCCTTCGGCAGAGAGTTCTAGAACAGCAATCAGTATTAGACCAACTGCCCACTCAAGTCACAACATTGGCGACGCAGCTAACCACTATGGAAAGCCAGTACCCAGAACAATCCCGCAGCCAGGAGGTTCCTGCATCTTCGGTGCGGGCGATCGATTCCACACCTGCACCCAGTGCCAAAGTGCCTTCCCTCAAAGAACATCGCCAGTCCCATGCCATTCAACTGAGCCATCGTGCCCCGTTAGTGACAGAACAAACTAACGGACAGGTATTTCTGGAGCGAGCGCTGGACAATGTGCAGGAGCGGCTCATCATTGCCGGGCCTTGGTCGAGTCAAGGGAGTCTGGATGAGCAATTGGTGCAAAAACTGAGAGGACTACTGAGCCGAAATGTGCGGATTGATTTGGATTGGAGTCCGCATTTGGGGGGTGGAAGCCTTCCCTCAAGACGCATCCAGCAGCAGGGCGATCGAGGCTACCCAGAGAATTTGGCCTCTGCCAATGCCCTCAAACAGCTAGAGCAACTGAAAAACGAGTACCCCCTTCAGTTCCGCCTCAAGGCGCTGGGACTCCGCAAACAGTTTTTGGTGTGCGATCGTACCTTTGCCGTGGGTCGCTCTGTCAATCCTGATGCCTTTGCTGAGGCAACGATTGACCTTTGCACAACTGATCCCCACATCATTCAGGGATTGATTGACTGCTTCGATCAGCCAGAACTAGACTCTGAGGAAAGGTTGTCCTATGCTCAACGAGCCTTGGCAAGGTATGACTTAGGCGACCTGCAAGGGGCCCTCGCAGACTACACTCAGGCGCTGCACATTCATCCCCCCGATGATGCGACCTATAACAATCGCGGTCTGACCCACTACGATCTAGGCGATCGGCAAAAAGCAGCGGGTGATTTTGAGCAAGCCCTGAGAATTAACCCCGACAATGCCGTGGCGTACTTCAATCGGGGAATTGTGCGATCGGATTGGGGCGACAAAATGGGAGCCATCGCAGACTACACCGCCACGATCGAACTCCATCCCCAGGACAATGTGGCCTACAACAATCGCGGATTGAGTCGCTCTAAATTGGGCGACAAGCAAGGGGCGATCGGCGACTACACCTGCGCCTTGCAAATTAATCCCGAAGATACGATCGCCTACTTCAACCGGGGGGCCGTGCGATCGTCCCTAGGGGATTATGTGGGCGCGATCGATGACTACACCTGCGCCATTCACCTTGACCCCAACTTTGCCAGCGCCTACAACAATCGCGGTTTTACTCGCCAACGGTTAGCAGACTGCGCCGCCGCCATGCGAGACTTTAATCGCGCCCTACAAATTAACCCCAACTTTGCCAGCGCCTACAATAACCGAGGCACGGTGCGATCGAAACTGGGGGACTTTCAGGGAGCCATTCAAGACTTTAGTCGCGCCTTGCAAATCAACCCTGACTTCACCAATGCCCGCAACAATCGGGGCACGGCCCGTTCCAAACTCAAGGATTTGCGAGGGGCGATCACCGACTTTAACCATGCTCTACAAATTAATCCCAACTTTGCCAATGCTCATAACAATCGCGGACTAGCCAAGGCTGAACTAGGAGAAATGCGGGGAGCCACAGAAGATTTAGTCAACGCCGCTCGACTGTTTTCTCTCCAAGGAGACGAGATCAGCAGCCAACTGGCCCTAGAAACCTTAAAAAAACTTCCGTCCTAACTCAATCCATACTCCAAATCTGGCAGCATCTCATCTGTGTCGCCAAGACTTGTCCCGCCTGAAGGTTAGGATAAAAGACGACACCTCAAATTACGTTCCATGACCCATCGCCCATCGCAAGAAGACCTGTCCGTCAGTCATCCTGTAACCGGCATTGCTCCCCACGGCGGCACCCTGATCGATCGCCTCGCCTCCCCCACTCAGCGCCAGGAATTTGCCGATAAAGCTGAATTTTTGCCCCGTGTTTCCCTGAGTGCCCGGTCTCTGTCTGATTTACAAATGATGGCGATCGGAGCCTTCAGCCCCCTGACCGGGTTTATGAATCAGGCAGACTACGATCGCGTCGTTAGCGACATGCGCCTAACCAATGGGTTACCCTGGTCAATTCCCATTACCCTCCCTGTGACCGCCGCAATCGCAGACACGTTGCAAGTAGACACCCTAGTTCGTTTAGAGGACTCCAACGATCAGTTTGTTGGTGTCTTGGAACTGAGCCAAAAGTACCCCTACGACAAAGAGAAAGAAGCGCTTCAGGTCTATCGCACCCTTGATCCCAAGCATCCCGGTGTCCAAGTAGTCTACAACCAAGGGGAAATTAATTTAGCTGGAAATATCTGGCTCCTGCACCGCGATCCCCATCCCCTATTCCCTGCCTATCAAATTGATCCCGCCCGATCGCGCCAAATGTTTCAAGAAAAAGGCTGGCGGACGATCGTTGGCTTTCAAACACGCAACCCCATCCATCGAGCGCACGAATACATTCAAAAATGCGCCCTAGAAACGGTGGACGGACTGTTTCTGCATCCCCTCGTTGGCGTGACCAAAGATGACGACATCCCCGCCGATGTCCGAATGCGCTGTTACGAAATCATGCTGGAACACTACTTCCCTACCGATCGCGTCATCCTGGCAATTAACCCCGCCGCCATGCGCTACGCCGGACCCCGCGAAGCAATTTTCCATGCCTTGTTGCGTAAAAACTATGGCTGCACCCACTTCATTGTCGGTCGGGATCACGCAGGGGTAGGCGACTACTACGGCACCTACGACGCTCAGCATATTTTCGATGAATTTGAGCCAGCAGAGTTAGGCATTCTGCCCATGAAATTTGAACACGCCTTTTACTGCACCCGCACCCAATCGATGGCAACCACCAAAACTAGCCCCAGCACTCCCCAAGAGCGTATTCATCTGTCTGGAACTAAAGTTCGAGAAATGTTGCGTCAAGGACAACTGCCCCCCCCAGAATTTTCTCGCCCAGAAGTTGCTGCCGAATTGATTCGAGCCATGCAACCCCATACTGGGCAAGCGTGATTTAACCTCAACCCATGCAATTTGCTCCGCTCTATCCGATCGCCTACCGCTTGCTCAACCCCCTGTTTCCTGAGTGCCTGTGGCATGGCGATGTCCTAAATCCGGGGCAACCTCCCCAGATTGCCCTTACGTTTGATGATGGCCCCCACGCCCACCACACTCCTCAATTGCTAGAGATATTGGCTAACTATGGCGTTCCCGCTAGCTTTTTCTGGTTGGGTGTATGTGTGGAACGCGCTCCTGGCGTTGCCAAGGCCGTTTATCACCAGGGACACTGGATTGGACTCCATGGCTATACCCATCGGGAATTTGTGCGGCTCAGCGCCTCTCAGCTAAAAGCGAGTCTAGAGAAAACCCAGGCAACGATCGCCCATGCCTGTGATCTCGACTTAAGTCTGGTGCAACACCAGATGAGAGATGTTCGTCCCCCCAATGGACTCTTTGCTCCCCATACCCTCACCTGCTTGAAGCAATGGGGCTATCGTCCTGTGATGTGGAGCGTGGTTCCTGAAGACTGGGTGCAGCCTGGCGTGGCGATCGTCATTCAGCGCATCATGCGGCAAATTCAAAACGGCTCTCTACTCGTTCTGCATGATGGCTACTACGGTGGAGCAGATGTTGCTGAAACGACTTCACAACTCATCCCACTTTTGCTACAACGAGGGTATCAATTCGTGACGATCGACCAACTTTGGCAATCAAAACGTGACAAGTCGATCTAGCACGTGAGAACCAAAGCATCTTTATTAAATTCTTGACCAAGATCTGATTAAGATTTCCATATCCCATCGCCGTGCTGCAAATGCTACCTCTAATCGTAGACGAGGCAAAGGTTTTCGTTTTCAAATTTTGGTTTAATGGCACAATTCAGGATGGAATGACCCACCGCAATGAGCTATTTTGCCGGCTACGAACGTTTGATCTTGCCCTGCGCTCTCAGGTCTACCACCTCGGTTGTCAACTAGCTCAAAAGCACCATAGCTTAATTGTCCTGACCAATGGCCCTCAAACTTGTAGCCTCTGGAGCAGTCTCCGCGATCCCTCAACTGAATTTTTTATCACCACTCCGGATGCTCTAAACTTACCTATCCCCAATGCTTCTCCTGGCAACGATCTCACCTCTACATAACAGCAAGACTGAGGAAAAGCGACCCATCCCCTGACTATCTTCGCCATCTCCATGAGCAAATTGTTCCTGACGTTTCAATACGTTAAAGTAATGAACCGATTTTTTGTGAACTAGAACACAACTGCCTCGTTTTGAGCTACCTTACTTCAATGGCACTATTCTGCTCTTTCGCCTCTGCTTGTAGAATGACAATTTCCAGGATCATCTGGGAATAGTTACATCATGTAAGCAAGTGATGACTTTAAAGACTGTCCTAAGGTACCTTGGCACGCTAAACATGTGCCAAATGTATGTTTACAGCAACATTCCAAAGAGTTGAGTTTGTCGTTCTGCATTAGGAAAAAAGGTGCAACTTTTGTGAGAAAAGCTACAATCGGAGAGACGCTTAAAAAGTCAGTAGTTGAGGATACATTAATGCTCTTACTTCAACGGGAATCTGTTGAATGGAACATTAAACTTCTGTAATCATTTTTGAATTACGTATGTAAGTTGCAT
Organism: Leptolyngbyaceae cyanobacterium MP9P1.79; assembly: GCA_030248885.1. Lineage (GTDB taxonomy): Bacteria > Cyanobacteriota > Cyanobacteriia > JARCMD01 > JARCMD01 > JARCMD01. Next base: position 13,230 of record JARCMD010000402.1, on the reverse strand, counting down.
ACTTTTTAATTGCTCGATAAGACTTACCGTTGTAGTGCTTTACCTTTCTCTTGCACAACTGAGCATTGTATTTGCTCCTAGTTTCTAGAGCTTGATCTCTAAAACTGCCATTCCATAGGAATGTTCGCAAGGAAGTAGTTTTGTTACAAGGGTAAGACTTGCAGACATGTCCTTCCACAGTCATACCTGATTTTGGTGAAGCAATTGCAGCCAACTGTGGTAGGCGTGAACATGTTTTAAACCGTTTCAACAGTAAGACTCGTGGATTAAGTAAGATCTAATTTTTTGGGCGACATGCTAAGCGCACCCCTAAAACGTTAGAGACCTGACCCTACAGGTTATTAAATTCACGATTCTAAGGACAAGTTTCGACAATTCAGTAATGGCTTTTGGCTTAAGCCTTTAGCACTGAGCGAATTATTTCGATCGGCACCTTCTTGCCATCGAATTTTGACCCCTGTAATTTTAAGGAGCATGAGGAACGCGGCATGACCCAGGCTAATCACGTACTCGAAGCGATCGAGTTGATATCTTCTGAATCGTTAAGTGTCTTACAAATGTCCAGCCCTCTGGCAGGAATTGGACAACGTGGACTTGATAACCTTGGCGAACAGCTTGAGGAGGGTCTAGATGACCCATTTGCCGACGTTGATGATCTAGATGAGTCCTTAGAGATCCAAGTTGAGGTGGGACAGGAAAAGCCAGGCAAGGCTAAGGCTACTCGGAAGCGGGCCCAAGTTAAGAAGAAGCATTACACCGAGGACTCGATCCGCCTCTATTTACAGGAAATTGGTCGAATTCGCTTGCTCCGGGCAGATGAAGAAATTGAGTTGGCTCGTAAGATTGCTGATTTGCTTGAGTTAGAACGGATTCGGGAGTCCCTTTTAGAGTGTCTCGATCGGGAACCTCAAGATGGAGAATGGGCTACCGCCGCCAACATGCCACTACAAGCCTTCCGCCGTCGCTTGCATGTAGGGCGCAGGGCCAAGGACAAAATGGTGCAGTCGAACCTCCGTCTTGTGGTGTCGATCGCTAAGAAGTACATGAACCGAGGGTTATCCTTCCAGGATTTAATTCAAGAAGGTAGCCTGGGACTGATTCGAGCCGCTGAGAAGTTTGACCATGAAAAGGGCTACAAGTTCTCCACCTACGCAACTTGGTGGATTCGCCAAGCAATTACTAGGGCGATCGCTGACCAATCTCGCACCATTCGCCTCCCTGTTCACCTCTACGAAACGATTTCTCGCATCAAGAAAACCACTAAGCTGCTCTCTCAGGAAATGGGACGCAAACCGACCGAAGAGGAAATTGCGACCCGCATGGAGATGACGATCGAGAAGCTCAGGTTTATTGCTAAGTCAGCCCAACTCCCTATTTCCCTAGAAACCCCCATTGGTAAAGAAGAGGATTCCCGGCTCGGAGACTTCATTGAATCTGATGGCGAAACTCCAGAAGATCAGGTTTCTAAAAATCTGTTGCGAGAAGACCTGGAGAAAGTGCTAGAGAGCCTCAGCATTCGTGAACGGGAAGTTTTGAAACTGCGGTATGGCTTGGATGACGGCCGCATGAAGACCCTGGAAGAGATTGGCCAGATTTTTCAAGTGACACGGGAGCGGATTCGGCAAATTGAAGCCAAAGCCCTCCGCAAACTGCGTCACCCCAATCGCAATAGTGTTTTGAAAGAATACATTCGTTAGGCTAGTCCTTAGCTCAGGGAGCTACATAAAAACTAAGTACCAAATTTGCCGATCGTAGGATGAGTTACGTTACCGCCAACCCATCATCAATCGCAGTAGTGTGTTGCGGCATTTGCCTAACGTATCCTACGTTCCTCGCTTAGGAATGAGAACTAAATAAGATCCATTGTTTACGTCTTAAGATTGCCCTCACCCTAACCCCTTTCTCCAGGGGGAAGGGGTTAGGGTGAGGGCAAATCTGGACCTCATTTAATCCACGATCGTTAGCTCAATACTTTGGACACTTTTAGAGATAGTCTGCTCTCATCCCCCAGCCCCTTCTCCCAAAAGGGGAGCCGGATTGAAGTCCCTCTCCCCTTTTGGGAGAGGGATTTAGGGTGAGGGCAAAGGCTAACGGTACAAAGCGGGTTTTCAGCACTTTCATCAAAACTGTCCGGAGTATTGTTAGCTGGTAGTTTTTTTTACTGGAAATTCCCTTGACCTCCGTAATGCACTTATTCAAAAACAGATTGGACTCTACTGTTCCGTCTGTTTTGGATAGGTGCATTCGATATTTGAGAGGGTTGTCACTGAACGCCCAATCTGAGCTTGTGCAACTGAGTCCAAGCTGTTGTTCGACCTTTGGCTACTATCTAGAGCGTGTCTAGTTCTCTAGGTTAAAATCGAAGGCGTAAGCTGCTAATGTCATGCCTCCGCTCAGTCCTCCGCTGCATTACCTATTCACCCATTGCCTATCAGTATTTTTAGTTTTAGAGAAGTATAATGACACTTGTTAAGGCTAAGCTCGTAGATGCTGAGGGTGGGGAAGACCTTGAGTTCATGTTTAACCCCGAGGAGTTGTCCTTTTCGCAAAAAGCAAAAGTAATTCCAGTGAAAGGCGCACGTACTCCCAAGGGTCTGCCTAAGGTTAATTTTGCCTATCCTGATCCCTCTGTTCTATCGATTAAGGACATCAACTTGGATACCTATGAGACGGGTAAAAGTGTCCTAACTTATATCAACAAGTTCAAGAAGGCGATGGACTTTGCTACAACAGGTTCAGCAGCCAATAAACGCCCTCCGGTTTACCTGTTTACTTGGGGAAGTCAGCAGTATCCTGAGGGGGGGGATGAATACATTCGCTGCTCTGTGACTGATTTGAGCTATGACTTAACGCTGTTTCTACCAAATGGTACGCCTGTACGAGCAAAAATGTCCCTTACCTTGGGGCAGGTCGATACCTCAGAACTCCATCTCCAATATCTGGCGGACTTGACGGGAAATCGGGCTTCGGCGGCAGGTTATACAGCGCCGATATTGATGCAAAGCGATCGTCGCGAAGACTTGGCTCAGTCGGCTGGGTTCGCAACTAAGGTTCTACGCAATCCATTGTTGCTGAAACAGTTAAGCGATCGGGTCTATAAATTGATGGAAAAAGACTTGCACTATCAACGAGAGCGTAGTCAAAGCTATGGAGGATTACCCTAAATGTCCAATGTTCTGAATTACGTCACTGCCAATCGCTTTTATGTGGAGATGGAAAGCACCCTCTACGCTTCTTTTACTGAATGTAAAGGTCTAGGAGTAGAAATAGACACGGAAACTTACAAAGAAGGCGGCTTGAACGATCAACAGCGCATATTTTTGAAGCAGGCTAAATTTACACCTGTGACTCTAAGTCGTGGGTTAACGGAAGATTTAACGTTTTGGACTTGGATGGAAAATATCCTGCGGTCTACAAATACTACTAAGCTGCGACGCAATATCAATATCTTGGTGTTTAATCAGGCTGGGGAAACGATGCAGTGTTGGACATTAATTGGTGCGGTTCCCACTAGTTGGAAGGCACCTGGACTGAAAGCTGACTCCAATTCCGTGGCGATCGAAGAACTGGTCTTGGCCTACGAGGGCTTAACCGTAACCTCCAAGACTGGAGGCGGGGGTGCCATTGATGTAAAACGAGATAGCTATGGGTACTTCATCTAGTCATGGCAGAATCCCTTGCTCCTAACCTTAGTGATATCGATGCCAATCCTGAAGGGAACCTTTCTGCTTCAGAACCGCTTGGGATCAAAAACCCTCTGCTAGGAGTTAGCCCGCTCTGGCAGAATGTACTGATGCCTAAGTTTTTGACTCCTCTGGGAGCAAAGCCTCTTTCTGTCTTAGATCCCTCCATTTTTGCCCCTAGAGATACGACAGAAACCGCTCCCTTGGGACAATCCTTCGATACTCCTTTTTTTGCTCAACCTGATATCGTGGCTCAGCCTAGCCCATCTGTTGACCCATCTGCTGTAAGGGCTAGCCGGTCTGCCACTGGCGGAAATCAAAATCTAAGGGGTTCACGAACTAACGGTTTTGCCGATCGGTCGTCTCCACGCACCTCCGCGCCTGAACTCATCCAAGCCCGCTTCCAGGAAGGTGTGACGGCAACTTCTGCTGCTGAAGAAGTCTATCGTCCTCAGGTCATTCAAGCTTTTGCAGATCCTCAAGCTTCCCAAACGTCCTCTGATGCAACGATCGATTCTGAGTTTGAGACACCCCTAAGTCGGGAATCTATTCTATCCTCTCAAGCACCCTTTGTAGGGTCTTCCTCAGAAGCAACTGTCTCGGAGGCACGGGGAGACATTGACTCGATGCGATCGTCTCCTGTAGACAATGTTGTCCAGCGAACTCTCGACTCAATACCGACTCCATCGGTTCCGTCTGAATTACGACGGGATGTGATGGCTGCATCCTCTGCTGAACCTGGATTTCTTCCCGCTTCACCTGCGCTGATGCAGCGATCGACTTCGCCTATGGTTCAACCCACCAACCCACAGGAGACCGGAGGGCAATTAGGACAGGCTAGCGGTGTTACTGGCAATGATGGAGTAGCTCCCTCGATTGATCCAGAAGTTATTCAACGGAGAGTCCTAGACCCATCTAATTCAACTCAGGCAACTGCTTCAATTATAGAGCAGCCTGTTATCCAGCGTTCTGTTTCTGCTTCTGCCGACGCATCTGAGTCAGTCCTGGGTTCATCCATGGCAGCTAATGCCGTCGGTTCTGCCAATAATGCTAATACTGAGTTTGCTTCAGTAAATACCTACGGGGGAACCGATTCTGGAGTGTTCCCACGCTCAGGGATTTCCTCTCCAGTAGTTTCTTCGCCTTCTGTCTCTGAGGCATCTGTATTTGAATCATCTCCGCCAGATCTTGCGCCAAATACTACGGTGGTACAGGCGCAGCGGGATCTGAATGTGCCCTCGGTTGCTGCTTCTACAGGTTCATCTCTAGATCTCGGTTCCATACAGGTATCTCCACGATCGCCTGAACCTGCTGGGTATGAAAACTTAGGATATTCAAACCCAGGTGGCATAAGCGCTGGCTCAGATCTATCTGAGGCTGGGAGGGCTGCTCCAAGAGAGGTTGGTTTTGCAGCGGCTCCCCTGGAACGGAGTGCATCGTCTGTAAACGATGGAGCCATTCAGCTTCAGGCTAAGGCGGCTGACCCGACCACTAGTGGGGATGCAGCGATCGGACAGCAGGCGTTCTCTGAACCTACAACCTTGTTCGGAGCGGGAATACCAAACATCATCTCTTCCCAAACTGGGAATTCAGCAGCGTCAGTGTCTACTCCACGAGTCGTACAGCGATGGGTGGAGGCTGCGCCCTCTGTATCGCCTTCATCTCAGATCAACTCAGAAGCCCAGGGTACTTCTGCTGAGGTTCAACCTCAAGTGATACAACCCAAATTTGTTGCCGAAGCTTCATCAGTATCTCAATCTGAAACGATCGCATCCCAACCTGTAACAGCCATATCTATGGGTGGCAGCGTAGGGGCACCTCTGATTCAAGCCCAACGAGAAACGAGTTTTGCCTTGCCAGGAGATGGTTCTGAGGGTATCGTCTCGCCAGTAGCTGCTTCAGCCAGTGCATCAGAGAACAGCCCTGAAATTCAGTTGCAGTCAGCAACAAGCCCCATACTATCTGACTCTACAGAGGTGAGAGTGCAGCCCAAACTGGCAATTCCAGCTTCTGAGAGTGCTACAGCAAGTACAGTAAGCCCTACTGCATTTGCCGAAACTACGGAGTCAGGATTTAAGAATGTTGCAGCCGATCGCCCCTCTGAGCCAACCGTAGGTTCATCTGCACCCATACCTCTAGATGCGATGGGTGCTGCTACGGCTTCAGTGCTACAGGCTAAGGGGGATGACTCTGCAAAGCTAGGAGATGTGCCAGGAGATGCCCCTCCCAGGTCATCTGAGTCAAAGTCATCTGAGCCAGGGCCGTTCCAGTCAGCACTAAATTTATTAAAGCCGTTCACTCGCCTATTTCAACCTGCTACTCGATCGCCTCAATCCACGTCTGAGTCGAGTAATTTAGCTGGAGTAGAGAATCAGGCCCAGTCCACCAATCCCACCATTAGCAATGCTGTTCCGGCGATTCAGGCTAAGAGATCTCCTGAGGCAACTTCCGGTACCAACGCTTGGACTTCTGGGATCAGCACACCTCCTGACCTCACCAGCAGCTTCCCAACGGCTAATGGAACCACCCCAACATCCTCAGCATCGGCAGTACCAATACCACTAACTTCTGTTCCTACTGATGGTTCGCCCGTCATTCAAGCTGCGACTGACCAGGATACTAGCCTTCTGCAACGTTCTGATTTAAGCTCCGGTGTAGCTGAAGCCTCAGAGATTGCTGTGCCGTCCCTCGATCGTCCCACCCCATCCTTTACCTCACCCCTCGCAGATTCCCAGCCGACCTCCGGCTCAGCGTTTGAGCGTCCATTCCAGCCGACACTCTTGGGCGATGGGCCAAGCGCCACTCAAAACCCACTGCCTTTCACCACAACTGCTCCATCCCCTGTAGTGGAAGCGATTCAACGCGCTCCCTTGAGTTCCTTGGGAGGAGACGCTGGGCTGGTAGATGGAGCGGTGCAGAACCAGCCGATCGCCACCTCTAGTCCATCGGATTTGGATACATCGTCAATGAGTGCCCCCTTAGCTGGTATATCGTCTGGTGCATCAGCATTCAGTTCATCAAACCCAATTGGGGCAGAGGCTGTCAGCTTCAACCCCGTGAGTCAGGTGCAGGAGTTGGGAGAAGCAGTTTCCATCCCGGTGCAGCTAAGGGTGGATACATCTGCATCGCAGCCACTGCCCTTGACTTCTGGGATTTTCGGCAATGAGTCTGTAGAAACTGAGCCAGCAGAAATGACTGTCCCCAATGCAGCCGTATTCCCCATGCAGCGTCAGGTAGATGCCTCAATACCTCAAATAACCCCGTTAAGCGCTGGGGATTTTACACATGATCGAACAGAAAACATTGCAACTAATGCAGCAGCGTCGATGAATCAAGCGGAGCAGGAATTAGCTTCAATTCCTGTGCAGCGTCGAGCAGAGTCCTTTGCCCTGCAACCAATGCCCTTGGATTCTGCGACTGCCCCACAGGGATTGACAGAGAGCAATGTCTCCGACGCAGGCATAACTCCAGCGATGACTGCCGATCGCGTGGGACAGGAATTGCTGCCAGATCCAGTACAGGAGCAGGTCGCTGGATTTATTCCTCAAGCCCTATCGTCACCTGTACAGCGACAGGTAGATTCAGCTTCGCCGGTTATTACGCCTGTGCCGATAAACTTGGGAGATGCACATTCTTCTGGCTCTACGCCTGCGATCGACTCCCCATCTATCCAGCGAGAAAAGGCAGATCCTGAGGTCGCGATTGATGCCACGCAAGCGCCTGCGATCGCTCCTCTCTCCGCTGTCTTACCTCAGCCAATGCAACGGGCGATCGATGACTCCTCCATGCCTAGCTCGGAATTCAGCCGAGAATCTAGCCCAGAGACGGCGATCGTACCCGATCTGTTTGGGCAACGTCAGAGCAACCCATTGGATGCGGATGGATTCAGCGTCAATGCTGTTTCTTCAGTGGAAACAAGCTCAGTTGCGCCGATTCAAAGACGCACCATGGCATCGGAAGCCGTGGAACGTGAAAGCAGCTTCTCACCCGGTTTAGCTGCCTTTGCTGCACCTTCACCCGCTGTCCAAGATCCTGGAACAACGCCTCAAACACCTGTGCTATCTGAAGCTGTGGCCAACCAGTCTATAGTGGGCGATCGAGTCCCTAATGTAAGTTCAGACATGAGCCAGGATATGGGCTACGTCCAGCCTAGTCTCCTTCAGCGCCGCTCTGATGGGCAATTGCCTGAGGCACAGTCTGCGATCGAGCCAATTGGGGCTACTGAATCGGTGCCAAGGATATCAACCAACTCAGACGGTAATTCGCCCATAATCCAGGCTCGATTGGCAACAGATAAGACGAGGATTTCAGAATTGCCTCTCTCTTCAACAGAGCCGATTGATTCCTTTCCCTCCATGGCTCCAGCCAATTCATCTCCGATCGGTTCACAAGAGATAACCTCCTCCCCCTCGCCTGCAAATTCAGTTCTACAAGCTTTTACAGACTCAACGGCGATTCCGCAACTGCCGACTGTGCTAGAAAATCTCTCCGTGCTGCAACCTCTCACTACACCCTCTGGTTTCAATGCCAATCCCCCCCTTAGTGCGGCTGGAAATTCGTTGATTCAAGCCCGCTTCCTCACGGAAAGCCGTGACGCTTCACCAGATATCCTCTCAGGGGAAGATACGGTAAACAGTCCAGATGTCCTTCGGGTTCCTGTGTCTACTCCCACGGGTGCCCCAACCAATGGAAATGGCGATCGGTTCTCGTCGTCCCCGTCATCCTTGATTCCCATTACCGACCTTGCTCCTAGCACCCCTCCCATTCAACGCCGGGCTGCTCCGCCCAGCACCTCCTTTAACAGCTTGCCCGACTCTTGGAGCAGCATGGATGAACTGCTGGCAGCTACCCCTGACAGGGGGCTAACCTCTACCAATGGCTATGACCCGCTGCCCCTTCCTAAACAACCAAAACTGAGTAGCACTGTGCAGAACTCCGCGTCTAATGGAGTCATTCAAGCCTTCCCAGACCCCAATGCTTCCCCAATCCAGCGGGTAGAGGCTGAGGCTCAAACAGGCGATGACTCCGATGAAGCAGAGCCGACCGAAGAAGACCTAAGAAATTTGGAAGTCTTAGCGCGGGAGATCTACGGCTTGGTGCGGCAGAAACTGGAAATTGAGCGGGAACGGGGAGGAGCTTACTACTCAGGACGAAGGCCCTGGTAACAGCATGTCTGTTAACACCCCATGCCCGATGCCTACCATGCCATAAATACTTACCCAGAGTCACTCCTCTTCTACGTTTGTCATTAAATCCACAATCCTGAATTTGTTCTAGCCATTCCCCAAGTTATCGATTAAAAAGTCACCTCTTAAAACTATTCACACGTTTCAACTGGAGAAGCATTATGACACTCGTTAAAGCTAGTTTGGTAGATGCAGAAGGGGGAGCAGACATAGAATTCATGTTTAATCCTACTGAGTTATCTTTCTCTCAGAAGTCAAATGTGAATCCAGTTGAAGGCGCACGTACTCCTAAGGGTTTACCTAAAGTCAGTTTTGCCTATCCTGATCCCTGCGTTCTCACGATTAAAGATATCAACTTTGATACCTATGAGAAGGGCACCAGTGTGATGACCTATGTCAATAAATTTAAGGGGGCCTTAGACTTTGCTAAAACAGGGCCAGGAGCAAACAAGCGTCCTCCAGTGTATAAGTTTACTTGGGGAGGTGAGGAATACCTACGGTGTTTTGTCAGTGACCTGAGCTATAGCTTGACCCTCTTTTTGCCGGATGGTACACCAGTACGAGCGAAAATGTCGCTCACCTTAAAAGAGGTGGATGAAGCAATTGTCAGTCCTAGTGTGGATGCGCCTAAGGAACCCGATCGCATCGGTGGTGGACGTTAGCCCTTAGTTAGGCAACCTCAGTAGATCGCAGACTGCTGTCAATGCTTACTCCTCCCAACTCTGTTGAAAAAGAGGCTGAGACATGGTTGCACATCACCTAGAGAATTCATATTAGTGATTAGCCTTCTGCTCAGTTAACTTCCTTTGGTTCCCATCTTTAATTTTCCCCATGCCAATTAATTACCTACCTGAGCTGATCTTGAAGATTGACGGTGCGCCTGCTTCTGCCGCCTTGATGGAGGATGTCCTTCATGTCACGGTAGAAGAGAGTTTACATCTACCGGGTATGTTTACGCTGGTCATTAAGAATGACTATTATCCGGGGCGATCGGCTGATATACCTTGGGTGCATGAAAGCTTATTTGAAATTGGCAAGGCGATTACGATTGGCTTTGCGGAGAGTACCACCCTCGATCCAGAATTTTCTGATGCTGCCGTGGGTACGGTGCTGGAGGGAGAGATTACAGCGATCGAAACCCACTTTACCAGTGAGTCCCAGGCTCCGATCGTCGTGCGGGGCTATGATGTTTCCCATCGCTTACATCGCGGACGTTATAGCCGATCGTTTCAGAATATGACTGATACCGACATTGTTAAGTCTGTGATTGGTGAAGCCGGGATTTCTCCAGGCACCATTGATGCCAGCGGTGGTCCCCACGGCTATAACGACATTAATGATGCCAATGGATATGTATTCCAGCAAAACCAAACGAATATGGAATTCCTACGGGAACGAGCCGCCCGCTTGGGGTTTGAGTTGTTTGTGCAAGATAGCAAGCTACATTTTCGCAAACCAGTTTCGGGTGATTCTTTGAGCCTTGTATGGTTGGAAGATATCACCAGTTTTCGCGTTCGGGTTTCCAGTGCTGAGCAGGTTAGCTCCGTAGAGGTTAGAGCGTGGGACTACAGTGCCAAAGCACCGATCGTTTCAACCAAAACGACTGCCCAGGAAGTCACAAGCACTGGCAGCGGTAAGGGCAGTGCATCCAGCACCAAATTTTCTGGCAGTCCAAAAATGATTGTTGTCAATCAAGCTGTATATAACTCCACAGAAGCAGATGCCATGGCCCAGGCACTGTGTAATGAACTGGGGGGTGAATTTGTCTACGCTGATGCTACAGCAGTCGGAGACCCAGCAATTCGGGTGGGAAAGCTGGTGAAGTTGGAAGAGATGGGCAAAAAGTACAGCGGCAGCTACTACATCACCGAAGCGCGGCACATTTTTGCCAGTCGTGTCTACACCACAGAATTTAGCGTGCGCGGGCTACGGGGTGGTGATTTGTTAGCCACTCTGTCTCCCAAAGTTTCCCTACAACCTGGACAGACTCATCTTGTTGGGATTGTGACTGACAATAAAGACCCCAAGAAGTGGGGCCGGGTGCGGGTCAAGTTTCCCACAATGACTGAAGAACATAATAGCTATTGGGCAAGGATTGTGGCAACGGGAGCCGGAATCAATCGCGGCTTTGACTGCCTACCTGAAATTAATGATGAAGTGTTGGTGGGTTTTGAAAATGGCGATATCCACCGCCCCTTTGTTTTGGGAGGAGTTTGGAATGGAACTGATGCCCCACCTGAATCTGTAGAAGATAGTATTAATCCAACAGGCAAGTATCAAGGCAAGGTTCGGCTCCGCACCTTTAAAACCCGCACAGGCCACAAGTTCCAGTTTGTGGAGGAGGATAAGGATGCCAGTAAGGTAGGGGTTTATCTAGATACGGTATATACCCACAAGTTATATCTCAATGATACCGACAAGTTTATTGAGATGAAGACTAAGGAGGGGTATTATGCCCGTCTTGATGACACGAACATGAAAGCTGAGGTGAAAACCAAGGATGGACACTACGTTCTGTTAGATGATAAGAACAAAAAGGTGGAAGTGAAGACGACTAATGGCCATGTGCTGACGATGGATGATACGGGTAGGAAGATTACGATGACTTCGATCGGGGATATCGAAATTGCTGGGGCAGCCGCCAATAGCATTACGCTCAAAATCGGGAGCAGTACGATCGTCATTGATGCCACAAGTATTGAACTCAAGGCCAGCAGCAACAGTATCAAGATTTCTCCTACAGGGATTACATCAACGGTTGGCGGGAGTAAGGTTGATATTGGTATGGGAACGCTGGATGTTAAGAGTGTGGGAATGCTGACCGTGGACGGTAGTATGACGACGGTTAAAGCCAGTGGCATCACGATTGTTCAAGGCAGCTTGGTCAAGATTAATTAGTCTGTTATCTATAATCCAGGTTCTATTTATTTCATACCATACACTTCACACCCATTTCTACTATGAGCTTATGTGTTTGCACTGGCGCGACGATGACCTGCACCTTTGGTATTGGAGCCAGCACTCTCATCGCGATTCCTAAAGGACCTCCTGTCAATGCGGGTGGCCCGATCGCTGCCACGATTATGGATTTTGCCCCATTTGCCAATATCCCTCCATTTGGAATGTGTAGTAGTATTCTTAATCCAGCGGTTGCGGCAGCAACCGCAGCGGCTTTAGGAGTGCTTACTCCGATGCCTTGTATCCCTGCAACGGCTGCTCCCTGGATTGTCGGCTCTCCAACCGTGTTGATCAACAATTTTCCAGCACTAAACCAAACTTCAACGTGTATCTGTTCCTTTGGAGGCGTGATTACGATCGCCAGCCCTGGGGAGTTTACGGTGATGGTGCCCTAAGGTAGCAGGCTCCCCTGGATATTTTTGCAGGACTAGGGGGTGCGATCGAATTTATGCTAAATTAGGAGACCCGGGGCGATTAGCACAGTGGTAGCGCACTTCCTTCACACGGAAGGGGTCACAGGTTCAAATCCTGTATCGCCCATACAAAAAACCTGTCGAATAACATTTTGTTTGTCATCGTCAACAAATTTGTGTCATTGGTATCAGATTAAGGTCGTCACCAACAATTTGTGTCGTTGAAGATTATTGAACGATCGTCAACACATTGTTATCACTGATTACCTTTGCAGTCAGTAGCTCGTAGGATAGGGTAGGGGTAACATAACACATCATTAAGTCAGAATGATGCGTTAGGGCGTTCGCCTAATACATCCTACGATCGGGATGTTATTTAACAGCAAGTCCCTTGATACCAAAGTTTGAGGAGATGAATTGAATGGCGTTTTCAGAGTCCCGCAGTGATACCGTTCCAGTTCAGCTTCCCAACGGGGCGACGATCAAATTTGAGGTGGCGCAGACTGGGCGAGAGAATGTCGGCTTTGACTTAAAACAGTTTCAGCCCGTTGCCGATGCGATCGAGGGCATAGTGCAGATGATTGCCGCCCCCATTCAAAAGGTGAAACCCAAGAAGGCAACGGTGAAGTTTGGGATGGAATTGGCGATTGAGGCAGGGCAATTGACGGCAATTATTGTCAAAGGCACTGGCAAGGCCAACCTGGAAATCACGTTGGAATGGGAAGCCCAGCCGAAAGAGTAAGTCATGAGCCAGTTAGAGGATCTGCTGCAACAATGTACGGTCAAGATCATCATCCCTGGTGGTTGGGGAACGGGCTTTTTTGTGGCTCCGGGGTTGATGCTCACCTGTGCCCATGTGGTGCGAAAAGCGGTTGATTTTCAGGTCACTGTTTTTTATCCGGCACAACAAAAAACCTTGTCAGCTACCGTGCAGGCGAAAGCGGACGATGGTAAAACTCTTGACTTGGCTCTTATTGAACTGGTTGAGCC
>JARCMD010000401.1 GCA_030248885.1 Leptolyngbyaceae cyanobacterium MP9P1.79 | reverse complement strand
TTCTGGGGGACTTTCGAGCCATTTTCGTTCAAAATCCCTCAATTCTGGGGGATGTAGGGCGCGAGTGTAAAACGACATGTTAATTTACAAACACTTTCTAAAACGAATTGCTCACAAATGGTTATCTAGTCAACTTTTACCGCCATTTGCGATCGAAGAACTAGAAAAGATCTTGCAAGTTATTCAGTCTGAAGAAACCTATGTATGGTCAGGTGTCAAATCAATAATCACAGTTTAATGTGTCACTGTATCACTCGTTGGGGCTGTCCCCAAATGACTTGAGCTTCCTTGTAGAGCGCGATCCCCGGCTTTGCACCCTTGGGTTTGTAGACGTGCTTCAGTTGTGTGTAGACCACAGGCACTTGCTCACTCAAGCGGGCGCGGCTGTAGTAGGCAACTAAATCGGCGGCAAACTGGAGATCGGCTTCTTCAGCGATCGTGCCTGGCTCCAGCCTCAGCAGGGCATGGCTTCCAGGGATTTCTTGGGCATGGAACCAGAGGTCGTAATCTCCAGCGATGCGAAATGTCAACTGGTCATTTTGGTGATTGTTGCGCCCAATCAGCAACTCAAAGCCGCTGGGAGTGCGATAGCGCCGGGGCAGGCTGGGGGAGTCGCCCTTGGACTGGGCGCGGTGGCGATTTTCCGGGTCTTCTAAGTAGCGCTGCTGAATCAGTTCTACTCGTATTTCTTCTAGCGCTAGTAAATCTTCTGGTGTGTGATAGGCGAGTTGGGTAAGGGCAGCTTCCACCTGTTCCAGATAGTCGATTTCTGTCTGCACCTCATTCAGCAAGGGCACTACGGCAATTTGGGCCCGCTTGAGTTTTTGATACCGCTTGTAGAGTGCTTGGGCATTCTGGACGGCATTTTTTTCGGGATCTAGGGCAATGGTTATAGGCCGATCGGTGGTGAAATCAGCCAGGACGATCGCCTTCATGCCTGGCTGCCAATCCTGCAAATTTGCCATCAACAAATCCGCCTGTTCCCGGTGGTGTTCGGCTTGATCCGATTGCGCTAGGCGGGTTTGAAAGGTTTGGGCTTTTTGGCGCGATTTGGTCAGCAGGTTTCCCAGTTTTTGGCTGAGTTGGTGATGCAGTTGGCTAAACGTCTGCTGATTCATTTCAGCGGTGTAATAATCGTTCAGCAAGGTTTGAACTGACTCTGCTGCCTGGGTGATCCCCCAACCTAAAACTGTGTAGCTCTGAGCCGTGCGCCCCGGCTGGAAGGTTTCGGTTTCCAGTGCCTTGAGCCACGTTTGCCAGCGATCGAATAACCGCTCCCACTCTGTCACACTCAAGCTATCAGTCGATCGCTCTGGGTCGAGATCTGCGGCTTGAATCATCGACACAGCTAGCCCAGAACCGAGTCCGCGATAGTTTTTCAGCAGATTGCGGCGCAGAGTACTTGGGATCAAGCTGACCCGCTCCTGCCAGCGACTCAGCGGCTCAGTCAGCGTGGGGATCGGGTCAGTTAAGCCGGGGGGCGGTTCGTAGGGTTGTCCCGTTTGAATGGGGCGCACACTCGATTGTTGGACACTCACCTGATGGGCTGCTGTCACAATCAAATTTTCTTGATTCGCCAAAATGACGTTGCTGTACTTGCCCATCAGTTCTGCGTACAAGTGCCACAAGGGGTCTTCTCCAGGACGACGGGCAAATTGTAAGTCCAGTCCCCGTTCCCAGGGTGCAATGGGAACGATCGCCGTCAACGCTAGCCCGTGCAACTGATGCTGCAATTGCTGGCTAAAGGTGAAGGTATCAGGCGTGCGGGGCGGGGGATCACTCAAGTGCAGCCGGGCGGCTTGGGGATGCCAGGAAATTGTTAACCATTGGCGCTGCTTGAGGGTACGCAGAGCGATGGCGATCGTGTGCCGATCGCGCTGATACACTTGCTCCAATCGGGCCGGCAACCACGTCGTCCGTAATTCGCTGCACGCAGCCATTAGGGTTGTTAAGTCAACGGGTTGCATTATTCGTTATTTATTATGAATTAGGGAAGGGGGCGACCCATTCTCTAATATTTGGGATGAAATCGGGGATGGAGGAGGGCGGTCACGGGTTTATTGCCAATTAGATGTTGCTCAACGATCGTCGGGACATCCGTAGGTTTGACGCGACAATACCAAGTTTCGTCTGGGCTAACGATGACTGTGGGGCCAGTGCTGCACTGCCCCAGGCAACTCGTGGCAACCACCGCAACATCGGGCACTGGATGGGCTTGAAATGCTTCCAGTACCTCGGCGGAGCCGTTATGCAGACAATTAGTATACTGACAAACAAACACGCGCCGATCGGATTCCACAGTCAACCCCAACACAACTTCTTAGATCTTAGCGATCGGCGACTAGCCTCAAAACATTCTGAGGATACATCAAACTATTTTTTGCCGAACCCTTTCCCTCGGTTGCCAGAAGGCACACGGCAAACACAGGCTTCGATCTGCGATCGTAGTTCGTCGTGGTTGAGGTTTTGCCCAATCAATACCAGTTGATTCTTTGGTTGCCCTGTCCATTCTGTGTCGTCCAGGGAAAAACGCTTGCCGCTGAGGTGAAAAATGTGCCGCTTGGGGCTTTCGTCAAACCAGAGAATCCCTTTGGCGCGAAACACCGTGACAGGAAGCTGATTATCCAAGAAGTTTTGAAACTTTTTAATGGCGAAGGGCCGATCGCTCTGGAATGAAATAGACGTAAACCCATCATTCTCTAAATGGTCGGAGTGATCATGGTGGTCGTGGTCGTGATGCGCGTGATCATGCCCGTGGTCGTGATGCTCATGATCGTGCCCATGGTGGTCATGGTCGTGATGATCATCTTTTGCTTCGGCTTCAAAGTATTTGTCGGATTCAAACAAGCCGACGCTCAAAATCAAGCCCAATGGCACGTTAGAGTTAGTGGTACGGAGGATGCGCGCCCCTTCCTTCACATCGCGAATTTTGACTTCCAGCAAATCGGCATCGGCTTCATCCACCAAGTCCACTTTGTTGAGGAGAATAATATCCCCATAAGCAATTTGGTTGTGTGCCGCTTGACTGTTGAACAAATCGAGGCTGTAGTTTGCCGCATCCACAACGGTGACGATCGAGTCCAAGCGGGTCAAATCTCGCAACTCTGTCCCCAGAAACGTCAGTGCTACAGGCAGGGGATCAGCCAAGCCCGTGGTTTCTACAACCAGGTAATCAATCCGATCGCCCCGTTCCAGAACCTTGTACACTGCTTCCATCAGGTCATTATTAATGGTGCAGCAGATGCAGCCGTTGTTTAGCTCCACCATATCTTCGCCAGTGGAGACAATTAGCTCATTGTCAATGCCAATTTCTCCAAACTCATTGACTAGCACAGCTGTCTTCATTCCCTGCTGATTCGTCAAAATGTGATTGAGCAGTGTAGTTTTGCCACTGCCTAAGAAGCCGGTAATGATCGTGACGGGAAGTCCAGTTTTAGGAGCCTCCATTGTTGGAGATAGTTCAGACTGGAGCGATTCAGTTACTGCGGTTTGCATAGCGTCGTAGTTGAGAATAGGTGCAGGTCAAAATTTGTCGGGCGGTGACTACTCAGACTTCTAACGTAGTGTCCAGCCTGCCCTCATCCCCCAGCCCCTTCTCCCACTGGGAGAAGGGGCTGGGGGATTGAAATCCCTCTCCTTAGGGAGAGGGATTTAGGGTGAGGGCAGACTAAGTAGTCACTTCAAACGTTTAATTTGCAGAACATTTGCTGATTAAACGCGAAACGGTCACAAGGTCAGTGTTAGCATCGAAGTTCTAGGATGCATCGCTAATCATCCATCATTGGGCATCAACGATCGCAATTTGCCCATTGATTTTGCGATGTTCACAGTCATTGCTGAACTCAGCCCGTTTGTTGATGCAGGTATCTGGCTATCATCCTCTATTATTGCTGATCTTCCATCTGCCGTTGCTTGTTACTGATTCGATCGCACCATGACTCTAACCCTCTACAACACCCTCACCCGTCGCAAAGAAGTTTTTGAACCCTTGGAACTCGACACTGTGCGGATGTATTGCTGTGGCGTAACGGTTTATGACTACTGCCATCTGGGTCATGCGCGATCGTACATTGTCTGGGATATTGTACGACGCTACCTCATGTGGCGCGGTTACCGAGTCCGCTACGTGCAGAATTTTACGGATATTGACGACAAAATTCTCAATCGGGCCAGGACAGAGCAGTCTTCCATGCAGGCTGTGGCGCAGAAATTTACCCAAGCCTATTTTGAGGATATGGCGCGGCTAAATATTTTGGAGGCGAATGAATATACCTACGCCACCCATACGATCGACGGCATCCAGCGCTTAATTCACGAACTGGAGGATAAAGGCTATGCCTACGCCGCTGGGGGAGATGTCTATTACCGAGTGCGAAAATTTGACAACTATGGCAAACTTTCGGGGCGGAAGCTGGACGATCTACAAGCGGGGGCTAGCGGCCGGGTGAATGCCGATGACCCAGAGACCCAGAAAAAAGCCGATCCCTTTGATTTTGCTCTATGGAAAGCGGCTAAGCCAGACGAGGTGGATTTTTGGGAGTCGCCCTGGGGCAAAGGTCGTCCCGGTTGGCACATTGAATGTTCGGCAATGGTGCGGGAGCGCTTGGGAGACGCGATCGACATCCATGTTGGCGGAGCTGATCTAATTTTTCCTCACCACGAAAACGAAATTGCCCAGTCCGAAGCGGCCACTGGCAAGCCCTTAGCGCGTTACTGGCTCCACAACGGCATGGTGAATGTCAATGGCGAAAAAATGTCCAAATCCTTGGGCAACTTCACCACTATTCGGCAAATGCTGGACGATCGCCACCTACACCCGATGGTGCTGCGGCTGCTGGTGTTGCAAACCCACTACCGCAAGCCGATCGACTTCACTGAGGACGCGATCGGTTCGGCTCAAAATAGCTGGCAAACCCTAAAGGAAGGGCTATTGTTTCAGCAACTAAAAAACGACGACACCCTCACCACCCCCGATCCCGACCTTGTGCAGCGCTTTAACAGCGCCATGGATGACGACTTCAACACGCCCGCCAGCTTGGCTGTATTGTTTGAAATCGCGAAAGACTTGCGCCGGGAAAAGAACCTTTTAATCCATCAGGGAACGACAGAAACCGACGCTGACGTATTGTCCAGTCAATGGCACACCTTGATTCGTCTCGCAGAAATTCTGGGCCTCTACGCTGAGCCAGAAGCTGAGCCAACGCCTGATCCCGCTGGACTAAGTGACGCAGACATTGCCCAACTCATCCAACAGCGCCACGCCGCTCGATCGTCCAAAAACTTTGCGGAGGGCGATCGGATTCGTGACCAACTGAAAGCCGCTGGAATTATCCTCATTGATTCCTCGGAAGGGACTCGTTGGCATCGAGAGTAGGGAGGACGGGTGGATGGGTAGATGGGTAGATGGGTAGATGGGT
>JARCMD010000400.1 GCA_030248885.1 Leptolyngbyaceae cyanobacterium MP9P1.79 | reverse complement strand
TAGCACCATCGATCGCTCGTGTTCAAAAACACTCGCAGTCAAAGCAATAATAGCTGTTGCCTGTCCTTTAACCGTCGCTTTAATGTGCTTTGTGGCCTCATAACCGTCCATCACTGGCATTCGCATATCCATCCAAATGAGGTGCGGCTCCCAAGCTTCCCAGACTTCGATCGCCTCTGCACCATTCGTGGCTTCCCTAACCGCCAACCCCACAAGCTGCATCCACTCCAGCAACAAACGGCGGTTCTCTGGTTTATCATCGACAATTAAAATTCGATACTGTTGCTGAGCATTAGCAACGCCCACAACTCGGCGATTCGTGTCAGCCTGCCGAAGTTCTGTGGGGTTTGCCAGCTTTGCTTGCACCTGAAACTTAAACACCGTGCCCCGATACACTACGCTTTCTACCGTAATGTCGCCCCCCATCAGCTTGACAAATTGATGACTAATGGCTAACCCAAGCCCTGTTCCTTCCTGCAAATTTGCGCCACTTTCAGTTTGCACAAAAGGTTGAAACAACTTATCGAGTTCATGCTTGCCAATGCCAACGCCTGTATCCTCTACTTCAAAATAGATGGGGAAGGCACCAGTTCCTAAACTCGTGTCAGAACCCATGCCAGGGTTGGGGGCTAGGGATGGCTTGACGGCCACTCGCAGCGCCACACCCCCTTCTTTGGTGAATTTAATAGCGTTGCCAATTAAATTAATCAACACTTGTCGAAGTTTACCTTCATCACCATAAATATAGTGCGGCACGTCGGGAGCAATTTCTACTAAGAGTTGCAGGTGCTTCATCTCAGCCCGGACTCCCATCATGGCAGCAATGCTTTGTACGAGTTGGTGTAAATCGAGGGCCGACTCGTGTAGCGCTGCCTGCCCTGCTTCAATTTTGGACATTTCCAACACATCGCTAATCAGTCCCAGCAAATGCTCACCGCTCTGGGAGATTGTGTTAAGCCGATCGCGTTGCAACCCCGTCAAGCTACTATCCCGGCTCATCAATTGACAGAAGCCCAAAATGGCATTCAAAGGCGTGCGTAACTCGTGGTTGGCACTCGCAAAAAACACACTCTTAGCCGCATTAGCCGCCTCAGCGCTATCTTTGGCGCTGGCAAGCTCGGCTGTCCGCTCCTCAACCCGATGTTCCAAGTCTTCGTTGGATTTCTCTAAGGCAATGAAGGATTCCCGCAATTGTTGGGCCATCTGGTTGAAGGACTGGGCAAGGACACTCAACTCGTTGACACCGCCAGCTTTCACCTGTTGAGTTAGCTCATCGCTGACGTGGGATTCCCGTGCGCCTTGGGCGATCGACTTGGAAGCGGCACTCAAGCGCAGAATCGGTTCAGTAATCCAACGAGAGGTGTAGAAACCCACGAGAACCGCCAGCACCAAAGTACCCAGGGAAAGCCAGAGGGTTAGGCGAGTGTTTTCGTGAATTTGCTGCATGAAGTCAGCTTCCGGGATCACGACCACCATCAG
This sequence comes from Leptolyngbyaceae cyanobacterium MP9P1.79, assembly GCA_030248885.1. GTDB lineage: Bacteria > Cyanobacteriota > Cyanobacteriia > JARCMD01 > JARCMD01 > JARCMD01. The sequence goes on along the minus strand of JARCMD010000400.1, from coordinate 34,206 downwards.
CCAATCTAAGCCGTGTGAATCTTTCAGGGGAGTAACCCGCACAAATCGGCGATCGTCACCAGAGCCAAACTGTAACTGCTGATAGCTTTGGATTGTTGCCAAGTTGCCCAATTGTTGCTGCAATTGCTCAGCGGTCGATCGAATTAAGGGTTGGCTACTCTTCAGGGCACTGAGCCGCTGCCGTTCTTTGCCCACAGTGATGAAGGGTGGCTCTGAGGCTGAACTGGCGACGATATCTCCCGATCGTTCCATGATGAACGCCTGTCCAGATTCACTAATCTTTAACTTGTTGAGAAAATTACTAATTTGGGTCAAGGTAAAGTCGATCGCAATCACACCCTGCAATCCACCCTGGCGATCGTAAATTGGGATCGTGGGTGTGATCCCCAAATCGGGTGTATCCGAAAAAACATAGATGGATGACCACGCGGGTTTTCCTGCCTGCACTGCTTGCTTGTACCAGTTGCGAGTCCGGGGATCATACTTGCTGGCTCGATTGAGAGCAGTGCGCCGCCCCTGAGCATCCACGTCATACACCTGCCGATTGGGGGCTGTAGACCGATCGCGGATATAAATACCGGGAGGTTTTTCCGTCACGACCATCAGAAAGTCTCCGGCTTCACTGCCATAGAAGAGAGAAGTCACGATCGGACTCAAATTGGCTTGCTGCCAAAAGTAGGGTTCTAGTTGCTTAAAATTCTTCGGATCGTAAATTCCAGCGCGAATGGCCGCTTCATTCGTCCGCAGGAACAGATAGGGTGTGTCGGAATAGGATTGGATACGCTCTTCAATCCGATCGCTAACCTCTCGACTCAGCCGGGTTGCCAGATCTCTCACCGCTCGTTGTCCATTCACAAAGGAGAACCAACCTACCAACCCAACTGTGACAACAAGTTGTAACACAAATGGCACAACCAGCAAGACGCGCAAAGGAATAGTCCGGGTCGGAGGAGAGTGAGTCATAGTTGTTAATTCGCAAAACAGGTTTGAGCTAATCTCGCAGAAGTTTAATTTGCCTGATTACCCTTACAAATCCCCCCAAATCAGTCAGGCAAATTTGCATATAGGTATCCGAATAACGACCTATGTAATATCTTACAGCCAACAGATTAATAATTATTAGTCGTGTTAATGCTAGCCACACGTCGATCCCTAGCTCGTCTAAACTCTGATGGTTTACAGAAGATTAATTAAGTCAATCACCTAAATTTCCATCAAATATCGGTCGGGTCAATGCCCAGTTCTCGCAGTTTTGCCGCCAGCTTTTCTGCCCGCTGGTATTCTTGTTCTGCCCGTAGCTGCTCCCGTTCTGCCTGCTCCTGGGCTGCTTCCTCTGGCAAGGACATCAATTGGCGATCGTCCGTAAAAAATCGTAGTTGCTCCCCATGAATCCCCAAATAAAGTCCTAACTCATGGCTCCACAACCAACCCTCAGCCGTGGGCACCAAATCTTTGTAATCACCATCCACAAGGTGAAAGCCCTGAAACTCAAGCGTGTGGGGATCAAACCAGAAATAATTAGGAGTGCGAAAGGTATCCTGATAAAGCTGCTTCTTGAAGCCTCGATCCACTGCCGCTGTGGAGTCAGAAAGTAGCTCTACGATGACATTGGGATACTTGCCATTTTCATGCCACACTGTCCAACTCCGGCGGTCTTTCTGTTCAACCCCAAGGACAACGAAGAAATCTGGCCCACGGAAAAACTCTGATTTCCTCTGATTTGGGCTGTAGAAAATAGTCAAGTTGCCAGCCACATAAAAGTCACGACGATCGCGCCACCACCCCTTCAAAAGGCGGATAAGCAGGTCAATTTGGTCTCGATGTTTGTCGCTTTCTAAGGGCAGTTCATCACTCTCTCCATCATTGGGAGGAAAGGGAATGCCCGCTACAGTTGCAACTGCTTCAAGCTCTGCTCTCACATCTAAAGAAACGTCTTGAGAATCCAGTACTGAAGGTTGAGACATAACAGCCCTGCTTTAACGTTGATTCACTGTACAAGGTGAAGCAAATTCATAGGAATTAACCTTCTACTTGCCCTATGGTAAATCCTTCTGTTTAAGTTTATTTTAAGTAGTCTCGATCGCGCTTTATCTGTAAACCCAGTTCAAATTAATTCCTGCAAAATCGGAAATAGCTGTGCGGACGATCGTTCTACCATAAACCTCTTTCAAACCTAAACCTGATTGCTATAGTGTTGGCCGTCCCCAGCTTAAGATTCGGTCATGAAATATTTCTACTCCGTTCTGTCCTGCCTCAGCCTCAGCGCGATTTTCTTTGCTCAAGTCAGCCTTGCCCGAAACCGCCCCGCTGAGCTTTCCCAACCTGCTGCTGTGCAGTCATCTCAGCCCGAACTGCACCTAGCTCAAGCTCAAGCCATGAACTATGTGAACCGGGGGTTATTGAGAAATCGGCGAGGAGATTACCAGGGAGCCGTGAGCGATTTTACCCAGGCTTTGCAACTTGACCCAACCTACATTGATGCCTATAACTATCGCGGGGCGAGCCGTAGCGTATTGGGTGACTCCCAAGGGGCGATCGATGACTTTACCCAATCGATTAAGCTGAATCCCCGTGATGCAGCAGTCTACTTAGGGCGAGGATTGGTGCGCGACGTAGCAGGAGACAGACGCGGGGCGATCGATGACTTTACCAAAGCGATCGCCCTTCAGCCCACCTACACCGATGCCTACCTCAACCGGGGAGTGAGTCGAGCAGTGATTGGAGATCAGCAGGGAGCGCTTGACGACTACAATCAGGTGATTCAAATTCGCCCCAACGATGCAGAAGCTCACTACAACCGGGGCTTACTCTTACTCAGTGTTAGCGATCGAGCCAGTGCCCTCACTGCGTTTGAAAAAGCAGCGGACTACTTCCGGCGAAAAGGAGACGCAAATGGGTATCAGTTAGCCGTAAAACAGATTATTTTACTACACAGATAGCTTTATCTAATATCTCAATGTATCTAAAAGTAGCAGTAGGCGATGTGCAACTTAAAGTCTGCCCTCATCCCCCAGCCCCTTCTCTCACTGGGAGAAGGGGAGCCGGATTGAAGTCCTTCTCCCCAGGGCTTGTCATTACCAACATCTCTTAAAAAGCTTAGAGGGTGTCTGAAAAATGCCATAGACCTTACATTCGCCCCCTTTTCATGGATGCCTGAAAGGCTTTAAGAACCCAATTCTGGGGACTTCAATCTCAGAACCTCCCCCCAGAATTGGCTTGTCATTACCAACATCTTTTAAACAGCTTAGAGGGTGTCTGAAAAATGCCACAGACCTTGCACTTGCCCCCTTTTCATAGATGCCTGAAAGGCTTTAAGTCCCCAATTCTGGGGGACTTCGATCTCAGAACCCCCCAGAATTGGGGGGCAGGGGGGCGGTTCGGGCGACAATTCGGGCCTTTTCAGACAGCCTCTTACACAACGAAGCTGCTGAAGTTTGACTTTGTTCTCAACAGCCAATATTTATTGACAATGAGTAACAAAGGTCTGGGGTTTAGAATTTACATCTTTGGGAAATCTTCGATTTCCCAAAGATGTTGGTAATGACAAGCCTTTTGAGAGAGGGGTTGGGGTGTAGCCTACTTCCCGAAGGTGGACGGTTCGGAAAAGTTGCACATCACCTAGTAGTCTGTCAACAATTGATTGACGGGTAGCCGAAAGCCGGGAGGTTAGTTGGAGTTAAATTTTGAGGGTTTTCGACTCCTCAAAATTTTCTTGACAGAACACTAATAATGTAGAACTTACGCATAAGCCCCTTGTTTGTGTGAGATTGTCTAGCAATGAACTCTAATTGCATAAGTCCCATAGTGGCGTGGACTTCTACAGAAGCTTATTCTTCTACATCCGCCATGGAGTCCTTCAGATAGCTCAGCCCCTTCTTAACTCGACGGGATACTGTCACAGCACTGATTCCGAGGCGTTCTGCGGTTTCCTTCTGAGTTAAATCGTACAGAAACACAAATTCCAGAATTTCCCGTGTCCGCTTTTCCAAATGAACAAGAGCTTGTTGCAAGCGAATCTGGTCTTCCTGAGCAAGCTGGAAACTACGGTATCGACTATCGGGAACCATCTCGCCTAGAGAGGTGGAACCTTCATCTTCTTCCCGGACAGGAGCATCAAGGCTCAGAGGGACTCTGTTGCGGCACGCCAGCTTAATTTCTTGCCACTCGCTTAAGGAAATCTCTAACTCCGCTGCCATTTCAGCATCTGTGGGTTGGCGGTTCAGTTGCTCCCGCAGGGCCTGCATGACCCAAAATCCCTGCCTTTGCAGAGCTAGCCAGCGCCGTGGGATGCGAACTGACGACCCTTTATCTCGCAAATAGTGTTGAATTTCACCCCGAATGTAGGGAATTGCAAAGGAACTAAAGGCATGTCCCTTGGACATATCAAATCGCTCAACCGCACGAATTAGCCCGACGCAACCCACTTGAAGTAAATCTTCATATCCTTCGGTACACTGGGTAATCCAGTGGTGGGCTTCTCTCCTCACCAATCCCAGATTTAGGCTGACTAATTTGTTACGCAGACGAGGATTAGGAGATTTTTGATACTCTCGCAGCAGTTGCAAGCTCTCGCTCTTTAATTCAGTAGTGACGGGTGTAGACATCTCAGGAATTTGGGTGGTAGGGCAGTAACGCTAAAATGTGGAGCAGAGCGAGCCTTAGTTACATTCACAGCAACAAATTAGTCTTGTCAGAATTCAAGACTGTTCACTGTGACTCAAGACATAATTTCCGAGAAGTATGTTACAACCTTACAATTCAAGCTTTAAAGGGTTCTACTTTGAAGCTTAAGTAAAGGACATCGTCACTTAGCTTGGGATTGTTTGCCCTAGCCTGCTTGCTCTATCTGCCACAAACCTCATTTGCCAACTTTGCAGGTTGACTCATGCAGTTTCTGTTGCTGATAGAACGTTAGGAATAGACGATCGACACACATGTACACGCTCAATACATTACACCCTGTTGACCTACATTTAGCTGGTCATAGCCTAAACTTATTCGTTGTTGTTGGTTTCTTTCAACTGCATTTCTACGGAACAAATTTTGAGGATTAACCAACCTTGAAAGTGACCCAAATCACTTTGTGACAGTGTTTTCAGCGCCACGAATTAGGGAGTTTCTGATAATCACCACCTAAGTTTTAGCTCTATGAAACGATGTAAGAGGTGCTGGCTCGGCGATCGAATTAGGTTTAAGGATGTGGTAACAAAGGCTAAACAAAACGTTTTTTTACTAAGAGTTTTAAGATTGCTACCTTCTATGGAAGCTGATGACGTTGGATTTTATGAAGTCACAGCCTTCAGCTAACTGGAATCTCAGTATATTACCGTAGAGCCTATCTTTTGTTGATGGTGTGCCTCTGATGTTTAAAAAATGTTTGTAAACACAAATTGCGCTCCGATCCGTCCCCTTTTCATGTATGCCTGAAAGGCTTTAAGGCCCCAATTCTGGGGAACTTTGAACAAAAACGGCTCGGAAGCCTCCCAGAATTGGGGGGGGTTGGGGGCGAGTGCAAAACTACACGCTAATTTACAAACACTTTCTTAAGGATGTTTAAGTGAAAGCGGGTTAGCTAAATGACTGTATTATTCAGATGCTGAAAACAGAAGTAGTGCCCTGAGCAGATTGCAATTCTGCCACAAAATCAAGATCTAAACTCCGCTCGGAAAACCGGAGTTTTATGAGATGATGAAATGGCAATATTCATTTAAGTTTTTCTACTTAGAGGTGTATAGATATGACTCTTAGGTTGGGCGATACAGTGCCTGATTTCACTCAAAACTCTACTGAGGGTGAAATCAGTTTTTACGATTGGGCAGGGGATAGCTGGGTTGTTTTGTTCTCCCATCCCAAGGATTTTACGCCGGTTTGTACGACTGAACTGGGGCAAGTAGCCCACCTTAAGCCCGAATTTGACAAGCGCAATGTAAAGGTGCTGGCCTTGAGCGTTGATGATGTTGATTCCCATAACGGCTGGGTTGGCGATATTGAAGAGACCCAGGGAGCCAAGCTCAATTACCCTATTTTGGCTGATCCCGATCGCAAGGTGTCTGATTTGTACGACATGATTCACCCCAATGCGAACAATACGCTGACGGTGCGATCGGTCTTCATCATTGATCCCAATAGAAAGCTGCGGTTGACCTTCACCTATCCAGCCAGCACGGGACGCAATTTTGATGAGTTGCTGCGGGTGATTGATTCATTGCAATTGACCGATCACCACAGTGTGGCCACACCTGCTAACTGGAAGGATGGCGATGACTGCGTAGTTGTGCCATCCATCCAAGATCCAGAGGAGTTGAAGCAGAAGTTTCCCAAGGGCTATACGGTGGTTAAGCCCTACCTCCGTATGACTCCTCAACCCAACAAGTAGCGATCGACGATCGTTGAGATAGTTTATACACAAAAAAGAGACACGAAGCCGTGTCTCTTTTTTGTTGAGAGCAGACCATGTATTGGTGGCAAGTTCACAAAGGAAACGGCCTTCACCTGCCGCATTGGTTCAGATTCACTCTAGGATCTTTAAAAACTAAGTTAGGAAAACGGGTATGGATGTGAAGCAAGGGTTTGTGGGAGCCGTGGGGAATACACCTTTGATTCGGCTCAATAGTGTGAGTGACGAAACGGGGTGTGAAATTCTAGGTAAGGCGGAATTTCTAAATCCGGGTGGCTCGGTGAAAGACCGGGCGGCCCTTTACATTGTGCAAGATGCGGAAGCCAAGGGACTGCTGAAGCCAGGGGGAACGGTTGTAGAGGGGTCGGCGGGGAATACGGGGATTGGCTTAGCGCACATTTGCAATGCCAAGGGGTACAAGTGCTTGATTGTGATCCCAGAAACCCAGTCTCAGGAGAAAATCGACGCGCTGCGGACGCTGGGAGCAGATGTACGAACTGTTCCGGCTGTGCCTTATACCAATCCCAATAATTACGTCAAGCTGTCAGGCAGATTGGCGACAGAAATGGAGAACGCCATCTGGGCCAACCAATTTGATAATGTGGCCAATCGGCACGCCCATTACGAGACAACGGGCCCCGAAATTTGGCGGCAAACGGATGGCAAGGTGGATGTGTGGGTGTCGTCGATCGGCACGGGTGGCACATTTGCTGGCGTATCAATGTTTTTGAAGGAGCAGAATCCAGCGATTAAATCCATTATTGCTGACCCAATGGGGAGTGGGTATTACAGCTATGTCAAGACAGGAGAACTCAAGACTGAGGGCAGTTCCATTACTGAGGGCATCGGTAATAGTCGGATCACAGGTAACTTGGAAGGTGCGCCGATCGATGATGCCGTCCAAATCACCGATCGAGAATGTGTGCGCTTAATCTATCAACTGCTGCAAAAAGATGGATTGTTTATGGGCGGCTCGGTGGGGATCAACGTTGGGGCGGCGGTGGCAATGGCGAAGCAACTTGGGCCAGGGCATACGATCGTCACGATTCTGTGCGATGGTGGAGCGCGGTATCAATCCCGATTATTCAATCGAGAGTGGTTGATGATGAAGGGATTGGTTGATTAGAACTCAGTATCTTGAACGATCGCCCCTTCAAAATTGGCATTGGTCAAGTCTGCGTCTCTAAAGGAAGTGTTACCTGCTCCTTCTGCTTCATTGACTGCTTGCAGGAAGAGGGCAACGGCAAATCCAACCCCAATCATGGCGGCGGTCATGGGGATCAGCCCGGTGCCAATATTTCCCTGGATAAACGTTATGAAGCCCCCACACCCAGCCACGGCTGCTGCGCCTGCGGTTGCGCCTGCGAGAACTCCCGGTTCAGCCTTGGTGACCACTGTTGCCCCGATCGCCATCCCCACGATCGCCAATCCCCCTGCCTCAAACCCGGCGACCAAACCAGTCATTGCCCCAGCCAAGGTCGTGACGATCGCTGTACCCCCAGCCCGTGTGATCAACTCTCTAACCTGACGGCGGGTGCGCCCTGCTGTGACATACTGAAAATTTGCGCCCTGCAACTGCGCTTCCCGGAAATCACACCCGCGAATATCAGAGCCGCTGAAGTCTGCCCCGGTCAAGTCTTGCCCCTTGAAGGAGCGATTTCGTAGATCTTGATTCGAGAAATTCGCCGATCGGATGGGGGGCATGGCTACGCGAAGGCAAAGATACCCCCATTGTTAACCCATAAGATGAGCCTGTGCTATTGATGCGAGGATTTTATGTCTAGCTCCCCATCTACGTCCTTACCCGTGTCTCCTTCCCCTCCCCCCTGCTCCCCTGAAGACATTGCCGCTGAAGGGTTGAAGCCGACAGAGTATGCCGAGATTGTCAAGCGGTTGGGGCGGCATCCTAATCGTGCTGAGTTAGGCATGTTTGGGGTGATGTGGTCAGAGCATTGCTGCTACAAAAATTCGCGCCCCTTGCTGAAACAATTTCCCACTCAGGGGAAGCGGGTACTCGTGGGCCCAGGGGAAAATGCTGGAGTTGTGGATCTGGGCGATGGGTTGCAGTTGGCGTTCAAGATTGAGTCCCACAATCACCCCTCGGCTGTGGAGCCATTCCAAGGAGCAGCCACCGCAGTGGGCGGCATTCTCCGAGATATTTTCACGATGGGAGCGCGGCCGATCGCCCTCCTCAATTCGTTACGGTTTGGCTCCTTGGAAGATGCTCGGACGCGGCGGCTGTTTACTGGAGTCGTGGCGGGGATCGCTCACTATGGCAACTGTGTGGGAGTGCCCACCGTCGGCGGTGAGGTAGCCTTTGATCCCGCCTATGGGGGGAATCCTCTGGTCAATGCGATGGCTCTAGGGTTGATGGAAACCCCAGAGATCGTCAAGTCGGGTGCCCAGGGGATTGGGAATCCAGTTCTCTACGTGGGTTCCACTACCGGACGGGATGGCATGGGAGGAGCCAGCTTTGCCAGCGCGGAATTGAGTGCCGAATCGGAAGCCGATCGCCCAGCGGTGCAAGTTGGCGATCCCTTCCTGGAAAAGTCCCTGATTGAAGCCTGCTTGGAAGCCTTTAAAACTGGGGCAGTGGTGGCCGCCCAAGACATGGGAGCAGCGGGGATCACCTGCTCCACCTCAGAAATGGCAGCGAAGGGCGGGGTGGGTATTGAACTGGATTTAGACCTGATCCCCGTGCGAGAAACGGGAATGGTGCCCTACGAATATCTGCTTTCTGAGTCTCAGGAGCGAATGTTGTTTGTAGCTCAGCGGGGGCGAGAGTCAGAATTGATTGAAATTTTCCACCGATGGGGGCTTCATGCCGTGGTTGCTGGCACCGTAATTGCGGAGCCGATCGTCCGTATTTTGTTCCAGGGGCAGATAGCCGCAGAGATCCCCGCCGCTGCCCTTGCTGAAAATACCCCCCTTTACCACCGGGAATTGCTGACAGAGCCGCCAGAGTATGTGCGACAAGCGCAGGCATGGACGATCGCCGCCCTGCCCCCTTACACCCAGGAAGGAATTATTGTCGTTGGGCAATCTCAAACCTGGACTGAAATTTTGCTCCGGTTATTGGATGTCCCGACGATCGCCTCCAAACGCTGGGTATATCGCCAATACGACCATCAGGTGCAAAATAATACGCTCATGCTACCCGGAGCCGCTGATGCTGCTGTGATTCGGCTCCGCCCTCAACTTGACACGACACAAACTCCCGACACGCTAGTTAAGGGAGTGGCGGCCACCGTAGACTGTAATGCTCGCTACGTCTACCTCAACCCCTACGAAGGAGCGAAAGCAGCCGTGGCAGAAGCCGCGCGAAACCTGAGTTGTGTGGGAGCCGAGCCGATCGCCGTCACGGATAATTTGAACTTTGGCAGCCCAGAACATCCCGTGGGCTACTGGCAACTAGCGGAAGCCTGTCGCGGGATCGCTGAAGCTTGTAGCGAATTGGCTACGCCTGTCACCGGGGGCAATGTGTCGCTCTACAACGAAACCTTGGATGCTGCGGGCAATCCCCAGGCGATTTATCCCACCCCTGTGATCGGCATGGTGGGACTGATCCCCGATTTAAGCAAGGTCTGTGGGCAAGGCTGGAAGACTGAGGGCGACTTAATTTATCTGCTGGGACAGAGCGATCCCAGCCGGATCGGGCTGGGCGCTTCAGAATACCTGGCGACGATTCACGCCACGATCGCTGGACAACCAACCCTCATTGATTTCGACCTAGAACGCCGCGTCCAACTGGCGTGTCGGGAAGGCATTCGCCACGGCTGGGTGCGATCGGCCCACGATTGTGCTGAGGGCGGGCTAGCGGTTGCCCTAGCTGAAGCGTGTATCAGCACTGGCTATGGAGCAGCAATTACGTTGGAAAAGGAAGATGCCCAGCGCTGGGATGAATTGCTCTTCGGAGAAGGAGGCGCTAGAATTCTCGTCTCTGTGTCTCCAGAGTTCCAGTCTGCTTGGGAATCCTATCTACATCATCAATTATCAGATGCTTGGAGGGTTTTAGGAGCCGTCGGTAGCGCAGACGGTTTTCTGGAGATGCGGATGACCGGCCAGCACCCCTTAATCAACGCTAGGATCGGGGATATGCACGATCGCTGGCAAGGCTCGATCGAACGTCGCTTATCCGTGTAGGGTTCTCAGATGTCATTTACATTTCGTAGCCTGAACACATAAATCCTACATTTGCTCACACTCTAGTAGTCTGTCAATCATTAATTGACGGGTAGCTGAAAGTCGGGAGGTTAGTTGGAGTTAAATTTTGAGGGGTCGAAGACCTTAGAAATTTTCTTGATAGAACACTAATCAGATCTGGTCACACCAGTTCCGTGGCAAGTTTGCAGAACAATGGGTTCAAGTCCCTTGCCTGACATCTATAGAGCGATTTCAGAGAAAGCCATCCAAACAATCCGTTCATAATTAGTCACACAAACCGTTGACTGCGTGAGAACATTAAGGAACCGTAAAGTCATTCCCCTAGCTTCCTTAATTTCATTAGCCCTTTCCTTAATGCATCTACCCCATCAGGAGACAGTCTACCTATGATCCCCAACGATTTCCACCTGCTAGACGATCGTTCCCCAGATGCAGGAGCTACCTTCCATCCTGATAAGCCTGAAGAAGCCTGTGGAGTGTTTGGTGTTTATGCTCCTGACGAGGATGTAGCTAAGCTGACGTACTTTGGACTGTATGCCCTGCAACATCGGGGTCAGGAATCGGCTGGAATTGCCACCTTTGATGATCACCACAACGTCCATTTACACAAAGAAATGGGCTTAGTCTCACAAGTTTTTAATGAGACTGTTTTGAGCGAGCTAACGGGAAATTTGGCGATCGGACATACCCGCTACTCCACCACTGGCTCTAGCCGCGTCGTCAACGCCCAGCCCGCCCTCGTGGATACTCGCCTAGGAACCGTAGCCCTGGCCCACAACGGGAATTTGGTCAACATGGACGCACTGCGCCAGGAATTGCTGCAACAGAATCATAATTTGGTGACGACGACAGACTCAGAACTCATTGCCTTTGCGATCGCTGAAGCAGTGGGTGCTGGCAAGGATTGGGTTGAGGGGACGATCGCCGCCCTGCACCGTTGCCAGGGTGCCTTTAGCTTAGTGATCGGCACTCCCGCAGGCATGATGGGCGTGCGTGACCCCAATGGCATCCGACCGCTAGTGATTGGGGCGTTGCCCAGCGATACACCCAACAGTCCAATTCGCTACGTGCTGGCTTCCGAGACCTGTGCCCTTGACATCATTGGCGCAACCTATTTGCGAGATATCGAGCCTGGTGAGATGGTGTGGATCACCGAAGCGGGGTTGACCTCGCTGCCCTGGACGCAATACACCCAGCCCAAGCTCTGCATTTTCGAGATGATTTACTTTGCGCGACCCGATAGCATTATGCAGGGAGAAAGCCTATACAACTACCGGATGCACATCGGTCGCATTTTGGCTCAGGAGTCTCCAGCGGATGCTGATTTAGTCATCGCTGTCCCCGATTCTGGGGTGCCAGCGGCGATCGGCTACTCCCAGTCCTCCGGTATTCCCTACGCTGAAGGTTTAATTAAAAATCGCTACGTGGGTCGCACCTTCATCCAACCCACCCAAAGTATGCGGGATGCAGGCATTCGAGTGAAGCTAAACCCGATGAAAGATGTGCTGGCGGGCAAGCGGATTGTCTTGGTGGATGATTCGATCGTGCGGGGCACCACCAGTCGCAAAATCGTCAAGGCGCTCCGAGATGCCGGGGCCACCGAAGTGCATATGCGAATTTCCTCGCCACCCGTCACCCATCCCTGTTTCTATGGCATCGACACCGATAATCAGGATCAATTGATTGCTGCCACTAAATCCGTTACAGAAATTGGCATTCAAATCGGCGTAGATTCCCTTGCTTATCTCAGTTGGCAGGGAATGCTAGCTGCAACCAAAAAAGATCCGGCGAACTTCTGCTCCGCATGTTTCACCGGAAAGTATCCGGTTCCCGTCCCAGAACTAGTTAAGCGCTCAAAATTGATCTTGGAAGAAGTAGGTGTTTAGTCTAAGTAGCTGGGTGCAATTAAACTAAAGATGATTTTGGGGGTGGAGGGGGTAGAATTCCTGCCTGAGGGTAACGCCGTTCGACTGAGCGCTCACGCCAAAGCCCCAACTCCCCCTTTTACAATTAATTACGCCTACCTACTTATTCATTTAGTCTATTCAATCGTTGGGACTCAAAACTTAAAGTTCCTGTCTTCCCAGCTACAGTTTATTACTGCTAAATTTTTAACTATGGTCTTTAAGTCTCGTTGCCCAAGCTTTGAAGACTACCTGTTAAATTAGATTATTCAGACATATGCAGTAAATAGTTAAGGTCGATCGAGCAAAAACCTTTACACAATTAATTATGTAGGGATTTTTACAGCCTTATCTATAGAGTTATTAATCTACTCATCATAGGCACACCTGTTTGAATAGTTCATAAGTATCAACTTCATTCTACCTTGTCAGGAGCATCCCATGGCCAAGCGCAGCAAGTCAGAGTTAGTTCCTTCAACTATGCAAGCCAAGTTTGCAGAAATTACTGTGATTACAGACGATTTTTGCCAAGAACATCTGAACGAGGAATACGCTGAGTTGTCCCGCCAACTCACGGCTGCGCTGTGCCGCAAACGCCCCTCACCCTTGGTAACGGGCAAGGCTAGCTCTTGGGCTTGTGGCATTGTTCACGCATTGGGGATGGTGAATTTTTTGTCTGATCCGGCTCAAACTCCCTATATGACAATGAGTGAGTTGTACAAGCTGTTTGGGGTGAGTGCTAGCAGCGGGGGGAGTAAGTCTAAGCAGGTGCGGGAAATCATGAACATGCACCAACTAGACCCGGAGTGGTGCCTACCTAGTAATCTGGAGAAAAATCCCCTGGCTTGGCTGATCTCGGTGAATGGCTATATCATCGATGCCCGTCAAGTGCCCCGCGAGATTCAGGAAGAAGCATTTCGGAGAGGGCTGATTCCCTCTTTGCCTGCAAATTCTATGGCTGTTCGGTAACTAGTGCAGCTTGGCAGAAGTTCCTGAGCATTTAAGGGATTGTTTTGAGTTTTGAGTTTTGCTCAGTTATTTCTACTAGCCTACACTAGTGGTCTGCCAAGAAAATTTTGAGGGATCGAAGACTCTCAAAATTTAACTCCAATTAACTTCCCGGCTTTCAGCTACCCGTCAATTAATGATTGACAGACTACTAGAACCGATCGAGAAATAGTCGGCGTAGTGTTTAATGTTAGGGGGTATACTGTGGCTCATAATAAGACCTGATGTTGAGGTATTGATCCAAGACAGTATAGAACTCACAGATATCTGAACCGATGATAAAGCTTTTAATCTCAATAGCAACCTTTAATCCAAATTACAACGAGATTACGGGTGAGTACCTCCTGGTTAGAATAGTGAGGTATAGAATCTAAAATGATTCGTCAAACAGTGCTTCTAAATCCCGACAACCGCCAACAATCTGCACAACATCAATACCATCTTGTTTGGGATAGTAAAAAATAATGTAATCCTCTATCAGCGCACCTTTAAGGTCTTGACTAAGACGATTGTAGGACTTGCCCATATTAGGGAATTGAGCCAAAAGTTTGCAGCGTTGACGAATATTATCAAAGATTCGATGCGCTGCTTGAGGTTGATTTTGAGCAATGTAATCACAAAGTTCGTTGAGATCTTGAATGGCTGCGGCAGATAGGGAATAGGTATTCACGGCTCAGGTTAGGACAAACGATCGAGCTTTTCTTGAAGTTGTGCAAATACCGTTTCTCCGTCCATTACTTGTCCGATGCGAATTTGCTCAGTCCCAACTGTGATTTTGTGGCGAAGTTCAGACAGTCGTTGCTCTTGTTGCATCAATAGAGCCAAGGCTTCGCCAATCAAGTCATCAATGGTGGTATAGCGACCTGTTGCAAGCTGAGCCTGGATAAATTGCTCATATTCGGGCTTCAAGGTGATATTCATACAGAATATTAATACTTACAATGAAATTTGATTGTGGTAAGACTTGTTGCGAATTGCTCTTTATACTAGCACTCTGGCATTAACATCGCCTCAATACCGCATGAAATTCACGATAATTTTTTCACTCTTTCCTTCTACGGCGATCGTACCTTCAGCAGCAAGATCAATTGGCAATTTGATGGCTTCGCTAATCCGAATTACAAATGGATCATGGGTGATTTCCCATCCATCTTTGAGCAGAGCAGTTTTAACTTGATTGTGAAAAAAATCTCTCGCCATTAGTGTAGGTTCAAGGTTTTACTCGCCTAATTCGGGAGCAGGAATGTTGTTGCAAAGATAGTGATTACTGTCGATAACATTTGAGTTGGGATCAGGAATTAAATAAGTTGCAGAAGTTCGAGATTTACTAAGGGCGAAGCATTCGGGCGAAAGCTTTAGCACTCAATCAGAGCCGTTTACCGAATGCTTCGCCCCTACATTTGAACTATTGCATGTTATTAAATCTACGATCCTTAGCTTTCCTAGGCATTCAAGTGCAATCCTCAGTAGCCCCTAAGCCCCGATCGCTTTGCCTGCGATCCAGCCTGTCGTCCAGGCACTTTGAAAGTTAAAACCTCCCGTAACTCCATCAATATCGAGAACTTCCCCGGCAAAGTAGAGTCCAGGACAGCGGCGGCTTTGCATCGTTTTGAAGTCCACCTCCTTGAGGTTTATACCCCCACACGTCACAAACTCTTCCTTAAATACTCCCTTGCCTTCGATCGCATAACTCCCTTGAGTCAGTTCTTGGATTAATGGATTCAGCGCCTTGTTAGGAACCTCAGCCCATCGATCGTCGCCACCAATGCCAACTGTGGTGAGCAAGCGTTCCCAAAGGCGGCGGGGCAGGGGAACAGGGCAACTGGTCATCGCGGTTCGGCGGGCCAACTGCGATCGCACAGCCAGCAATTGTTGCCGTAGCTCATCGGGTTTGTACTGGGGTAGCCAATTGATGTGCAATGTCGCATGGTAGTGGTGGTTGTGCAGCAACCTCGCCCCCCATGCAGAAAGTTTCAGCACCGCTGGACCACTCAAGCCCCAGTGAGTCACTAACAACGCTCCAGTCTGTTCTAAATGGCTACCATCCGCCGCTGTCAACCGGAGGCGCACCGAAGGAACCGAAACTCCCGCCAAATCCTGCAATCGGGGATCAGACACGTTAAACGTGAATAGAGAAGGGACAGGAGCCTCGATCTGATGTCCTAACGATTCGGCAATCTGGTAGCCCTGGGGATTATTGCCCGTTGCCAGCAAGAGCCGATCGCCCTCCAGTACTTCCCCCGATTTGAGTTGCACAGCAAAAGTGGAATTTTGGTGTGATACAGCCGTAACTGCGGTGCCCGATCGCAAATTCACACCCAAATCCTTGGCGGTATATAGCAAACACTCCACGATCGTTGCCGAATCATCGGTAATCGGGAACATTCGCCCATCTGCCTCTGTTTTTAGCGTCACTCCCTGCTCGGTGAACCACTCCACCGTGTCACGGGCTTGAAACCGCGTAAATGCACCTCGCAGGGCTTTGCTGCCTCTGGGATAGTGTTGCACCAGGGTGGCGGGATCAAAACAGGCATGGGTGACATTGCACCGTCCCCCGCCAGAAATTCGTACCTTGGAGAGAAACTGACGACCTGCTTCCACAAGGGTAATGCACGCCTGGGGATAGGTCTGGGCACATACGATCGCCCCAAAAAATCCGGCTGCTCCTCCCCCAATTACCACAACATGCATAACCAAAAACCCTCTGAGGATAGCAACTAACTGAATTTACGCTTTATTAGGGACAGATCTCAGATAAGGAGATTTCTGAGAAAGATGTTACCCCTGTAGGGGCGTTCGCGTAGCGTGTGCTTTGCACTTAGCATCCGGCAGATAGAGCCTTGAATCGACCAGAAGGTCATTGCCTGGATACTTCGCCCTTCCGGTGCCTGGTATAAACTTTTCTAGAAATCTCCTTAGATAAGTCTGAAATAGGGTCGCCAACTTTATTCCTACCCGCTTGGCTGCTCCTCCTGCAAAACATCATGGGCAGATAAACCATCACCTTGGCTGCCGAAATACCAGAGACTTGCCGCCGCTTCAGCACGGGTTACAGCTTTTTTAGGTTGTAATAACGTTGTATAGCCAAACACACGCCGGATATTCGCTTGGTCAGAATTCTGAAAATCCGCTAGAACAGCCCGCAAAGCTCTGGGATCAATGCGATTCACGTCTTGGAAGCCCCAAGTTTGCTTCACCGCCTCAAAGTTGGCTGTGGGTAATGACTGGCGGCTATCTAAAGGCACCTTCCATGTCAGCAGGATTTCGCGGGTCAAAAGAGTATTGGGACGAAACATCACAGCGTTTGTGTCTCCAGAAAGGGAGCTAGGAAGAATCCCCGCTTCTGCCAATCCTTGAATGACGGCAAAGTCAGGGTCTTGGCGAGGCACATCTCGGAAGGCTGGTTGGGCGGTCTCCAATGCTAAACGAATCTGCTGAGTTGTCCGATCGCGATGCATCCGATTATTGGCCGCCACCAGCCACCGGACATACTCCCGCCGACTCATCAAGCGGTTTGGCTCCAATGCTGTGGCAGACTGGGGGACATTTGGCTTGGTAGATGCAGCAGGTTGCAGGGACAATACTCCTAGATCAGCGACTTCCTTCACCGCAGTCCGCAAAGCTGGGGGTGTCTTATCTAAATCTGTAAAGGTCGGAGGAGTGGGCGTTGGAGACTGGGGAGTGGGGGTGGTTTGCTGGGCGGTGTTCGACGGCATCACAGGGCCGATGAAGTCCCGATCGCCCGGTTTTGGTACATTTGTAGTATTAGTATCAGGAGGCTGATTGCCTTCACTGGTGCGCTTGTAGGCGATCGTCAGCACTGTCCCCTTGGGCATGGAATCCTGTTGTATGGCGATCGTTAACTGCAAATCACTACGACTAGCAGTAAAGATGCCGCTCAAATCATCCGCTGGTTTTGCTGAAACCTGCCACCCTTCCGCTGGCAGTCGTTGATTGTAAAAACTCTGGACTCGACTACTCGTATCAGAGGTTGTCCACACCGTTTCAGTATCAATCGGTTTAGTATCAGTGGTTGGTGTGGGCGTAGGTTGGCTGCTGGGAGTGTTGGAAACTGCTGGTGCTTGAGTCACCGTTTGCAGAATTGCTCTGGGATACAAAGGAATTTCCCCTGGAAAGTCGGCGGGCAACTGGGCGATCGGCACCCCAGGACTACTGGGCGGATTGTTGGGTTGACCAGAGATCGGGGAACTGCTGACGAGGCGAGGGTCTGGGGCGATCGATCGCTCCACTGCTTTGCCAAAGGAACTGTTTGCACAACCACTAGCGGTCACACAAACCAGTAAGCCTATACCCAGGATAATGCGGCGATGAAGTAACACAGCGAGTTAGAAAAAAGAAGTGAACACCAATCATTCTCTACGCTAGCGCAGATCATCGTCAGTTGAAACGGCCTCCCGTAGCTCATAATCTTTGCAAAGGTAGGCGATGTGCAACTTTCCCGAACCGCCCTCACCCCAACCCCTCTCCCAGAAGGGGAGAGGAGCTAAAACTGGGTCGGCTCCCCTTCTCCCCCGTTGGGAGAAGGGGCTAGGGGATGAGGGCAGACTTTAAGTTGCACATCGCCTAAAGGTAGAATAGTGCCTCAATGGGCATCTTGATTTTGCTAAAGATTAAGATTGGAAAATTTAATTTGATTCTCTCGCGTAAATTTACTATAATCAGAATTATTGAAGGGGAGTAGCTGCTGGCGTAGTGCCAGCCCATCTAAATCAACATACTGGAATAAATCCTGGTTTAGATGACAAGTTGATACGGGGAGTTTGATCATTAATCATCGGTGAATTAATTTATTTACTACTTCAACTGATTAATCATCAAATGTTAGCTGTGATGCATTGATTGCAATGCGTCACTAACAGCTAATCCACTATTTATTTGCAAGCGAGACTTTCACTAAGTTCACCATCGACCTTTGCCTTTTTGAGGCGCGATCGAAGTGAGCTTGGTGTGGTCTTTTGCCCGTCAAGCTCACTCAGATCTGATCCACACCTTTGCCGATCGCGTTTAGTGATGATGCAAGGGATTTTCTGAAAGGAGTTTGACCCATGCTTAAGAGTTTTACGGCAGGATTATTATTGATTACGGTGTCAGAGTTGGGGGATAAAACCTTCTTCATTGCCGCCCTTTTAGCCATGCGCCACAACCGTTGGATCGTTTTGAGTGGGTCGATCGCTGCCCTGTCTATCATGACGATTTTGTCAGTTGCCCTGGGGCAAGTTGCATCTCTGTTACCACAGCATTACATTCGCTATCTCGAAGTTGCTTTATTCCTGTTTTTTGGGTTGAAACTGCTCTACAGTGCCAGCCGCATGAGCGCTAAAGCTCAAGAGGCAGAGGTGGAAGCAGCCGAGGCAACCGTCAACCAATTTCAATTTCATCCCACTCGATTTGGCGCAAATCTAGCCATTTTTATGGAAACATTCCTGTTGATATTTTTGGGGGAATGGGGCGATCGAACTCAAATTGCCACCATTACCTTGGCAGCTTCTAATAATCCTTTAGGAGTTGCAGCCGGTGCAGTTTTAGGCCACGCCATCTGTGCTGTAATCGCTGTCATGGGAGGCAGCTTAATTGCCGGACGCATCTCTGAACGCACCTTAACAGCGATCGGCGGGGGCTTATTTCTGCTATTTGGAGTTATCGCTTTGACTGAAGCGCTCACTCAAGCCTGAAATCTTGGTAGATCCAACTTCAGTCCTGTACAAAATATAGAATCCTTCGTCTTCAGTAGCAAAATCTGATATACCTGATGGAACACGTTGTTTGATCCTCATAATGCTGACCTTTAAAAGCGCGATCGCCTCTTGCCATAGAAGTCTTGATTAGAAGCTAAAGTATGAGTTTGGTAAAGCTGCTTGATAGGTTATGGGATTCTCTAAGATACTGGATGCGGTTGATTTCATCCTGCCTCAGGCGCAAATCGTAAAGCTGGTAGAATTAAGGCATTGCTTTTAACCTTAACCATGTCTCACCCCTTACCATTTCGCTTCAAAGTATTGCTCTGTTCTGGGGTTGCTGTGTCTAGTTGTCTCCTGGTAGCTGCCTCGATCGCCGCGATCGGTGCCTCGCCTGCCAGAGCCGGATTATTTGATGGCCCTGTCGATCGGTTGCCCGTGATGGAGCGGGTGGCACTGCGTCAAGGCAAAGCATTAGTGACGGGAACCAACGGTCAGTTTGTGGCTAAGGTATTAGTCAACGGCTCACCCGATACCGTTTGGCAAGTCTTAACTGATTACAACAACTTCTCAAAGTTTCTCCCCAATGTCATCTCTTGTAAGATTATCGACACAAAGATCAACGGTAAAGTAGTGGAACAGGTTACCCAGCAACAGGTATTTCTCGTCTCAGTCCGATCGCGCATTCGCTATGCCACAGTAGAAACCGACAAAAAGCGCATTGACTTTAAGCTGATCGAAGGGGATTTAACGCAAATGGAGGGCTTTTGGCAATTAGAGCCAGTTGGTGCTTATCGGGGCGCTCGACCGAACCAGGTTCTCATCACCTACGAAGTTACGGCTAAATATCCCTCGGCACCTCAAGATGTCTTCGATAACACCTACAAAGATTCCCTCAACGATACCCTGCAAGCCATTCGCCAAGAAATCCTCCGCCGCACTTAAGGCTAATGCGTTCCTCAATCTCCCAGCCTCAGACTAAAGGTGTACATTATACTCCCACTTCTGTTGTGGATTATATCGTGTACCAGACTGTTGGTAGATTATTGACAGATAGCACATCTGTAGCCACACCTATACGAGTGCTGGAACCCGCTTGTGGAAGGGGAGTGTTTCTGTTGAGTGCCTACCAATTTTTGCTGGATTGGTATCGCCAAAAGGGTGAATTGACATTTGCCGATCGTCGCCGTATTCTCCTAGATAGCATCTATGGTGTAGATATTAGTCCCCAAGCGGTAGCGACTACTAGGCAGGAGTTATTAAGGAAATTACTGGAGACATGCGATCGGGGTATATCCCACCATGACCTGCCTGACCTCAGTCACAATATTAAATGTGGCAATGCAGTCATTGGTAGGGGCTTCAATGGGACTGTAAATGCCCCTCTCTCCTTACCTCTCAATCCCTTCAACTGGGATGATGAATTTCCTGAAATTGTTGCTGCTGCTGGTTTTGATGCGGTCATCGGCAATCCACCCTACCTGGATTCTGAGTGGATGACTCAACACCTTCCAGAGTGGCGGCACTACTGCACTCAGCATTACCAAACTGCGACAGGAAATTGGGATTTATTTTGTGTATTCGTTGAGCGCTCGTTCTCCCTCTGTAAATTGGGTGGTTATACTAGTCTCATCGTTCCCAATAAACTCCTCTCTGCCCATTATGCAGCTTCAACACGCCATTTGCTAGCGGTGCAAAACCATCTTCTGACTTTGCGGGATTATTCCCAGATTGCTATATTCCCTGTGGCTGTATATCCGATCGTTTATGTCGCTCAAACCTGTCCACCCCCTGTAGAAGCAAGGGTGCAGATTGAGCCAGTGCAAGCCGATCGCCCAGTCTACCAGTTAAATTACACCCACTTCACCCAGGCACGTCAACCCTGGTGCCTGCCCCAAAATGCGGAGGAAGCAACCTTAGTTGAGCGATTGCGATCGACATTTTCTCCCTTAAGTACGATCGCCCAAGTCATGGCGGCGGCCACTGTGTCCGAAGCCTATGCCCTCCAGCCCTTCATCCACGACTGCCCCACTCCCGATTCCTCAGACCTGCGAGTGGTCAACAGCGGCACCATCGATCGCTACTATCATCGGTGGGGACACAAACCCATGCGCTATCTGGCTAAACGCTACCTCTATCCCACAGTCAACCTGGATCAAATTCCCCACCTGTCTGCAAAACGGCAGCACCAAGCCACCCAACCGAAGCTAATTGTGGCCAGTATGACCCAAACGTTGGAAGGTATTGCAGATACTACAGGCTCACTCTTTCCAGGAAAGTCCACATCCATTATTCTCTCCTCCATCGACCTCTTCTATATTCTTGCCCTGCTGAATAGCCGATTAATGACGTTCTACTACAGGACTGTTTTTGGGGGCGATCGGCTCAGTGGTGGCTATCTGAGAGTGGGCGCACTCCAACTCCGCACCTTACCCATACCCACCCTGGATTCCACCTTGGCAAAATCCAACTGCCTCCGTCTCATTGCCCTAGCTGGAAAAATGCATTCCCTTTGGGCAATTTCCCAAAGCCCTTCAGTGCCCCGACTGCTCCTCCAAACCATTCATACTACAGAACAGCAAATCGATCGCCTGGTATATACCCTTTATGGATTAACAGCCTTGGAAATAGCGATCGTCGAGGCAGCACACCATCGTTTCAGTGCCAATTGTGCCACCATAGAGGAGTAGATTTTGTTGATTTGGCTTCCATGACCCACACTGTAATTTATGATGGCACCTGTAATCTCTGTGTCACGTTGGTGCAATTACTAGAAACCCTGGATCAGGGCGATCGGTTTCAATATGTGCCGATGCAAGATGAAGCGACCCTCAACCGGTTTGGGATCACTGCTGCGGAGTGCGAATTGGGCATGATTTTGCTAAACCCCGATGCACCTGAGCAGCGGTGGCAAGGGAGCGCAGCAGCGGAGCAAATTGGACAAATGTTACCCGCTGGATCAGTGTTTGTCAGTGCCTATCGAGCGTTGCCAGGACTGAAGTGGACGGGCGATCGAGTTTATGAACATGTTCGAGACAATCGCTATACTCTTTTTGGCAAACGGGAGACAACCTATACGTCTCGTTACGGCTGTGAGGGAACCTGTGAGTTTTGAGTCTGGGGGTTTTGATTCTGAAGGAACGATCGGGCTAAGGATCGTAAATTGCATAATATCGAACATTCTATCTGGAGGGGCAAAACATCCAGGCGATCGTCTTTGTAACCCCATGCAAATCTTTTTCTCGAATGTTTTGCTTCTACAGGCACACATTTGGTAGGAGCCATTTTGAATTTAGAAATTCCCTTCTAGCTTTTCAGTAGAATTGTTAGCAGATGTGCATCTGTCTCTGAATTCGTAGTACATTCAGCATAGTGTTTTCAGCACTCAATATATAGTTTTAGATAGGAAATTTTGTCGCTATGGCAGCCTCATTTCTACCTTCCATCCTGGTTCCCTTGACTGGGCTACTTCTCCCCGCGATCGCAATGGCTTTTTTGTTCATCTACATTGAACGGGAAGATACGAGAGGCATCTAGTCTCTACCCGCCATCAGGATTAGTGCGTTGATTCTTCAATAAACCTAGAAGCCGCCGATCGAGAACGATCGGCGGCTTCTGAGTTCAGGGCAAGGTTTAGTGTTCCTAATGGCGACCGACTAGCTTATCTCGCAGATGCTTGATTTGGTCGCGCAGCTTGGCCGCCTCTTCAAACTCCAATTTTTTTGCCGACTCCTTCATCCGGGCTTCCAATTGGGTGATCAATTCGGGAATGCTGTCCAAGGGCAAATCACTTGCCTGCTCGTAGGCAACTTCCAGTTCTTGAGTATTCAATCGGCGCGACACTTCCAGAAACGCCAAAATTGAATTACTGGAGCGGCTGACGATCGTCGTCGGCGTGATCCCATGCTTCACGTTATACGCCATTTGGATTTCGCGGCGGCGCTCCGTTTCGCTAATCGCCTTCGCCATACTGTCGGTCAAATTATCCCCATATAGAATTGCTTGACCGTGGATATTACGAGCAGCCCGGCCGATCGTTTGAATCAGCGATCGTTCTGCCCGCAGGAATCCTTCCTTATCTGCATCCAGAATCGCCACCAGAGACACTTCTGGCAGATCCAAGCCCTCTCGCAGCAAGTTCACCCCAATCAGCACATCAAAAATGCCATTCCGCAAATCTTGCAAAATCTCAATCCGTTCAATGGAGTGAATTTCTGAATGCAAGTACCGGACGCGCACACTGCGTTCTTGCAGATATTCCGTCAAGTCCTCTGCCATGCGCTTCGTCAGGGTTGTCACCAACACCCGTTCCTGCACCTCCACCCGCTTGAGGATTTCGCTGTACAGGTCATCGATTTGCCCTGTGGTTGGGCGTACAAAAATCTCTGGATCAAGGACACCCGTGGGTCGAATCACCTGCTGCACTATCTGCTCCCCAGAGATCTCAATTTCCCAATCCCCCGGTGTAGCCGAGACAAAAATGCATTGGAACTCCTTTCCCCAGAACTCCTCCGCCTTCAGGGGGCGATTGTCTGCGGCACTGGGCAGGCGGAACCCGTGTTCAATCAGCACCTGCTTCCGCGACTGATCCCCGTTGTACATGCCACGAATCTGGGGCACAGTGACATGAGATTCATCCACCACCAGCAGCCAATCTTTGGGGAAATAATCAATCAAGCACTCTGGGGATTCCCCCGGTTTGCGCCCTGCCAAATGCCGCGAATAATTTTCTACTCCGTTGCAGTAACCGACTTCCCGCAGCATCTCTAGGTCGTAGCGGGTTCGCTGGTCAAGGCGTTGAGCTTCCAGCAACTTCCCCGATCGCTCTAGCTCTTCCAGACGATCTTTCAACTCTTGCTCGATCGCATCACAGGCTTCCCCCAAGCGGTCTTCTGGGGTCACAAAGTGGCGCGCCGGGTAGATGTTAACCGCATCCATGCTTTGCAGCGTCGCGCCCGTCACGGGATCAATGTAGCGAATGGCATCCACCTGATCCCCAAAAAACTCCACCCGAATAATCCGGTCTTCGTAAGCAGGGCCAATTTCCAGTACATCACCCTTGACGCGAAACCGCCCCCGTCCGACATCCAGGTCATTGCGGGTATATTGCACCGAGGTCAAATCGCGGAGAATCTGCCGCTGGTCAGTTTCCATGCCAACGCGCAGGGCAACGGCGGCATTCAAATATTCCTGGGGAATTCCCAAGCCATAAATGCAACTAATGGAGGCAACGACAATTACGTCTTTGCGCTCAAACAACGATCGCGTTGCTGAGTGACGGAGCATATCGATCTCATCATTCACTGAGGCGGTTTTGGAAATATAGGTATCCGTGACCGGAATATACGCTTCTGGCTGATAATAATCGTAATAAGAGATGAAATATTCTACGGCATTCTCTGGAAAAAACTCTCGTAGCTCATTGCAAAGCTGAGCGGCAAGGGTTTTGTTGTGGGCTAATACCAGGGTTGGTTTGCCTATTTTTTCAATCACCCGTGCCACCGTATGGGTTTTGCCGGTACCCGTTGCCCCTAGTAAAGTTTGGTAGCGGTACCCTGCTTGAAGGGAGGCAGTGAGCTTGGCGATCGCGCTGGGTTGGTCACCCTTGGGTTCAAAAGGCGTTTGGAGGTGAAATCGCGTCATAAACGTCTTGTGGGCTATAGGAGAACGTAGGTACTATACTTTATCTCTTTTTATATTCTAGTCTCTTTCTATTAATACCGATTTTTACTATAGAGAGACAGGGTTTTCAGCAACTCCTCAGCAGGAGGTTTTTCCAACTTAAATCCATCGTATCGCTCTTGTAACCCAAACAAGGTGCTTGCACTACGTTTAGTAACTCCTCTAGGAGAAATCACTCAAGGGGGAAATCGCTTAAGGAGATTTCTGAGAAAGATGTTACCCCTGTAGGAGCAAAGCATCCGGCAAACAAGTCCTTGAATCGACCAAAAATTCATTGCCCGGATGCTAATTGCAAAGCACACGCTACGCGAACGCCTTTCCAGTGCCTGGTATAACCTTTTCTGGAAATCGCTTAAGAGCGAGGCGAGAGAGTGAATCCGCCTTTATATACACCTTAGCTTACGGCTCTATCTCTCAACAGGCAGAGTGAAAAAAATGTTTGTTTAGTTACATTTGTAATGTCAGATAGAAATCTGATTCTCTCAGGTTCTAGTCTGTACTTTATTCAATTCATTAAATTTAGGAGCAAGCTAATGAGTGTAGAAGAAAGAGCTAAGGCAGCCGCCAAGAACATTGAAGGCAAAGCCCAAGATGCCATGGGTAATGTGACAGGTGATATCCAGGATCAGGTGGAAGGCAAGGCTAAGCAAGTGGAAGCGAACGCCCGCAACGCCAAGGAAGACATCAAGGACGAAGTCAAAAAGAACATTGACCACGCCTAAGTTTTCCTGAGTTTCTTGGTATTTAGAACCAACTAGTCGTTTTATAGAAGGTCTGTATGGCATCTTGTTATATCGACCTTCTATGGTCGATCCTTGGAAGACAGTTAACCTTTTTTAGGTAGGTTCATTCAGTCATTTACTCTAATAGTTTCGAGGAGGATTGAAGTGGTATTACTTCAACGAGTGCAGAAATTTGTCATTGCCTTTTTAGTTGTCTTAATGTTGACAACAACGACGGCTTGTAGTGGATTGGTACAGTCCGATAAGACCGCCTATTCCCCAGCGATCGACAGAAGTATTGATTATGGGCAAATTGCCCGTGGTGATTCCCAAGTAGGTCAAAGCTTTGGAGATTGGGTTTTGCAAACAGCCAAAGGATTAGTGAGTGACAGCTTTGTGCGTGACAACGACAAGTTAGGTGTTGTTATTTCCTCACAGGTTCGTCCTAATGAAGTCAAGCCACTAGCTCAATCGCTAGTTCAGGGCTTCCGCCGGAACTTCCCCAATAAGGATTTAACCGTATTGATGTACGCTCCTGACAAAAAGCTCATTCTGACGGCCAAGTATACCGACCAATCTAAGCAGGTTGAGTATCAGTTGCCAGCCGCTTAAGAATTGGAATTATAGCGCTTCCTATTCTTGTGAGGTATGGACAAGGGGACTGATCCCCTTGTTCCGAACTATTTCTCGTACCGCACCTGTCAAGGAACTGCTGTATCTATCCTCTTTTGAGCTTCTTTTGGAGTCAGAGTTATGATTTCGTTTCAATCAATTAGTTTTCATGTAATAGGAGGTCACGATCGTGGCGACAAGCAGCGAAGATTACAAGCGCCAAATTATGGGTGATTTGGCTGGTGGAAACGTAGAAACCTTGGATGATAACTCCACAGCGTTGAACAATTATCAAAACTTTGATGACTTTACTCAGCGTTCCTCGAAGGACGAGCGCCGTCAACTTTTCAGCAAATCTTTTCATCCCGATCGCATTGCTTCTAGCCAGATGGAACCAGAGTTGGCAAAGGCAATTGCCCAGATTAAACCCAACGAGCGGGACGATGTGGCGAAGGAATTCCTTAAAGGACTAGGTAAGCGCGGACTGACTGACCACGCTTTGCAACAGCAACTAGGACTTTCCAACAATCATCCTAATCGGATGACTGCGGATGATGTCAGTAAGCTGGCTAGTTTTGCTTATCATAGCCATCCTGATATTTTTCAGGAAGTGTTGGCTGACCAACCAGGGATTATCAAGTTTCTCAGCAATCCTGTAGTGGCAGCGGCTCTGGGCTTGGTAGCGGCCAAGTGGTTGTCGGGACGCAACAAGTAGATTTAGAGATTAATTGTAGATGTGAGGGTCAGGAGTTAGGAGAAATCTTAGCTGCTGACCCTTAATTTTTGGAGTCGCAGCGTGCACCAATGAGTCTGGCTAAAAAAAGATTTTTTGGGATTTTTCAACCAGTCTTTATTAAAGCGATAACTCTACAACTACAGGGGTATGATCGCTAGGTTGCGAGAGTTGACGGGGCGCGGGGTCAATAGTGCAAGCGATCGTCTTCTCGTATAAATCTGGGGTGACATAATGGTGATCAATTCGCCACCCCTTATTTTGGCGAAAGGCACCTGCCCGATAGTCCCACCAGCTAAAGTGCCCAGCTTCCTCGGTGAATTTGCGAAAGGTATCCGCAAAACCCAAGTCTAGAATGGCTCGTAGGGCTTGCCGTTCCTGTTCTGAAGCCATAACTAGATTCTCGCGTCCTTCAGGATTGTAGATGTCCCTATCTTCCAGAGCGATATTGAAGTCACCGCAGATCAGGCAAGCAACAGAACTGCCATCGGAGGGATGGAGTAATGCCTGCAAATAATCCCGCAGTACGGATAGCCAACGGAGTTTGTGGTGGTATTTGTCACTGTCGATCGCAGATCCGTTGGGAACATAGAGATTCACCACGCGCAGCGGGCCGGCAACGCCTGTAATCACCCGCTTCTGCTCATCCAGATCCAAAACGCCATCTCCCAGAACGGGGGCAAAGCCTGTGCTGACGTGTTCCAAGGGTGTGCGACTAATTAGGGCGACTCCGTTATAGGATTTTTGCCCTGAAACATAGGTGGAGTAGCCCAAGTCTGTGAATGGCGCGCGGGGAAAGTCTGGTTCAACGACCTTTGTCTCTTGTAGACAAAGAATATCGACTGGATTTGTCTCCAACCAAGCACCGACATGAGCTAAACGAGTCCGAATGGAATTGACATTCCAGGTCGCAATTTTCATACTAAAAATAGCTGGGAAGTTGTGGGAGTGTGAGCAAGATTTATGGATGAACAGGTTCTAGCTGGGGTTGCTGTTCCTGGGTTTCAGCGTTCTGAACCTTGACCTGAATCAATTCAACTTTATATCCATTGGGGTCTTCCACAAACGCAATGACTGTGGAGCCATGTTTCATCGGGCCAGGTTCCCGCACCACCTTCCCTCCCTTGGCTTTGATGGCTTCACAGGTGGTGTAAATATCATCGGTGCCGATCGCTATGTGTCCGTAGGCATCCCCTAAGGTATAGGTTTCGACCCCCCAATTGTAAGTCAATTCCAAAACGGTATGATCGGATTCAGCCCCATAGCCCATAAAAGCCAGAGTGAATTTACCATCGGAATAATCTTTTTGGCGCAACAACTGCATTCCGAGTAAATCTCGATAAAACTGAATTGACTCCTCTAAATTCTTAACTCGTAGCATGGTATGTAGTAGCTTCATTGTGTCTCACTCCTAGCTTGAACTTTAGCTTGAATTTAGATTGCATTTGTTGGTTGCTTTCCCAAGCAACTTACCAATTATCCCACCTTAAAGCAACTTCTATAAATGTACCAGTTTATTCACGGAGTACATCAACTCCAAGCTCAACTAGTTATATAGAAGGTATATACCGCCCCATAAGTGCGCCCTCATGAGAGTAAAGTTCCAGCGGAATCCGGGCATTTTGACTGATTGTTTCCAGGGCAGATTGCAAGGTTTTCAGAGCAGCATTCACCTCTCCTTGAGAAGCGGTATCGCCTGTCGCGCGGGCACTGGCAGCCGTTCCCAGAATCGTTTGCATATAAGCACTGGTGAGTTGGACTTTCAGCGAGTTTGGCTCAACAGTATAGGTGCAGATTTGGATTTGTCCAGTGCAAGTGGTTTGCAGGCTATTCTGCGTAGTTTGTAAGTTACCTGCAACTCGCAGCCCTTCCTCTGCCTGTTGCAAGGCGGTTGTGTAGCCCTCAATCAGTGACTGAGTTTGAGTATAGTAAAAAGTATCTTGGGGCACCTGTTGGGCAACATTGAGAGTGCTACGCCAAACCGTAACTGCTTGAAACCATTGGCTGGCTTTCTGGAATTTCTGGGCCTGTTCAGCTAAGGTCAGAACCTGTTTATAAGCTCTCGCAGCCACATCTTCCTTGATCTTCCGATCGCGGGCTGTGGCTAACTGGGGCTGATAGGTTCCCCGCAATTCCTCCGCCTCTCGCCGAGCCATTGTGCCTTGGGGAATCTGATTCAGGGTATTAAGCGCTGTCTGCCAGGTCACGAAAGCCAGTTGCCAAGACTCCAAATTTTGGGCGTTGCTTTGGCGAACTTCTGCCGCTTGTGCAGTTGACTTTGCCATGGTCAGCGTTCGGTATGCCTGCTCCTCAGATTGGATGCGTCGGTTAATGTTAACTAGATTGGCACGATACTCCTTCAACTTTTGCTGGGCTAAGGCATAGGTAGTATCCGTTGCCGGAACTTGCTCTAGCTGGGCAATCGCCCCGCGCCACAACTGTTGCACTTCTACCCACGTTTGCAAAGGGTGGGGCGGAACCAGACTTTTTTGAGCAGCGGTTCTCGCTTGGGCTTGGGCAGCGACCACCTGTCCGAGGGCTAGGGTTTGCCCCTGGTAGCGCTGCAACAGGGTCTGGGCGGTGGCGTGATAGCTCGACCACGGTGGAATGTCGGCTAAGCGATCGGTTGCCTGCCGCAGTTGGGTTTGAGCTTGGGCGATCGCTGGCTCCGATTTTGCCTGCTGCACTGCCTGAAGCGCTTCCTGACTCGCCCGATCGGCCGCTGGGATCAGGCTACAAGTTCCCACCACACAGGGACGGCTCAGGGCATAAATCGCACCAATGGAAACAAAGATTGCAGCGATCGTCCCACCTACCTTTAAAGCGGGGCCCATGTGTCGCGGTGATGGAGCTGGTGAAGACTGAGCCGACTCAGGGCTGAACGAATCAGAGTTGAACGAGGTCGGTAGCGGCAAGGTCACCTCTGGTGAACCATAGCCGATCAATTCAATATCCTCGTCTGGAATGGTGGTGGGATCTGAGTCATAGGACACGCCCCAATAGTTAGCTGCTCCTGATTTAGTTGCTTCTGGAGGGTCTAGGGAAAGGTCGATCGGCGGGTCTAGGGAAAGGTCGATCGAGCGATCGGTAGCTGCTAAATCATCAACACTTGAATGGTGTGCTTCCACGCTGGAGGGAAGCTCTAAGACAGCAATGGGAATATTCTGTGGCTCGGTAGGCGGTTCGACAGGTTCAGAAATAAACGGATTGATCAGTTCTAATGTAAACGTGTGAAAGGCGTAGGGCTGCTGCTGCCCCACAATCCGTAAGTACAATCGCACGGGTTGAGTCACCTGCGCTGCTTCATTGATTGCCTGCTCTAAGGTCTTGAAGGTCTGTAAGGGATCAGGCACGATTCCGGGTAAGTGCTGTGCCAAAACCATCAGGGCTTGCCCTTTCATGGCGCACTGTACCTGGATGGGCATCTCTGGCAGGTGCCGTTGTAGAGCAGCTTGCAGTTGCCGCCCCAGTCCTTTTAAGTCGATCGTAAATCCTGACGTTTCCATGACAGTGAAGCATAGCGAAAATAACTCATCAGCGGCAAGGAACTTGGGAGATTCCTAGAGAAGGTTACACCAGCAGAGATCGGAGGCAGATAAACCCCTAAATTGACCAGACGTTTCTTATCCGTAACTCGCCTCATCCGTAACTCGCTTCCTAAAGGGAATGCTTTGCCCATGCAGCAGTAAGTTTTTGTCCGGCTCATTCCCAGTTACTCTATCTAAAACTACGTTTCTAGAACTGGGCTATCACGCAATACCACTTGCTCCAAATTAGCTCCCCACAGGTCAGCCCCAACGATACTTGCCCCTGTCAGATTGGCGCTGCGTAAATTTGCCTCGGTTAGTTTAGCCTCGCCCAAATCGGCACCAACCAAGTCTGCTTCCTGCAAATCTGCGCTGCGAAGAATTGCCCGCGTTAACTTCGCCTCACTTAAAATTGCTCCACGGAGATTCGCCTCGGTCAAATCTGCCCCTGTCAAATTGGCATCAATCATAATTGCCCCAATCAGATTCGCCTTGCGTAGGTTGGCTTTGCTCAAGTTTGCACCGATTAAGTTGGCTCTAATCAGGCTAGCTCCTGACAGATTTGTCCCAGAGAGATCAGCCAAAATTAGTTTGGCTCCGTTGAAATTTGCTTTGCTTAAGTTAGCCCCTGCCAGCTTGATTTCTATCAGGCTGGCGCTTGCTAAATTAGCTTCAGCCAAGTTCACTTGGGCAAAATTTCTATTTCCCTCCGCATAAAGCGTTAGAAACTCATGTTCATTCATAATTAAGAAATATTAAGATAAATATCTTAAATATTAAGATATTTATCTTAAATAAAAATGAGGTCTCAGGAGATTCCCAAGCAAGTTTATACATAGGAGACCGAAGGACGAAGCATTTTTCCCGGAAATCTCCTTAAATAAACCAGAAATCTCCTTAAATAAAAAATGAGGGACGATCGCTACAGTCTATTGTCCCAATGGATATAAAACCGTAGGACAAACCAACCTCTAAAAGAATACGTTCAATAAGGTACTAAAAACACCCATTAGAGCAGAACCAAAGTCTCCTCCGCCAGCGTTTGGAGGGGCATTCACAGCAGCCTGGGACTGCTTGGCGACTTTAATCACCTGTTGAGATGTCTCGTAGCCTTTCGTGTCACCACTCATGGAATAGAGCTTAGATGCCACTTCTGAGTCTCGAATGGCTGCCTCATTATCTCCTAGTTTGAAGAGGGATATGGCACGACTCAAGTAGATTGTGGGCGACTTCGGCTCCAAGGCTAAGGTTTGGTTATAGTAATTCACTGCTCCACTATGGTTGCCTCGCTTCGCTTCTTCTAGCCCCCAGCGATAAAGATCTGCTGCATTCAAGGCATAAATTGGGGTGCCGATCGCGCCTTTGAGGGATGTGTAGACCATATTGGCATTTCGCAAATCAGCATTATTCAGGTAGGCTTGGGTAAAATCTGTCCCACTCAAGTCCGCCCCGCTCAAGTTTGCCCCGCTCAAGTTCGCCCCATTCAAGCTCGTTCCAACGAGTTTTGCGCCACTTAAGTTGGCATTGGTCAGGTTGGCACGACTCAAGTTCGCGCCACTGAGATCAGAACCCCTGAGATCAACATTAGCCAAGTTAGCAAAAACCAGACCTGCTCCCGTCAAATCACATCGTTGGCATTTTTTAGTGGACAGGAGTTGCCTGGTATGTTCCGGGTTCTCAGCCTTCGCTGGCATGGCAAGCCCCATCCCAGTCAGCAGCAGAGCGATCGGTAAAATTAATTTCATCATCTTTATCTATCCCTGTTTTTATTGATCCCCGGTAACTACTCAGCCTACCCTCACCCTAAATCCCTCTCCCTAGGGAGAGGGACTTCAATCCGGCTCCCCTTCTCCCTGGGGAAAAGGGGGTGGGGGATGAGGGCAGCTCGACATTGAGTTAGCAGCCTGAGTAGTTACGATCCCCGTTTAATATCTATCCCTGCTTAATCAGAGATCACTCTTATAACGTTCAGTCCCACATATTCAAGCACAGTTATTTTGAAATGGGCCAATTAGTCATAGGTCATTGATTTTTTCAAGGTTAAACGTATAGAACTTAAAATCTTCCTCATCCCCTAAATTTCTCCACGGATTAAATAGCGTAGATAGTTCCAGTGTTAGCAGATCAGCAACCTGAACAACTGCAATTAGGATTTTAGGGCTGGCTTAAAGCCATATTTGCTGAACACAGCCTGTGCCTGGCGGGTGAAGAGAAATTGGACAAAGGCTTTGGCGGCGATCGGGTCTTTGGTATCTCGCACCACAGCGACAGGGTAGACGATCGGGGTGTGGGAGGATGGTGGAGCGATGGCAGCCAACCGCACCTGTTTACTGCTGCGGGCATCGGTGAGATAGACCAGTCCGGCATCCACATTGCCCGTCGCCACATAGGTCAGCACTTGCCGGACATCTTTGGCATAGATCAGTTTGGGCTTAACTTGCTCAGCAATGCCATAAAAATTTAGGACTTGTTCTCCGTATTGACCCGCTGGAACGCTTCTTGGTTCTCCCAGAGCAATTCGCTGAATTTGCGATCGGGTTAAATCCTTAAAGCTAGTAATCGTTCTTACTCCCAACGGTGTAACCAATACCAACTGATTCGTTAGCAAATTTCGGTGCGTATTGGGTAAGAGCAAGTTCTTAGCTTGTAAGGCATCCATCTGTTTGGTGGCTGCTGAGATGAAAACATCCACGGGCGCACCCTGCTCAATCTGTTGCTGCAATGCCCCGGATGCCCCAAAGTTATAGGTCA
Source organism: Leptolyngbyaceae cyanobacterium MP9P1.79 (assembly GCA_030248885.1). Taxonomy (GTDB): domain Bacteria; phylum Cyanobacteriota; class Cyanobacteriia; order JARCMD01; family JARCMD01; genus JARCMD01. Next base: position 1,010 of record JARCMD010000400.1, on the reverse strand, counting down.
ACGCGACACTGGGTTGGCTGCGTCCATACAATTGCTTTACATCTTGCAGTGCCTCGGTGAGGCTAATGGCTGCGGAAACGGTTAACTTGGCGGTGGGCTGGGCGGCATTGGGAGTGATGAAGACGAATTGACTGAGGCAGATGAGGAGTAGGGCAGTCAATCCGGTGATGAGGATAAATAGGTGTTGCTTTTTCATGGCGACAGAGTGAAATGATTGGATAATTATGTAGAGTGGAATGTTCTCACCAGGACGCTTGGAGTGATAAATCCATGAATGAGTAAAATGATCTCCCTCTCTCGTTGGCAGGCTATGTGGCAGCAACTGGGTGTAGTAACTCCCACAGATGACCTATATACTCAGGTTATAACCTGCTACGCAGAGCCTCATCGCAAATACCATACACTTCAGCATTTAGAGGAGTGCTTGAGTCATTTTGAGCAGATCCGCAGTGATGCTGAACACCCTTCAGAAGTGGAGTTGTCCATCTGGTTTCACGACGCAATCTATGACGTATCCAGCACCGAAAATGAGCAGAAAAGTGCTACATGGGCCCAAGCGATCGTGGCAGACCAGGGCTTATCTGATGCGATCGGAGCGCGGGTTCATTCGTTGATTATGGTGACAAAGCATGATGCAGTTCCGATCGGTGTCGATGCTGAAGTGCTGGTAGACGTAGACTTGGGTATTTTGGCATCGGAGACAACACGCTTTGCTGAATATGAGCAACAAGTTCGCGCCGAATATTCCTGGGTTTCAAGTCCTGTATACCAACGTGAGCGGCGAAAGATATTACAAGTATTCATCGATCGCGCAACCATCTATTCAACTCCCCTATTTCGGGAGCGCTATGAAGCACTAGCGCGGGCAAATTTATTACGTTCCCTTGGTAAACTAGCAGGCTAATCAGTTCGGGAGCATCTCACTTTTGCAACCCTCACCCTAAATCCCTCTCCCAGGTGGGGAGAGGGACTTGGATCTTGCTCCCCTTCTCCCCTTTTGGGAGAAGGGG
>JARCMD010000399.1 GCA_030248885.1 Leptolyngbyaceae cyanobacterium MP9P1.79 | reverse complement strand
TCCCTAGGGAGAAGGGAGCCGGAATTCAAAGTCCCTCTCCCTAGGGAGAGGGATTTAGGGTGAGGGTGGATCGGGCGGTTACAAAACTGGGATGCACCCGTTTGAAAAGTCCTACTGTTAGGATTAAACCTTCTAGATCCCTCCAAATCCTTCTAAAAAAGGTGGATTTGGAATCTAATCTCTCCTTCTTTAGGAGGAAGGGGCGAATCAGCAGATGTGTGTCTTACATGACAACTGACCACTTTTCAAACATCCTCTAGAGCTAAATTTGATCTAAGTTTCAATCTTCCCTTGCTTCTCTCTATCAATACTTCGGACAGTTTTTGTGGAGGTGCTGGAAACCCTGTTGTACAGGCAATATAGACCCTCACCCTAAATCCCTCTCCCAAGAAGGGAGAGGGACTTCAATCCGGCTCCCCTTCTCCCAAAACGGGAGAAGGGGTTGGGGGATGAGGGCTAGCTATCGCAATATGTCCGAACTATTGCTCTATATCATTAGGCATATTTCAAAACACCTGATAGGTTTCTCATGAAACTTAAATCTCATGAAACTTAAATCTGTTTCTCAAACTCACTTAACATTGATGTCTCAGACTCGTCTACCCCAATAATGGACGCTTCTATTTTGGTCGTCGGAGGCGATGACTTCCTAGCAATCCTCATCGACAAGCTTCGCAATTTGTCAACCTGTGCTGTTGAAGTTGCCGCTAGTCCTGCTGAGGCTGATCCGATTATTCAAGCTCAACAGCCCGATTTGATCGTGTTGCAAGCTAGCCAGTCTGGTAGCTTGGAGCTTTGTACTCAGATTAAGCAACAGAGTCGTTTGGCTTGGATTTATTGCATTTTGTTGGACGATCGCGTCTCCACACCTCCCTTGATGGCATCGAGAGAAGAAATTACGGCTGAGGCGTTGATGCAAGCAGCCGATGCCTACCTATGGCTCCCAGAAATAGCTCAGGAAGAGCGTATTCGGGGCAATGAAGAAACACTGAATCCAGAACTCCATGCAGAATCATGGACGAAGGGAGAAACTGTGCTGGTTTGCCCAGAGACATTGCCGATCGTGGAGGAAGTGACCCCCTGGAACTACTTGCTTCAGGCTCACATTCATGTGGGGTTACGCATTGTGCGGAACTACCGAGAACTGATTCGCACCAATGATGTGTTGTCTGCGATCGCCTTTTCTGACTCTCTCACTGAACTCAATAATCGTCGCGCCCTGGAGTGGGAGTTGCCCCGACAGATTCAAAATGCCCGCACCCGTTCTTCACCCTTAAGCCTGATGATGCTGGATGTGGACTATTTCAAGTCGATCAATGACACCTTTGGACATTTAGTGGGCGATCGGGTGTTGAAATTGTTGTCCGATCGCCTGCGTTATAATCTGCGGTTTTACGATACGCCCTTCCGCTATGGCGGCGAAGAGTTTGTAATTATTCTCGCTAATACAGAAGCCGTGGAATCGATCGCTGTTGCTAATCGGCTCCGTCGGTTAATCAGTGACCAACTCTTCAATGTGGATGGCATGTCCGATCGCAAAATCACCATCAGCGCTGGGGTGGCTTCTCTGGAACCTGACGACGATGCTAGGGGAACAAGTTTGCTGCAACGGGCGGATCAGCACCTCCTTCGAGCCAAAGCTGGGGGGCGTAACCGCGTCATCAGCTACAAAGACCTCATACCGTAACTACGCAGGTTGTTTTGCTCTTTCAGTAAACTAGATTGGTAAATAGCGGGAAATCAGCTTTGCGACGTTTTAACCAGGCTCTTAACTTCTGATAAGCTGAACCACGATCGCTTCAGTTCAGTAATGCGATCGGTTGCCCACGTCTCCACAAGGTCGCTACCCATGAGAACTCCTGGCCCCATTGTTGCGCCGACCCAGAAAGCAACTCGGCAACTGCCAACCCTCCAGCGCTTTTTGGGATACTTGCAACCGTACCGCAAGGAAGTTCCCGTTGCGCTGATGTTTGTGGCGATCGGGGCCACAACTCAATCCATTGGGCCCTTTCTCATTGGTTGGTCGATCGACAACTTAATTGTCAAGGGCAACCTCCAGGGACTTTACCTGATGTTAGGGGTGCTGTTTTTTGTCTATGCCGTGGGTATCTTGGCAATTCGGGCCCAGATTTTACGGGTGGGCTGGATTGTGCAGCGGGTGCTGGGACAACTGCGCCAGGATATTTTCACCAAAATTCAGAGTTTGCCCGTTAGCTTTTTCGATCGCAGTGAAGCGGGGGATCTGATGAGTCGGCTGTTGAACGATGTCAGCGTGGTGAATCAGGCCTTTGGGCAGACGATCGCGCAAATGTTGGGCAACTTGTTCAGCTTGGTGGGCATTGTGATCATGATGCTCGTCATCAACCTCCGCTTGGGGTTGGTCAGCAATCTCACTGTGCCCTTGATGTTGATTACCACTGGCTTTTTTGCCCGTTGGGCCCGGGCGCGGTTTCGGGTCACCCGTGAGACGATCGGCGAGCTTTCCACCAAGCTAGAGGAAGACATTGGCAGTGTGCGGGAAGCGCAGGCGTTCAACCGGGTGCAGATGAACATTGAAGAATTCAACGCCTTGAATGCTGCCAACCGCGATGCCAATGTGCAAGCGGTGGCCATTACGTCCGCTTTTTTGCCCTCGATCGATTTTCTCAATACCTTAGCGACTGCTGTTGTCCTTGCCTACGGAGGCTACTTGGCTTACATAGGCGAAGCAACGGTAGGGATCGTGACGGCATCGCTGTTGTATGTCCAACAATTTTTCCGTCCTGTACAAATTCTGTCCCAGTTCTACACCCAAGCCCAATCGGCCCTGGCGGGGGTGGAACGCATCTTTCAATTGTTGGATCAACCCTCGCAACTCAATGACGCTGGGGATGCTGCTGAAATGCCGCCTATCCAAGGCGAGGTGAGGTTTGAAGCCGTGACCTTTGGCTATAACCCTGATCAGCCGGTGTTGAAAAATGTCAATTTACTCGCCAAACCGGGGCAGACGATCGCCCTTGTGGGCCCAACGGGAGCCGGCAAAAGCACCATCATCAACCTGATCCTGCGGTTCTATGATGTCTCTACGGGGGCCGTCAAAATTGATGACATTGATGTGCGTGCTGTGACCCAAGCCAGCCTGCGTCGCCAGATCGGGATCGTGTTGCAAGACAATATTTTATTTGGTGGCACGGTGGCAGAAAATATTGCCTTTGGTCGTCCTGATGCCACCCAGGCGCAGATTGAAGCAGCGGCCCAGGTGGCGAATGTCCATGACTTCATTACACAATTGCCCCAGGGATACAGCACCTTGGTGGGGGAACGGGGAGCCAACCTGAGCCAAGGTCAGCGGCAATTGATGAGTATTGCCCGCGCTGTGTTGATTAATCCGCGAATTTTGATCCTGGATGAGGCCACGAGTAGCATTGACACCCGCACAGAGGGGTTGGTGCAGGATGCGATCGATCGTATCCTGGCAGACCGCACTAGCTTTGTCATCGCCCACCGCCTCAGCACCGTGACCCAAGCCGATCAAGTGCTGGTGATTCAACAAGGGGAAATCGTAGAACAGGGCACCCATACCGAATTAATTGCCAAGCAGGGGGTGTATGCCAATCTCTACGCCCTGCAACTGGGGACAGCGATCGCAGCCTAATGAGATTTCCAGAGAAGGTCATATCAAGCACCGGAAGGGCGTTCGCGTAGCGTGTGCGTTGCACTTCCAATAGTTCGGACATTTTTGCGATCGCTAGCCCTCATCCCCCAACCCCTTCTCCCAGAACGGGAGCAGGGGAGCCGGATTGAAGTCCCTCTCCCCTCTT